>JBQTIE010000254.1:0-9542 GCA_052389315.1 Acidobacteriota bacterium
CCGGTGAGCGACCCGCTGAACGTCAACGTCTGCGTGTTGACGATGACCTGACTTAGTCGCCCCACATACGTGGCCGTCTGTTCCTGGCGCAGCGTCAGGCTGCCTTCGGTGCCGCCCACGTCGATAGATCCACGGCTGTATTGGAGCTGGCTGCTTTCGGTGAAGATGGCATGGTCGTCGGCCACGACGACGGTCGTGTCGGCGCTCATGGCGAGTCGGGGGCCTTGGCGGACAAGGCGATCTTGATGGTCGTGCCGGGGCCCGAATCGATCTCCAACCGGCCGCCGAGCATCCGCACGCGCTCGGCGACGCCGATCAGGCCGAAGCCGCTCAGGGCCGGCGCCGATGCGCCGGTCGCCGTGGAGGGGCCGGTCTTGACGAAGCCGACGCCGTTGTCGCGGATGACGAGCGTGAGCCGGCGGTCGTGCCGCCGCACGACGAGCGAGGCCTCGGTGGCACGCGAGTGCTTGATGATGTTGTTCACGCACTCCTGCACGATGCGATAGACATTGACCTGCGAGTCCTCCGGAAGCGCGTCGTCGATGGCGTCCATATCCGTCGATGCGGCGATGCTCGTCACTTCCGCGATGCGCATGAAGATGGCGCGGAGCGTCACGCCCAGGCCGAATCGGCTGAGTTGAACGGGGCGGAGGTTGTAGGCGATCTCGCGGCACTCGTCGACCGCGTCGGAGGCAGAGGCCGAAAGCTCGTCGAGGTGCTCTCGAAGGACGTCCGTGTCCGCCACATCTGCCTGAGCCAGCGCAATGCGGTTCTTGATGATGAGCAGGCTCTGACCCAGGGTGTCGTGCAGCTCGGCCGCGATTCGGCGGCGCTCGGCCTCCTGCGAGTCGAGCAGCGTGCGCGAGAAGACCCGCTGCGCGTTCCGCTCTTTCTCCAATCGGGCGGTGCGAATCCTCATGCCGGCGTATCCGACCGAGAGAAGCGCGAGCATCGCCACGGTCCTGAACCACCACGTGCCGTAGAACGGCGCCGGCACGACGATGCCGACGCTCTTTCCGACGGTGTCCCAGATGCCCTCGCCGTTGTCCGCGATGACCCGAAAGGTGTAGTTGCCGGGAGGCAGGTGCGTGAAGTACGCCGTGCGCCGCGTCCCCACGTCGACCCAATCCCGATCCAGCCCCTCCAGCTGATACTTGAACCTCACGTGCGGCGCGCGGCTCCAGCTGATCGCCGTGTACTGGATCTGAACGTTGTCATCCACACGTTGCCGAGATCGTCCTCGACGATCTCGTAGGCGAGGTTGTCGTAGAGGCCGTCGTGTACCCGGATCACGGCGAAGGTGCCGTCCTTGTACCGATACAGGCCACGGCTGTACGTGCCGATCCACAGCTGCCCGGCCTGGTCCTCGTGGAACGACAACGTGTGCCCCCCGTCATAGCCGTCCTCGGGCGTGAACGTGATGAGGCGTTCGTTGCTGAACCGACTCAGGCCGCCGCCTGTCGCGATCCAGACGTTCCCGTGACGATCCTCGAACAGCCTGGTCACGTGATGGTCCGCCAGACCGTCCTCACGCCGGTAGACTCGCCTCTGCCCGCCCTTCAGCCGATGCAGTCCCTCGGTGCGCGTGCCGAACCACAGCGTGCCGCTGCGATCCTCGAGCATGGCCGTGAACGTCCTCGTGGACCACCCGGCGTCGATGGCCTCGGCCCGGGCCGGACGCCGGCCGCGCAGGACCACGTTACCGGCCGGGCTCGGCCGGTAGGTGTGAATCCAGAGGTTCCCGCTCAGGGCTTCCGTGATTCCGGTCACGCTGCCGTACGGGCGCCCGTCGGTCCCGACATAGGGAACGAACCTGCCGTCCGTGAACCGGGCCAGCCCCCGATCCGTGCCGACCCAGATGCCGCCGCTCGTATCCTCGAAAATCGGTCTCACGAGATCGAGCGCCAGGCCGTCCGCCGTCGTGTAGGTCGTGAAGCGTCCGATCCTCAGCTGCTCGAGACCGTCGGCCGCACCGAGCCAGATGTTCCCCTCAGGATCCTGATGGATGGCGTAAATGGAATCCTTGATCAGGCCATCGCGAGTGCCCGTGGCCGTCAGAACGCCACCGTCGAATCGGTAGAGTCCATCGCCGGCCGTGCCGGCCCAGATGGTGCCGTGTCGATCTTCGACGATCGCCGGGATCGAGACAGGTTTCGCCCCTTGCCCGGCACCGTACGTCGTGAACCGGCCTCCGTGGAAGCGGCTGATGCCCTCCTCCGTGCCCACCCACAGCGCGCCCGCGCCGTCCCGCGCCAGCGCGCGAATCCCGTTGCTGGGAAGTCCGTCCCGTGTCGTGTAGGTCGTCAAGCGTCCAGCGTCTAGGTGCACGAGACCGCCGAGCGTCCCGATCCAGATGCCGCCCCCCGGGTCCCCGGTGATCGCAAGGACCTGATTGCTCGGCAACCCGGTGGTCGTGGAATACACGGTCACCTGCCTGTCGCGGATCACGGCGACGCCGCCATCGGTGCCCACCCAGATCCCTCCGAGGCGGTCCTCGTACAAAGACTCCACACGGGCATCGGGAAGGCCGTCCTGGGTGGAGACGTGCGTGAAGCGGCCCTCCCGATATCGGGTCAGGCCACCCGCGTGGGTGCCGATCCACAGCGAGCCCGCGCGGTCGACGAGCAGCACCTTGACGTTGTCGCTCTCGATGGCCGACGTGTTGATGTCGTCGAACGTGGTGAAGCGGACGCCGTCGAAGCGCACGACGCCTTCGGCCGTCGCCAGCCACAGGTAGCCGTCGGGCGTTTGGGCAATCGACAAGACGAGGGCGGACGGCAGGCCGTCCTGTTCCCCCCAGACGACCTGCTGGTAGCGTTCGAGGACGCGGCTCGGACTCATGGTTTGTCCGGCGACCGGATTCACCAGGATGCACGAGCTGATCTGCAGCAGGAGTAATCTGACGAGTTTCATCGCCCGCGAACGGGCGGAGTGTAACACGCACCTCGGCCGACGAAGGGCGGTGCTCCCCGGGGCTCGACCGTCTCCAGGATCAGAACGCGCGGGGCGATCCGGCGTGCCTGACGTTTCTTCCAGATGGCAGCTTTCTGCTCGCCGATGGCTACTGGAACTCGCGCCTCGTTCCGGTACAACGCGAAGGGTGAATACCTCATGGAGTGGGGCGAGCTGGGCGCCGGGCCCTGACAGTTCGATCTGGTCCACGGCGTTGCCGTGGACCGGCGGGGCCGCGTGTTGGTGGCCGACCGCACCAACAACCGCGTGCAGGTGTTCAGCCAGACCGGCACGTTCATCGAGCAGTGGCCCGACATCACCGACCCGGTTGGCGCGTACGTGGACGAGCGCGAGAGTGTCTGGGTGGTGTCGGCGGGGCTCAACCGCATCCTCGAGTACAGCCTGGACGGCCGGCTGCAATGCCATTGGGGCACCTACGGCGGCACAAGCGGGGGATTTGCCGGCGGGCTGTCGCGGCCAAACCAGATCGGCGTCGATCGCGAGGGCAACGTCTACATCGCAAACTGGGACGGCGGGTACGTGACCAAATACGTGCCGAAGCCCGGCGGGGATCCCGGGAATCTCGTCGGCCGGCCGCTGCTCTCGCGGTAGGATAGCCGGATACCGCCGGTCAGACGGGCTTCGAGCCGACCGTCGTCGGCGATCCGACTGACGAAGTGGAGCGGGCTGGGCGCGCGCCGAGTTCGGAATCTTGCGTTGCTCACCGGCCGCCTGCAGACGGGGATGGGAGGGCGGCCGGGGATCGGAGGGCGTGTGTTCGTGTACGACCCATTGCTCGAACGACGCGGGGCGCGCCCTGCCATCCTTGCTGGATGCCTCATCGCCGTGTTCTGCGGCGTGTCTCCTTCAGCGGCTCAAGTCACCGATCTTACGGCCAACGTCGCTGGCAGCACGGTGACGCTGATGTGGACCGGGATGGCCGAAGACTGGATTGTCGAAGCGGGTGTCGTCCCTGGCGGTGTGAGCGTCAGCCAGCAGACGGGTCGTACGATCCCTGGGCTGATGGCCGTCGGCGTTGCCGCAGGCACGTACTACGTACGCGTTCGAGCCGTCAACAACGGGTCAGCCGGTCCGCCGTCGAACGAGGTCGTCGTCTCGGTGGGGGGATGTGTGCCGACGTCGAGGCGGATCGATCTGCGCTCACGAGTGAGCGGAACGCAGGTGTCGCTCGATTGGGGATTCTCAGGTATCTGGCCCGTCGCGTGGTTTCTCGAAGCAGGCTCGATGTCGGGTGCCGCCGACATCGCGACCATCGTCCTTCCGCGGGTGCAGAACGAGTTCGTGGCCATCGCTCCCGCCGGGACGTACTACCTCCGGCTTCGACGCTCCGAGGGGTGTGATCCGCCATCCAACGAAGTGCGCGTCGAGTCTGGATTTCCGACAGCCTAGTGCATCGTGCCTCTTCCCCTGAACGGGATCATCGCAAGGCCTGGCACCGTCCACAGCTTCACGGTGGCCTTGAACTCGTCCTGTCTTTGGGGTGCCGAGCCGCAAGAGAGTTGGATCTCGCTCATCACGGCGGCAGGCACGGGAGGGCAGCAGCTTCGATTCACGGTGACCGCCTTTCCGGGCGCTTCCGGGCAGATACCGATACGGACCAGTTCCGGACGCTACCTGCTTCAGGTGTGGCAGTAACGATCGGTCGAGGCGTCGCGCTCGAGGTGCTGCCGACGGCGATGACCACGGCCCTGGACGGTATCGCTCGTTTTCGGCGCGAAGCCAGCGCCGTCGTGGCGGCGCTCGTTGTTACGCTCGTTGTCTTGCAACCGCCGCCGGCCCACGCACAGATCACGGCGCAGGTGCGGGCGGCTTCGCCCGCGTGGGACAAGGGCATCCAGGCGATCAGCCCCGAGAGCTACTATCACGCCATCGAGTGCGGGAAGCAGGGCGGCGCGAACCCGGCGTGCGTCTTCTGGGACACCGACGTCTGCAAGAACGACGACTTCACGCTCGCGTGGTACACGCCGTACAAACAGGTGGCTTACGAGGTGTGGATGGCGGTGCAGCGCCAGCAGCCGCCGCCGCAGCCCGACTATCAGGCGGCGCAGCGGACGCGCGTCACGATCGCGCTCACGCCGGTGAAGGGGGCCGGCAACGCGCTCACGGAGTTCCGCGTGATCCGGGCCGGCAAGCCCGCGGTGCCCCGCGAGCGCTCGATCAGCGGCGGGGGAGGGCGCTTCACCTTCGACTACCCCGCATTCGCGGCCACAGGCGCCGTGACGCTGGAGATGGTCGGCAGCCGGCGCACGCTCTCGTGCGCGGTCCCGCCGTCCGTCCTGCGGCAGTTCCGCTGAGCCCGTCAGAACGCCCTGACCGGCGGCCTCGGCGCCGGGCTGTCCGGTGGGGCCTCCGCGGCGAAGCCCGCCAGGTCGATCTGGCCCAGCCGGCGGCTCGTCACCGTGCCCGCGGTCATCGATTCGCTCAGGTTCACAGCCGTGCGCCCCATGTCGATCAGCGGCTCCTCGGAGAGCGGAACGGCTGTCGGGCGGGTCAACGTCGGGGGAGGCCGCCACGGACACCGGTGCGGTGATATGGTCTGTCATATGACATTATATGGTTGTAGTATGCATCACATTGACATACTCAAACATATGAACTAGCCTGATGATATGCGCACGACATTGATCCTGCCCGACGGCCTGGTCGAGGCCGCCCGCGACGCGATCGGGTTCACGTCGAAGACCGACACCGTGACGTTCGCGTTGCGGGAGGTGGTCCGGCGAAGTCGTGTTCAGGACCTCAAGCAGTTGATCGGCACCGTCAGCTACGATTTCGACCCCGCGGAACTGCGAAGAAAGGACCGCCTCCGGGTGAAGCGGGTGTGATCGTCGTCGATACGTCGATCTGGATTGCCGCCAGCAAACGCCCCGGTGGCTCGCACCACACGACGCTCGAGGCCCTCATCGAAGCTGATGAGGCGGCCCTGGCGCTGCCCGTGCGCATCGAGCTGCTGTCCGGGGTGGCAAGCCGCGACCGCGCGGCGCTGCGCCGAGCGCTCGCCTCGCTGCCGCTCGTCCTGCCGACCGAAGACACCTGGAAGCTGGTGGAGAGCTGGATCGAGCCTGCCGCCCGAGCCGGGTACCGGTTTGGGATAGCCGACTGGCTCATCGCCGCCATGGCGAGCGAGTTGGGCGCGCTCGTCTGGTCGCTCGACAAGGACTTCGAGCAGTTAGCGGCGCTGAAGCTCGTCCAGCTGTACGGGTAGCGGTGCGGGGTGCTCATCGTTGCTCCGCCCGCGCGTTGGCAGTCTGTCGCGCGCGACTCAGGCCTGAGGCGAACTCCTCCTTGCTGAACGGCTTGGGTATGACTTCGGCAGCGCCCATCAGTCGGAATGCGGACTCGAGCGCGGGGTGGCGGCGTTCGCTCATCACCAGGATGGGCACGCGCTGGAGACGCGAGTCGTGCTGCAGCAGGCGGCACAATGCGAGGGCGCCGTGCTGCGGCAGCATCTCCGCGATGATCGCGGTGGTCGCCTCGCGCGCGATGGCGATCTCACGACCGCCTTCCACGTTCGAATCGAGCACGACGAGCGACGGCGTCAGCGAGAACGCGAGGTTGATGATGTCCTCGGCGGTGGCGGCCGCTTCGACATGATAGCCCTCGATTTCGAGCCGCTCGCGCGCCGCCAGGCGCATCTGCTCGTCGGCGTCTGCCACGAGCGCAATCGGCCGCTCGGTGTCAACCGTCAGGACCTGTGTTGCCAGCACGCTGTCGATGACGTCGAGGACGTCAGTGGCCCGCTGCGGCCGGTCGGCGGGGCTCTTGGCGACGAGGTGGAAATAGAGTTGCCGGGTCGGCTCGGAGACGGCCGGATCGTTGGGGAGCGGCTGGGGCAGCTGCCGCTGGTGCGCATGCCGCAGCTCGTCCCACCCGCGTCCGTCGAAGGGCATCGTCCCGGTCAGTGCACGGAACAGCAGGATGCCGCACGCGTAAAGATCCGATGACGCCGTGGCGGCTGCGCCCGTGAACAACTCGGGCGCCATGTAGTGCGGCGTGCCGGCCACCGTCTGTCCCGTGTCGTAGGTCCCGGAGAGCGCCAGCCCGAAATCGGTGATGAACGCGACGCCGTCCTTGTTGACGAGAATGTTCCCGGGCTTGATGTCGCGGTGGACGATGCCGAGATCGTGCGCGGCCCTGAGCCCGCGCAGGATTTGCCGGATGATCTGCAGGCACTCGGCTTCGTCCAGCACCGCGCGGCGACTGAGGAGTACGGACAGGCTGTCGGCGTCGATGTACTCCTGTGTGATGTAGGCACGACCTTCCGCCTCGCCAAGATGAAAGCTGGCCACGACGTTTCTGTGCCGAATCCGGCGCGCGAGCTTCAACTCGCGCTTGAACTGCTCGAGGTAGGCGCGGTCGAAACGGAAGGCCCCGGCCACGAACTTGAGCGCGATGGGTTCGTCGATCGTCGTGTCCAGCGCTTTGTAAACGCGCCCCATTCCGCCCTCGCCCAGCATCCGCTCGATGCGGTAGCGCCGTGCGAAGGTGGTTCCCGGCGCCAGTAGCTCCTCAAGTCCGCCGCCGACGACCACCTGGGTGTTTCCCGTGGTGTCCGCCAGCCACGATCCCGAGTCGCCCGCCGGTTCGCTGGAGGGCGCCGCCGCGGGGTCGCGGCGGCCACACTGGCTGCAGAAGCGGTCCGACGCGCGGCACGGCGCGCCGCATCCGGCGCAGGTGAGCATCACGGACATCGTCAGATCCCAGTCACTTCGTGGCGAGACGCAGCGCCGACGGCGCGAGCTTGGCCAGCACGGGGACGTTGGTCTTCTGCCACGTCAGGTTCTCATCGTAATGCACCACGAGCTGGTAGGCCGGCTGGGCTCTGACCTTCATGATCCAGCGCACCAGCGTCAGGATGCCCGAGCTGTTCATGAAATCGAGGGCCGCGATGTCCAGCGCAACCTCGCGGATGCCCGCCTGGCGCGCGGCCTGGTCCAGGTCGTGCCAATAGGGATCGAGCAACGCCCCAGGGTCGCGCGATTCGACCGTGCCGGCGACCACCACTCGCAGCGCGTCGCCGTCCAGGGTCGCAGTCACCGTCAAGCCAGGGACTTGCAGCGGGACGAACGAGGTCGACATGTCAGGGCTCCTCGATGGGGAAGATGGCGTGGATGCTGACCGTGCGCTCGGTGGTTTCGAGGCGCAGCCGCGCACCGGCCTCGTAACGGATGCGGATCAGCCCGAGTCGGTTCTGGCCGTGGCCTTTGGCCGCCTCCTCCATCCGCCGCAAATACGCTTCTTCAGGCTCACCGGCATTGACCAGCGCCAGCTCCCGTCGCAGCACGTTGATCTGCTGCGGATCGGCCGGATTCTCGACCATCAGATCGATATGGCCGTCCACCCGCCGTACCTCGACGCGCAGCTGACTGCTGTCCTCTGACGAGTACTTGATGGCGTTCTCCAGCAGCTCCGATGCCGCCATGGAGATCTGTTCGGCACGCTCCTTGTCAGACAGCCCGATTAGAAAGAAGCTCGCCAGGAACTTGCGCACCGATGAAATGTAGGTCCAGCGCGGTCCAAAGCGCAGCTCCACGTAGTCGTCGGGCGTGCCGTCGGGCCCCATGTCAACTCCTCTTGATAGCCATCAGGCTGATATCGTCGGCGGGCACCGGCGCCCATTGACGCGCCAGGGCCGCGAGGCGTTCGACGAGCGCCGCCGCGCTCTGGCTGCTCGCCGCCCGCAGGTGCTCGGCGAGGCGGTCCACCTCGAACATGCGGCCTTCCGCATCGCGCGCCTCGGTGATGCCGTCGGTGTGGAAGAGCGCGACGTCGCCCACGGCGAGCCGCACCTCACGGTCGACGGTTCCAAGGCTCACGTCCTCGACGAGACCGACCCAAACACCCTCGAGGGGAACGCGCTCGACACGATCGTCGGCGTGGCGGTAGACGAGCAGATCGGTATGGGCGCCGGCGTAGACGAGCCGCCCATCCGGGAAGACGCGCGCGATCACCAGCGTCATGTACTTGTCCTCCCGCAACCGATCGCGCAGGTTGAAGAACAGCGCCCGGTTCAGTCGCTCGAGCACGCGCTTGGGTGACGGCGCCTCCAGCCCGTCGTCGCTGAGCATGCTGAACATCGACTGCGCCATGAGCATGATGAGCCCCGAACGCAGGCCGTGACCAGTGACATCGCCCACGGCGATCCATGCGCCGCCGTCCCGTGAGCGGCGGAACTCGTAGAAATCACCGCCCACTTCCTCGGCGGCCATCATGACCGCCCCGACGTCGAATCCCGGCAGGTGCAGATCGTGCGGCAGCACCGATGTCTGGATCGAACGCGCGATTGCCAGCTCCGATGTGCGCCGCTCGAGCTCGCGCTCCTGTGCCGCGGCCGTCCGCAGCGCGGCCAGGATGAAGCGAAAGAGCAGCAGTCCGACCGCGAGCGCAATCGCGACACTGACACCAAGCACTTGCCGCGCGAGCAGGCCAGCGCGCTCGTTCGCCCCGCCAACCCGTGCCACCTCGGCGAGAATCGTCTGGCGGGTCGCCGGGAAGTCCTCGGACAAGAGCCGATCGGCGAGCGGTTCGATCGTCTCGATGTAGGCGAGCGTGGCTTCGTCGCGCTGCCC
>JBQTIE010000255.1:0-2117 GCA_052389315.1 Acidobacteriota bacterium
CTCGCCGCGGAGGCGCTCCAGGCCGCGTTCGGGCGGGACTGGCACGCCCGGATCCAGCTGCCCGTGGCCCTGGACGATGAGTCAGAGCCGGAGCCCGACGTGAGCATGGTGCCCGGCAGCCCGCGCGACTACCGCGACGCGCATCCGACGCGGCCGGCGGTGATCGTGGAGGTGGCAGAGGCGAGCCTTGGCCACGACCGGGAACACAAAGCGAGCCTCTACGCTCGAGCCCACGTCCCGGAGTACTGGATCGTCAACCTCGTGGACCGCGTCCTCGAGACCTACCGCGAGCCGGTGCCTTCGCCCGAGGCCCCGTACGGCTGGGCGTACCGACGGCGACTGGTCCTGGGGCCCGCCGAGCTTGTGAGCCCGCTCAGCGCCCCGTCGTCCCGCGTGCGCGTTGCCGACCTGCTCCCATAGCGGCCCGCCCCCCGCCCCGCCGGGGAGAGGAGGGGTGTAAGCTGCATCGCCGTTAAGTTAATTTCGCGAGAAAGCGGCGACCGCCACGAACGTGGGCGAGCGATTTCCAGTGACGGCGTGCGGGACAGAACCGTCGTTTGCGTCGATGGTCAGAGCGGTGCTCGACATGAACCGTCGCAAACACGGTGCGGACCCACCCGCGCCGACGGATCACGTGGGGATGCGTGCGATGGCCGCGGCGCTTGAGCCGGCGTTCCCACTGTTGCTCTTGCAGGTAGAGATGACAGGCCACCGCGAGTTTGGGGAAGAACTTGGCGGGCGAGATCTCCTCGGGGGGCACGCCGACTTGCGCGGCGCCTTCGCTCTGGGCGACCCGCATGGCGTTATAGACGATGGCCGCCGCGTAGACCTGCATGGCCACGGCATTGGGATTGGCGGCGTAGAGCCGGTTGAGATTGAGTACCTCCTTGAGATCGAAGAACATCCGCTCGACGCTCCAGCGGTAGGGATAGAGATCCAACGCCTCCTCGGCCGACAGGCGGGTGGGCGTGAGCACGTTGGTGAGGACCTCGTAGCGGGTGCCGCCGCGGCGCCAGCGGATGTAGCGGAGCGTTTGCGCCGGGGCCGAGGTGCCCGAGCCGGCGCGGACGAGCCAATCTTCCAGGAGGCCGCCCTGGGTGCGCCGTTTGCGCAGGCGCTGGAGTTTGTGCAGCCCCAACTGGCGATTGCGCCGGACGACCCCCCAGCAGTGGTGGGCGTGCAAGGCCGCGAAGAAGTCCGCGGTGGCATAGAGCCGATCGCCGAGGACCAGGGTGTCGCGCCGCAAGTCGGCCAGGGCGGCCTTGGCGCGCGTCATCTCGCTGGCCGCGGCATCGGCACAGAAGTGCAAAGCTCGACACAGGCCCCGCCCCAGGTCGTAGAGGCCGAGCAGGCAGCCAGGCAGCACCACGGCGCGCTCGTCCCACAACAGCTTCAAGCGGCGGGCGATGGCGGCGAGCCGCGACCCGTCGATCACCACGATCGCCGCGAAGCGACCGTGCACCGGCTCGAGCTCGGCCGCATAGCGGGGCGGCACGGCCTCCACCACGCGCGCGGTGAACCGGCGGAAGACCTCGGCGAAGAACGCCGGGCGCAGATCGCGGCAGCGCTGGAAGAA
Source organism: Acidobacteriota bacterium (assembly GCA_052389315.1). GTDB lineage: Bacteria > Acidobacteriota > Vicinamibacteria > Vicinamibacterales > UBA2999 > JACCSI01. Next base: position 1,577 of record JBQTIE010000255.1, read on the forward strand.
CGCTTCGGGGGTCGCCGGCACGCGCGGGAACAAGGGCTCGCGCTCCTCGCGCGCGTCGGCCAAGGCTTGGCGCAACGCCTTGGGCGCTCGGAGGATCACGGCGATCCAGAACCGGACGAGGGCGTCCAAGGTCCACACGCGCTGCCGCTCGGTCTTCCGAACGCGGCCAAAGGCGGCGTGGCAGAGGGCAGGCGTGACGTGTTCGTGCAGCAGGTCGACGAGCCGCAGCAGGTCGATCGAGCCGCGTCGGGCCATAGCACCTCCCATCGGTGGGGGTTCTATGGACCAGTGAACGCGACACGTTGCGATTTACCGGCAAATTATCTTTACGGCGATGCGTCTTAATGGCGCTGCTGTGGAGGCCGAACGATACGAACGGGACGACGAAGAAGGAGGTTGGCATCCGCACTTCCAACGTTCTGAAGCGCGAGTCTGCCATTCGGACACGGCCGTCATTATACCGGCACCCCACACGAGATCAAGAAGGAATTGCCACTCAGTCGACGAAAAAAGTGCTGAGGGTGGCGCCAGCTCTCTGGGG
>JBQTIE010000256.1:0-15348 GCA_052389315.1 Acidobacteriota bacterium
CGGCGGCAAACGATTGGGTTATGGAATTGTAGGCGTATTGAAGAACTCCGGAAGAGTTCCCGCACTTGATGTATCGATGACTTTGGCAACGATTGGAGTGGGCGCTGGATTGAGCGGAAACCATCCCGCCGATACCAAAACAGGTACTGTTCGCCAGACCTGAACGCTATCGGGACACCGCTTGCTCCCGATGCGATTATGCGCACCGACCCAGTCTTTCTGACATTCGACCAACTCGACGCCATCGGAACGAAACAAATGGCGCTGTTCTTCCATGTCTTTGTCCAATATCGCGCTCGCTTCACTGACCGTGACCGAAGACCACTCAAGTCTGCTGTCGTCTGGCGCTCCGCTCGGATCCTCGTAGTGAACCCGATGATCCATTCGAATGCAAAGCCGGACCTAAAGACCATAACTACGCTACCTAGGGCCAGCGCCAACGTGAGCGCCAGCCCTATCGAAAGAACACCGGCCTGTCCTGTCCATACTGGACGGGAGTGTTTACCCAGTCAAGTATATTCTTGCCCGAAACTCTATAACGATGACTCATGTTCTTCGGCGGCAGAGATGATACGGTCGCCAGAGTAGAGGCCGACTTACGGAAGTCCTGAACGAATGCGATCTAGCCCGTAGAACAAACTGCAGTGGCCCTTGACAACCAGCGCGTGTGGGTCGTGGGCATGATGAGAGACTGCTGATGTCTACACGGCGTCGCAAGAGCAGTTGGTACACCAGGCATGACACGATGCCTGCGGAGCACCGCGTTGCCTGCCACCTCCGACGGCAGCCTTCAGCTGGACGACATTGTCAGACGGGGTAGCATGCGTTGCCCTGAGCATCGCCGCCATCGCTGTCCACTGACATGACGTCGACGCGCAAAAGGGCTCGGAAGCCTCGCGGGCCGCTGCAATCGATGCACGTGACCAGCAGCTTCCGAGAGTTCGTGCTCGACCAGTTGGCCGGCGTCGACGGCCTGTGGGCCCGGTCGATGTTCGGTGGCGTCGGACTCTACGCCAACGACCTCTTCTTCGGCATCCTGGCCGCCGACGAGCTGTACTTCAAAGTCGACGACACCAATCGGCGCGACTACGAGGCAGCGGGGTCGGCGCCTTTCAGGCCGTATGCGGATCAGCCCACGACGATGGGGTACTACAGCGTGCCCATCGCCGTTCTCGAAGACGAACGCACGCTCGTCGAATGGGCCGGACGAGCAGTGTCGGTCGCCGCTACCGCGAGAAAAACGAAGCCGGCGAAAGCCAGGAAGCCGTCAGCCGGCGCCACGGGGAAAACGGCGAAGCGCCGAATCAAAAGGAGATGACATCCAGAATCTTGGCGAGACGCTGGGCGCGGTGCTGGCAGTGTCCGACTTGGAACTCGAAGTGTTCGGATCACCCTCGGCCGAGCTTGCGGCCGCAGCGGCGGCGATGGCGCCGAAGGTGTACTCGCACTTTCAAAGCAAGTAGTTCGTCGCGAAGCGAGAGACGGCGGTTCCAGCCTTCAAAGGTCAGGATTTCGCAGGCGCTCATCGACCGGAGACAGGTCGTGGTGAGAGCACACGCTCATCGAGTTTCAGGCGGAACGCCGCCATCTCCTCGCCGTTGCGGACCAGCAGGACGTCGCCGACCACCACGGGGTGGTTCCACGTCTTGCCGTTGAGCACGGACACCCTCGCCACCTCTGTGTACTTGTCCGGCGTCGCCGCGACGAGGGCAATGTCGCCGTCCTCCGACAGCACCAGGAGTAGATCCTGTTCTGGCAACAGGACCATCTGGCCGTGGCCGTAGCGACCGCCCTTCCACTTCCGCGTGCCGTCCCCGAGGTCGATCGACGCGAGGATGCTGCCGTCGAAGCCATAGGCGTGGCCGTTGTGCACCACCATGTCGTTGAAATAGGGCTTCAACCCACGCGACGTCCAGCGCTCCTCGACCTTCCACCCCTCAGGTCCGCGCGCGACGGCGATACGGCGGATGCCCAGTCCACCCATCGCGTCGCCGGTGGCGAGCAGGACACCACCGCCGGGGGCCAGCGCCGGCTGCACGATGCTCGCGCTCGGCTGCCAGACATGCTCCCAGAGCACCGTCCCGTCGGCCGGTGCCACGCTGATCGTGCGGCTGCCTCTCAGCAGCAGGACCTGATCGACGGCGTCGATGGTCACCAGATGCGGCGAGCTGTAGCCGGCGCCGCCAGCCGGTCCCGACCAGCGCCGATCGCCGGTCGCGACATCGTAGGCGACGAGCTGGCCGGCGACGGCGACGACGACCAGGCGGCTCGTCACGAGCGGTGAGCCCGCAAAGCCCCAGTCCGGCACCTTGACGCCCGTGTCGGTAGCCGCGTTGCGTGACCAGGCGACGGCGCCGTTGGTGGCATCGAGGGCATTCACGATGCCGGTCGCGCCAAACGTGTAGATGCGCCCGTTGCTCAGCGTCGGCGTCGCGCGCGGGCCCGCGCCGCCATTCGACTCCCAGAACCGGACGCGATCCCGATGCATCCAGACCGGCTCGCCGGTGCTCAGTCGATAGCAGGACACCATCTCCTCGTCGCCGCGTTGCTCCTGCGTGTACACGAGGTCGCCGTGGACGGCGAAGGACGACCACCCCGGTCCGATCGGCCGCCGCCACAGCTCGACCGGCGGCGACTCGGTCCAGTCGGTGACAATCCGCACGCCACGGACGATGCCGTCACGCGCGGGGCCGCGAAAACCTGGCCACTCGGCGGTTGTTGTTTCGGCTGCCGGTTCCCCCACGCGCACCGGGGATTCGTTATCGGCGGGAGCCGCCACGCGCGATTCGGAAGGCGAGGTGGCGACAGGCGCCGGCCTGGACCCAGTCGGCGTGCTGTCGGCGGGGCCCGGCCGTGGCCCCTCAGCCGGCCTTCCGCCTGCCTCAGTGGAAGGTGACGCTGCCGATTCGACCCGCGTCAAGGCGGCGGGCTCGTCGGCGGCCTGCGCGAGAAGCCGGTCCTCGGGAGTCGGCGTCCACCGCCAATGAAGGTCCGACGTGCCTTCGCCACTGACCCCTCCGGTGCGAATGAGCGTGAACCCGCCACAGGCGACAAGGATCGCCCCGACCATTGACGCGCGACGCAGGCCGTCAGCCAGGCGGTGCGTGGCCACTGCCCAGGCAACCAGGACGAGTGCGAGGACGGGAATCGCGAAAAACGGCAGCATGAGGCCCATCATCCCGTTCGCAATGGACGGGTGGACGACGCGCGATGTCACCAGCAACGCTCCCGCCAGCAGGAACAGGGCGCTGATGCGTTCGATCCAGGGCGCTCGGCTGGCGAGCAGCCACCAGAGCACGATGGCCAGAGCGCCGGCGACTCCCGCGACCACCCCGAGCATTGCGAGAGGCATGCCCAAAACCATGGCGTCTGGCGCGATGACCGGCAGGACGTATCTCATCACGGCCAGGAGAACCGCCAGGACGACTCCGGGCCACAGCCGGAGCGGCTTGCGAGCAGTGAAGGCGTTGGTGTCAGCGATGGTCATAGCGTTCTTCCCGGCTTGCCTGGACGAGCCAGGCGAGCGAAGTCAGGCCTACTCCGATCGGAGCGCCTGCAGCACGTCGACGCGCGACGCGCGCGCGGCAGGCATCAGCGAAGCGGCGATGGCGGCGGTGGCGAGCACGGCCGCCGCACCGAGCATCGGCAGCGCGCCCGGCAGCCGCACGTTCTCGACAGCGCTCGCCGCCACGCCCGCGAACGCGTAACTGCTGGCGGCGCCCGCGAGGATTCCGACGGCCACGATGAGCGCGCCCTCCGACAGGACGCGCACGAGCAGGTGACGCGGTGACGACCCGATGGCCAGGCGCACGCCGAACTCGCGCGTGCGCGCGCTGACGCCGAAGGCCAGCACCCCTGCGACGCCGACGACGGCAATCAGCAGCGCGACGCCGGCGAACCCCGAAACGACGAACGCATTCAGCCGTTCCGGGGCGAGCACGGCCGCGCGCACGTCCTCGAGCGTCGCGGCGCGCTCGACGGGCTGGTTTGCCGAGATTTCCCGGATCACCTTGGTGACCGCGGGCACGAGCGAGTACGGATCGCCCGCCGCGTGCACGAACAGGCGGTTGGCAAAGCCCATTTGCTGCATCGGGTGGTAGACCGTCAGCGCCAGGCCTGGCACGACGTGCTCGTCGTCCACGTCGGCCGCGACGCCGATGATGCGCCGCGCGGTTTTCTCTCCCAGGACCGGATCGGTCCACCACATCGTCCGGTGCAGGGCGTCGCCGTTCGGAAACAGCCGTCGCGCGATGCTCTCGCTCACGATCACGACCGGCTCACTGGCGCCGCGGTCATCCTCGGTGAAGTCACGCCCGGCGAGGAGCGGGACGCCGAGCACCGCGAAGAATCCCGGCGCGACGATGCGCAACCGCCCGTGCGGGTTCTCTTCGCCGTCCGCGGGTGTGTGCCCCTCGACGGCGAACTGGAAGCCGGGACCATAGTCGCCGGCGTCGCGCCAGGGCACGAAGCTCCCCGCCGCGACGCCCACCACACCCGGCAGCGCACCAATACGGCGCGTGGCTTCCTGCAGGAACGTGACGACCGGCGCGCCCGCGAGTCCCGTCGCCCCTGGCGGGACGTCGAGGGCGAGCACCTGGCGCATGTTGTAGCCCGTGTGCGACGTCTGAAGGGCGATGAGCGCGGCGACGAGCGTGCCTGCGGCGGCGAGCAGCACGAAGGAGCACGCAATCTGCGTCATGGCGAACACGCGCAGCCGCCGACTGGTGGCTGGTGTGATTCGCACGCTGCCGATGGCCGGCCCGAATCCGCTCGAGGCGTGTGACGAGGGCAGCCGGCGTCCCGGCCACGCGGACTCTCCATGCGGGAGCCGCGGGACATAGGCAAGCAACACCGCCGCGGCAATCGCGAGACCGGCGCCGACCCAGAGCAGGCTCGCGTCGACCGTGACGTCGAGCGCGCGCACCGAGAAGCGTCCGGCAAAGCGCGCGACGCCGGTGACGAGCGGGCGCGCCAGCATGAGGCCCAGCGCGGCCCCGGAGCCGCAGAGCACGAGGCTCTCGGCCAGCAGCGTCCGCCGGAGGGCACCGTGGCTGGCGCCGAGCGCGGCGCGCACGGCCAGTTCGCCTTCGCGGCGCACCGCGCGAGCCAGAATCAGGTTGGCGACGTTCGAGCAGGCGATGATGAACACGATTCCGGCGGCGGCCAGGAGTACCAGCAGGATCGTCCGCGCCGGCGCCGCAATCTGATCGCGCAGCGGCGTGACACTCAGTTGGACCTTGGCGCTCGCCGGGTATGCCGCGGGATGCGCGTGCATCATGGCGGCGTGCACGGTGGTCAGCTCTGCCCGCGCCGCCTCGAGTGACGCGCCGGGCGCGAGCCGACCGAAGAGTTCCGTCATGCGATGCGTCCGCTCCGTGACCATCAGCGCTCCGAGGTGATGCGGACTCGTCACGACGTTCGCGATGATCTCCGTGTCGGCCGGATAGGGCACCGAAGGCTCGAGCACGCCCACGACCATGGCGGTCCGCGGACCGAGGCGAATGGACTTGCCGACCACCGCAGGGTCTCTGTCGAGCGACGAGGTCCAGAAGCGATGGGTCAGGACCGCCGCCCCCGCCGCCTCGGCGCCATCGTCTGCTGCATGGAGAAGGCGGCCGAGCACTGGCCGCAGGCCCATCACGTCGAAGTACGAACCGCTGACGACACCCGCGCGCACCACCCGAGGCTCGCCCAGGCCGACCATCGTGAACTCGACGGTGGAGAAATCGCCGAACGCGCCGATGGTGGCGACGCGCGAGGTGAGCTCGTCGATCTCCGGCACCGAGAACGTCATGTTCGCGGCGTCGAGCCCCGTCGCCGTCTGGCGGATGTAGACGAGGCGATCTTCGCCGCGATTGACCAGCGGGCGCAGCAGCACGCCTCGGACGACGCTGAAGATCGCGGCGTTGGCGCCGATGCCGAGCGCGAGCGTCACCACGACGGTGATCGCCAGCCCCTTCGCGCGCCGGAGCGACCGCAGGCCGACGCGCATGTCCTGGGCAAAGGCCGAGGCCCAATCAAACCAGCGGCCATACCAGACGCGACGCATCGACTCGCGGACGGCCGGCACGTAGCCGAACTCCCTCAACGCGGCCAGACGGGCGGCATCGGGATCCTCTCCCCGCTCGATGCGTGCCTGGATGCTCAGGGCCAGGTGGCCGCGAATCTCCTCGTCCAGATCGCGTTCATCGGGTCGCACGCGCTACTCCCTGGCTGCCGGCGCGGGGTTCATGATGCGGCCGATGGCCGTCACCATCTGCGACCACCGATCCTGCTCTCGTGAGAGCTGCACCTTGCCGGCAGCCGTGAGCCGGTAGTACTTCGCCCGCTGGTTGGCCTCGCTCAGACACCACTCGGACTTCAGCCATCCACGTTTCTCGAGGCGGTGCAGCGCCGGATAGAGCGAGCCGGTCTCGACCTTGAGGACGTCGTCGGATTGCGAGCGGAGCGACTGGCCGATGCCGTGGCCGTGCTGGGGCCCCCACTGGAGGGTCCGGAGAATGAGCATGTCGAGGGTGCCCTGGAGGAGTTCGAGGCGCCCGTCATCGGCAGAGTTGGTCATGGCGGTAGGCTGTCTACAGCCTTAGACGTAGGCTGTCTACGGCCAGTTCCCGCCGCCTCTGGCGCTACCTCAACGGGAGCGAGCGCGGGAACCGTGCTCCGGCGCGGCTCCTCGGGGCCTGCCACGACTCTACGGCACGCACGAGGTCATCACCTGCGCGGACGCCCCGGAATCACAATCGGACTGGCTTTCTGCACCTCGGCCCAGACGCGCTTGCTGACGTTGTCGGCCTCGGCGATGATCGCCGGCTCGTCCGCGGTGAGGATGCGGCGGTCGCGCATCACGAACTGCCCGTCCACCATCACCGACTCGATGTCCGACGGCTGGCCGTTATGAATCCACGCCGACACGATTCGCACGGCCGGCACGATGTGAATGCGCTGGGTGTCGAGCACCAGGATGTCGGCCTTTTTCCCGACCTCGAGCGATCCGAGCGTTTTCTCCTGCCGGACAGCCTTGGCCGAGCCCAGCGTGGCGTCCTCCAGCACGTCTTCCGGCTGAGGGTTCATGCCGGGGATGGGATCGTCGCCGCGCAGGACGCGCTCCATCAGCATCGCGGTCCGCATCACCGAGAACATATCGGTGGTGTTGTTGTCGGTGCCGTTGGCGATGATGCAACCCGCGGCTCGGAGCTTCGGGATGGGCGGGGCCACCCCGCGGTTGGCAGCCATGCCCGCCTGATGCGACACGATGGTTCCTGATTTCCCGAGCAGCGTGATGTCGGCGTCGTCCACGTAGCGGCAGTGGGCCGCGAACAGGCGTGGGCCGAGGAAGCCGTGCTTGTCGAGAAACGCCACCGGGCTCATGCCGTGGTGGCGACGCATGTACGCGACCTCTGCGCGGCTCTGCGACAGGTGGATCGTGTAGCCGAGGTCGTGTTTCTCTGCGAACGCACGGACGGCGCGCAGGAGCTCGGGCGACGAATTCTCGGCGAGCCCCGCCGCGGGGAACACGCTGATGCGTCCCTGCTCTTTGCCGTGCCACGAGCTGTACAGGTCGCTGATCCGCTGCAGGCCGTCGTCGCGCATCTTCTGTGAGAACCGCGGCGCCTCACCCCTGGCGAGGATCTCCGGGGTCATCGGCGACCCCCCTTCGCGATCGGTAGCAGACTCGGCGAACACCCAGCGGAGGCCCGTCCTGGCGAGCTCGGAGGCCCTGCCGGCGGTGCCCGAGACGTTCTCGACGACCGTGGTGCTCCCGGTCCTCATCGCCTCGAGCGCCCCGACCACGGCCATGAGCGTGTTCTCGTCCCGGGAGAGCAGGCTGTTGGGTTGCACTGCCAGCCGGTAGCTGTTGGGAAAGCCGAAGTCCTCGTTGAAGCCGCGCGCGATGGTGGCGCCGAGGTGGGCATGACAGTTGATAAGGCCCGGGATGAGGGCCTTGCCCCGCCCGTCATAGACCTCGGCCTGAGGATAGGTCTTGAGGACCTGGTCGGTAGGGCCGATCGCCGCGATCCGGTCCGCGACGACGGCCAGCGCCACGTCGTGCCGCACCGCGTCGACCGTGACTACGGTGGTGTGTGAGAAGACGACGGCCCGGCCGGACGCCGGTTGAGCCTGGACGAGGTCGCGGGAATCGAGCAGCAGCGTCGCGGCGCCCGCGCCGGCGCCCGCGAGCAGCTCTCGCCGGGTGATGCTGGGGGTGCTACGGGGAGATGGGAAGCGCGGTGTCGAGTTTTCGATGGTCGATGCTGGCATGGCGCAACGTAGCGCCGTGGCTGGTGCAAGTCAACAGGACCCGCGCGTGACGCTCACTGACCCGCGGCGCAGCAAGGCGCGTCCGTGTGAACCGTGCAAACAGGCCCTGAGTTCGCGCGTGCGCCGGGGAGGACCGCGGATCAGCCGATGAGTTGCCCGCCGGCCACCACCGCGAACGGCACGAGCTTCTGGCGGCCCGCGCGGGACGCGTTCTCGTTGTCCACGAACTCGAACTCGCCGTCGCGCAGCTCGAACACCGCGATGTCCGCCGGCTGGCCCGCGCCCAGCGTGCCGAGCGCTCGAAACGGCGGCATCGCCCGGGCGGCGTTGACCGTGGCGCACGCGATCACCTGATCAAGGGACAGCCCGAGCATCAGGAACTTCGAGAGCACCGTTGGAAAATCAAAGACACGGTCGGTTCGTCCTGGCGCCGTGAGGTCCGATGAGATGGTGTCGGGCAAGAATCCCTGACCGATGGCCCGCTCCGCCATGTCCCACGTGATATGTGCGGTACGGCCATTGCCGATGTCGAACCACACCCCGCGCGCGCGGGCCGCGAGCACCTCCGGCCACAGACGGCCGGAGTCATCGAAGATGGTGTTGGGCGGAGGCGCGTAGACGTGCGTCACGATGTCGCCCGGCCGGAGCAGCGCGAGAATCGCCGGCATCGTCGATGAGGTCTGACCGATGTGCACCATCAGAGGCAGGTTCAACGGAACCGTAATCTCGTGCGCGCGGCGGATCGCATCGAGGTCGCGATCACCGACGACAGAACGGGACAGCCGGGCCTTGATCCCGACGATGAGGTCGCGATGGGCCTCGATGGCGCGGCGCGCGAGGGCGACGTCTCCATTGGTGAAGTCGAGCAGCTCCGCCCTGCCGCCCAGCCCGGTCCTCGACAGGTTCAGCAGCACGCGTACGCGGTTGGGGGCGCCCTTCGCGAGGTCGACGAGCGCGGCGACGTTGTCAGCCCCAGCCGACCCGGCATCCACCAGGGCCGTCACGCCGGTTGAGAGACAATGAGCCGGCGGCATCTCCTCGCTGACGTGCGCGTGGATGTCCACCAGCCCCGGCGTGACCAGCTTGCCGTGGGCGTCGAGAACTGTCGCCCCCGCTGCGTCGATGAACGAACGGACGGCCGCGATGCGTCCGTCCCGAACGGCAACGTCCATGACGCGATCCAGCCGCTGGCCGGGGTCGAGCACGCGCCCGCCCTTGATGATGAGGTCGTATTTGCCGCTCTGACGCGCGAGTGGCGAGACGCCGGCCGTCAACGCACCGGCTGTGAGCAGGAATTCACGGCGTGTCGGCAAGTCAGACTCCCGTGCGGGGCCACCTCGACCCGCGTGCTCAACAGGCCCGAGCCGCTCGAGCCTTGTGCCGGGGACGCCGCCCGATTACCGGTCGGCGACGCGGACGTTCTCTCCGCGCGGACCCTTCGGACCTTGCCCGCGATCGAACGTGACGGCCATCCCTTCACGCAGCTCCTCGAACCTCGTGCCGTTGCACGCGGAGCTGTGGAAGAAATACTCGTTGCCGTCGTTGGCGGAGATGAATCCGAAACCCTTGTCGTTCAGACGCTTGATCGTTCCGTTGAGCATACCCATGGTTCTCTTGTCCTTGTCGAGCTACGTGTTAGTTGACGGCCGGCTCAACCTGCTCGCCGGGCATCCGCAGGTGGGGCATCGGCCTCGCCAGGAACAGGCGCCGGCACGCGAGGCCGATCCAGCGTGCCCACCTCACGGACCGTTGCACGCGAGCGCTGTCGGTGGCGATCCCAGTGTTCGCGTACATCTGCCGGTACAGTTTCGATACGAGAACGAACGCCAGTCGCGCGCGAAGCGATCGGACCACGCCGGAACGGCGCCACACCGCCGGCCAGCTGTAGAAACGATCCCACGCCGCCTGCGTGCCGGTTCGAATCTCTTCGAGCGACATCGTCGGGTGAGACGAGTACAGCTTGGGACGCCGATGCTGGGGAATCAGCCAGTGCTGGGTGACCGGCACACCGTCGATGGCTTCGGATCGCTGTCCCTCGCTGGCGGCCCACTTGTCGAAGTCCAGCGTGCCCGGAAAAGGCGTCAGCAGGACGAACTGGGCGAAGGTCAGCTCCGCCGCTTCGGCGACAGCCACCGTCGCGTCGAAGGTGTCGGCACGGTCGCTGGGCAGGCCGAAGATGAACGATCCCAGGACGTGCACGCCATGGCGGCGGAACGTCCGCAGCCGCTCGATGAGATTGTTTCCCGAGAGGTTGAAGCCCTTGTAGACGTCCTTGAGGCCTTCCTTGGTCACCGACTCGACCCCGACCAGGGCGCCCCGGATGCGCGCGGCGCGCATGGCATCGAGAAAGGCCGGATCCTCGGCCGCTTCCATCGTGATCTGGGTGTAGAACACCAGATCGTCCGGGAGTTGCGCGAGTCGGGCCATCAGCTCGAAGCGCTCGTCGCGCAGCTCCTTCAGTTCGTGGAGCCGCGAGGGGTCCTTCCGCCGTCGGGCCTGCGCCAGGTCCTCTTGCGTGACCGGATAGAAATTGTCGTCGGCAAGCGCGATGAACCGAAAGCCCCGGCGCCGCAGCTCGACGATCTCGCCGATGACGCGATCCACCGCGCGTTGGCGGGGCTCCTGACCGTCGGTGCGCCAGACCGAACAGAACGAGCAGTGCTTGGGACATCCCCGAACCGTCTGGACCGATGCCCACATGTACCGCCGGTCGGGCAGCAGGTCCCACCGTGCCGACGCGAACTGATCGCCCCCGATGCGCCCCCCTTCGTACACTGACTGCGGCTGACCAGCCACGCAGTCGGCGACCACGCGCGACCAGATGAGGTCGCCGTCACCGCGCACGACCGCGTGAGCCATGCCGTGCTCCGCGGCCTCCGCGGGAAAGAGCGTCGCGTGGATCCCGCCGTAGACGACCCAGGCGCCACGGTCTCGCAAGGCGCGCCCGATTTCATAGCCACGCAGGGCATTGCCCGTATGAATCCCGATTCCCACGACGTCGCCGCGAGCGACCGTGTCGGCATCGAGCGGATCGAGCGTCTCGTCGACGATGCGCGGGTCGCCCCAGCGGGTGCCGGTAGCCGCGGCCAACACGTAGAGCCACCGGGGTGTGATGACGGCGACGCCGAATGACTGGGTGCTCGGGTTGACGAGGTGAACTCGCGGCATAGGTTCCTTGGTCAGGCGACCAGTTCGCGCGTGGCCCCGCCGGCGCTCGGGGCCACCAACGACCTTCGATTGGACGACTGGCGAGCGCCTCGACGCTCGAGGTCTTGGCGAAGGCTCTGGCTTCGAGCAGCCGAACGCTCGGAAAAACAAGCACACACGACCATGAGCGACGGTTGGATTAGCGGCTCCTGTGGCGGTGTCTGACGTGGAACGCCCGTGGACCGCTGACAGGATCCTCGAGTAGCTGACACTTCACGGCATCACCGACGGCGAAGTCGTTGATGGATGCACCCTCCCGGATGTCGCTCCGATGGAAAAAGACCTCGCGATCGTCCGGCAGACGGATGAACCCGTGCCCTTGGCCCACGAAGAGCTTCACGATTCGGCCGGTTGACGGCACGGTGCTCGCCTGGTGCAAGCGCGTGTCCACCGAGCGAACGGTAGGCGCGGACCGGCGAGGTCCACGGAGCTGCTCCGCCACCTGTTACCAGCGAGGTTCAGAACGGCGCCGCTGTGAAGGGCCGCGGTCGCCGAAGCCGCCACTCGACCGTGCGGGTTTGGGCCGCGCTTCGTTGACGGTCAGGTTGCGCCCGCCGACCTGCAAATCGTTCAGCTGGCGGATGGCATTCTGGGCTTCTTCGTCAGTACTCATCTCGACGAAGGCAAAGCCGCGCGCGCGCCCCGTGGCCTGATCGCGCATCACCGCGACCGACTCTACGGCCCCGGCCTTCACGAACAGCTCCTGAAGTTCGGTCTCGCCCATCTCGTACGGCAGGTTTCCTACGAACAACTTCCGACCCATGTGTGCTGACTCCTCTGCTTCACGTCCTACGCGCCGGCGTCCGCCGCGCGGTTCGATCGATGTCGTCTCGTAGCTAGGCGCTGAACTTCAGGAGGAGCGAGTCCGGAAGACTCGTTACGCCGGGAGGGCGGCACAGCTCGTGGCGGCAAACAAGTGCGAGCCGAAAGCTTACCACGGATTGACGGCGGCGGGTCTCGAGCCGGCCGAGAGACGGGGGCCCGGGGTGTAGCCCGAGGGCCGACGCGGGGCGGCGTCACCGACGTGGTCGGGCGGGACCGCACGCGCTTGTCCTGGATCGCGCAACCCGTTGGCTGGATAGGAGTTCCGGAGACGTGCGGGCTCGCTCGGCGTTCGCCCTCGGCTCACACCTCGAGTTGGTCAACCGCCAGCCGGGTCGTGTGGCAAGGCCGCAGCCAAGCGCCACACGCGCCCTCAAGACCGCGCCGGACACACTAGCGAAGCTCCGCCTCAAACCGCCCAGAACCCAGACGAGCCTCCGCTTCGCTCGCGTCCAGATCTCGTCTTGCCCCGCCTCCGGCGGGGCGGCCATCTTCTATGGCCGGTCGAAGAACTTGCTTCATTCGTTACGCCTCAGGCCATAGAAGATGTCTAGCGAAGCTCCGCCTGAAACCGCCCAGAACCCAGACGAGCCTCCGCTTCGCTCGCGTCCGTATCTCGTCTTGCCCCGCCTCCGGCGGGGCGGCCATCTTCTATGGCCGGTCGAAAAACTTGCTTCATTCGTTACGCCTCAGGCCATAGAAGATGTCTGGTCACCCGAGGTACCAATAGAGCGCGGCCGCGAGCACACCACCAGTCGCGGCGACGACGGCAAACCGCCGTGAGGACAGGGGCCGACCTCGGGCGAACTGCACCACCGCCGCCGCCAGCGTGACCGCGGCGAGCGCGTAGAGACCCTCGAGGAAGTTGACCATGCCTGGTGATCGAGCGCCGAACGCCCACGCTGTCGCCGCAGGCAGGCTACGAGGGGCACGATGCCCGAGGCGCCGGTGGCAACGCGGGAATGATGAAATCCAGCAGGAGCTGCTCCGGCGGGTTCTCACTGAAATCGTTGTACCGCCCCGCGAGAACCGTGACGACCGCCTGCTGAGCTTGCAGGATGAACACCCGTTGCGTGCCATTGCCAACCGCGGTGGGCACCTCGATGGCTCCAGATGGCGTCGGATAGCATGCGTGCCACCATTGATACGCGTATCCCCTCGTGGCCTGCCCCGGAATCGTCAGTCGTCGTCGGGTCGACTCAATGACCCACTCTTTGGGGAGCACTTGCTGCCCGTTCCATCGGCCGTCATTGACATAGAGTGACCCGAACTTGGCGAGGTCGCGCGGCCGGAGGCGCAGTCCCGAAGCTGCCGACGGCACCCCGGCCAGGTTACCTAACCACTCGACGTCCGTGATGCCAAGTGGGGAGAACAGCCTTGCGTGTGCGTAGTCGGCGAGTGGCTGCTTCGTGGCACGCTGCACGATCGTGCCGAGAAGCTGCGTCGTCCCGCCGTTGTAACGCCACGACTTGCCCGGCGGGGCCACGATCGGGCGGCTCAACACGTACTGCATGGGATCAGCGCTGCGGGTCATCACAATCTCATCGTTCTTCGGGTCGGTATAAGGCACGTCCTCGTTCCATTCGAGCCCGGTCCCCATCATGAGGGTGTGGTGGATGGTGATCTGCCGTCGTTCAGGCAGATCAAGGGCCTTGTACTCGGGAAAGTAGTCGAGAACCGGAGTGTCGAGCGAGCGGATCGCTCCGGAGTTGCTGGCGATTCCAACGAGCGCGGACACGATGCTCTTGGTCACGGACCGCAGGTCGTGCTTGATCTCGCGGGAAAAGGCGATGACACCGAGCGGCTCACCCCAGCGTTCGTCCGCGCCGGTGAAGTACTCCTCGTAGACCAGGCGTCCTTGACGCTCGACCAGCACCGCGTGGATGTTGAACTCCGGGTGGGCGCGGATCGAATCGGTCATCGCTTCGAGTCGCGTGCGGTCGATGCCGGCCTGCGACAGCGATCCCGTCATCCAGCCATCGTCGAGCGCGGGAGGGATCGCATAGGTGTAGCCGGGGCTCGACGGAGAGAGGGGCTGTTGACCGGTGACAGTTGCCAGAACGCCGGCGGCGACCGCGCCTCCAACGACCAGGGCGAGAGCCGATTTCAGGAACACGCTCCGGTTCTTGAATGATGTGGCTCTGGGGCTGTATGGGCAAACAGTGCCAATTGAGGCTCCTCCAGGTTTAGGCTCGGCCATGGCCGGCTCACCGACGGCCGGGACATT
The DNA here is from genome assembly GCA_052389315.1 of Acidobacteriota bacterium. GTDB lineage: Bacteria > Acidobacteriota > Vicinamibacteria > Vicinamibacterales > UBA2999 > JACCSI01. Next base: position 14,516 of record JBQTIE010000256.1, read on the forward strand.
GTCCTGGGCGGACACCCGGCGGTCAAATGGTGATCGAAACGCCGCGCTTCCGGGGTGTCGCCGGCACACTGGGTTCGAATCCTGGCGGCGCCGTTGCTGCTGACGATCAACGGGAGCATTGACCGGACGCGGTCTATCCGCATAGCGTTACGCCGTGGGGCTGTCTCCCGGTTCTCGCCTCGGGTCGCACGAGATCGTCGGCCTGCTCGGCGAAGGCGGCATGGGGGAGGTCTACCGCGCCCTTGACACGCGCCTGAACCGGCAGGTGGCCATCAAGGTCCTCCCAGAGGCGTATGCGAGCGACCCCGAGCGCATCGCTAGGTTCAATCGCGAAGCCCAGGCGGTCGCCGCTCTGAACCATACCAGCATTGCCGCCATCTACGAGATTGCGGAGGTGAGCCCGCCGACCGGCTCAGGCGCGGCGGCGATGAAGTACCTCGTCCTCGAGCTCGTCGAGGGCGAGACACTGGCCGAGTGTCTGCGTCGAGGGCCGGTGACGGTCGGAGAGGCGTTGCGGATCGTGAGGCAGTTGCTCGAGGCACTCGAGGTCGCACATGAACGAGGGATTTGCCATCGCGACCTCAAGCCAGCCAACATCAAGCTCACACCCGATGGCGGCGTCAAGGTGCTCGATTTCGGCCTGGCGAAGTTTCTGCAGACCGCGCAGACGCCCGCCAACCTGACCCACTCGCCGACGCTGAGCCTGGCCGGCACGCTGCCCGGCATGATTCTCGGCACGGCCGCGTACATGTCGCCGGAGCAGGCGAAGGGCTTCGAGGCCGATCAGCGCAGCGACCTCTTTTCCTTCGGCTGCATCCTCTACGAGCTCCTCA
>JBQTIE010000257.1:0-22353 GCA_052389315.1 Acidobacteriota bacterium
AGGAACAGCCCGTTGTCGCGCGTACCGATCAGCAGGCGCGTGTCGTCGTAGCGGAGCAGCACCGGGTAGTTCTCGTTCCCCAGGCGCTCGGTACCCGGAAGCGGGCGGAATGTGTTGCCGTCGAGGACGTTGAGGCCCGACTCCGGCAACGTCAAGTACACCCGGCCATCGACCAGCGACGCGCGATTGAACCGTGACAAGGGTTTCAGCACCTGAATCGCGTCGTTCGCCCATCTGAAGATGACCGCTTCGCTCTGGAAAATGATTCCTTCCGCGGTGACGAACGTGCGCCAGATATCCGGGAACGATCCGACATCGTTGGGGACGCGATCCTTGAGCGACACGAACTGCAGCTCGTCGTGCTCATCGGGAGCCAGATAGCCGAAGTCGCCGACCGAGCCCACGTAGATGCGGTTGGCGGCATCGATGGCGAGCGACCGAACGGTCTGGCGGGCAGGCGTTTCCAGCAGCCGCCACGAGACGCCGTCGTACTCGAGCACTCCGCCCGAGGAACCGACGTACAACAGGCCACGCTGATCCTGCACGATGGCCCAGTTCTGGCCGCCTCCGCCGTAATCCGACGGGGGAATGTGCCGGATGAACGGACGGCCTTCTTCGCGCGGCCTGGCCTCGGCGGCGGCCGCGGGCGACGACGACCGGCCCGCCGGCTGGGCCGAGAGGCCCGCGGCGAATGCGATCAGGAACACACACGCGAGGGCGCGCAACGGTGAGGTCATCGATGATGCCACAGGTCTCAGGCTCGTCTGGGCGCTCTGCCGCCGGACCAAGCCTGCGGGATTGTAGCCGATCGGCCGTCCGGGACGGCAGCCGGCCGCGGGCCGTGGACGGATGAGCGGGCGGAGTTCTGAGTCTTGAGTGGTGAGTCGTGGTGAGTCGTGAGTCTCCAGGGTCTGCAGACCGGGTCAATCCTGGAGCCCGCGCACACCCACCGCGAAACAGACGGCCCCGAAGGCCAGCAGGGCTGCGAGCGGCGCGAGCATCTCAGGCAGCGACAGGCCCCGCCAGACCGCCCCCTCGATGGCCTGGATGGCCCAATTGATCGGGCTCACGGTGCCGATGGTCTGCATCCAGCCGGGCATGATGAACTGAGGCATCATGGCGCCGCCAAACGGCGCCATCGGCATGAGCATGGCCCACCCGTCGCCAGCCACGGCCTGCTCGGTCTTTCCAAGGCTGGCGATCATCATCATGAAACCGACGAAGCCGGCCGACGCGCACATGCACGACAGCACCAGCAGGGGATAGGAGGAGGGCGAGACGTCGAAGACCGCGACGCCGATGGCGAACAGCATGAGCTGCACGAGGCTGATCGACGCAAATTCAGCCAGTGCGTTGCCCACCATCTTGCGCGAGAGGGCCGGATCGGTGAACAGCGTTTGAAAGTCTGCCTGTCAGATGCAGGAACACCTGCTCGAGCGTGGCACGCTCCAGCTGAAACGAGGTAACCGTCGACGTCGCGGCGAGCCGGTTGAGCTCGGCCAGCGGATCGGCTGTTTCGATGCGCCGCTCGCCAGCACTCGTCTGGGCCACCAGCGTCGGCTTGGCGCCATGCGCCTTGAGCAGCTCGGGCACCGTGCCGAGCGCGAGCAGCCGCCCTTTGTCCACGATCGTCACGCGGTCGCAGAGCCGCTCGGCTTCCTCCATGTAGTGCGTCGTGTAGATGAGCGTGCGCCGAAGGCGCTTGAGCGCGAGGATGTTCTCGAATATCTGGTTGCGCGACTGCGGATCCACGCCGACCGTGGGCTCGTCCAGCAAGACCAGCTCCGGGTCGTGCACGAGCGCGCCGGCCACGTTGAGGCGTCGCTTCATGCCGCCGGAGTAGGTCATCACGCGAGACGAGGCACGATCGGTCAGCCCGACAAACGCCAGGCTCCACTGCACGCGCGCGGCGAGACGGGCGGCGGACAAGCCGTAGACCTTGCCGAAGAAGCGCAGGTTCTCCTCGCCGGAGAGCATGTCGTAGAGCGCCAGCGCCTGGGGCGCCACGCCCATGCGGGCCCTCACGGCCGGCAACGACGGGCTGCCGGCAACCGTCCAGCACCACCCGGCCCGCGTTGGGCGCCAGCAGCTCCACGGCGAGGCTGACCGTCGTGCTCTTGCCGGCACCATTGGGTCCGAGCAGGCCGAGCACCTCGCCGCGCTCGACGTCAGCGACAATCGGTCGACCGCGACGAGGGCGCCGTACTGCTTGCGTTGTCAAAGGTCAGCATTGGTCCTCGGTCGAAGGTCGATCGTCAGGTTACTCAAGAGAAACACGTGCCAGCGAGGGCCGTGGTTCTCGCGATCGTCTTCCAACGGTCCCATCGGCCGATCGAGCGGCGCCCCGGTAGAATCAAGGGGACATGGACGAGATCTGGTTCGAGGCGGTCGTCATTCTCCTGCTCGTCGTCGCCAACGGCCTCTTCTCGATGTCGGAGATCTCGGTCGTGGCGGCGCGGAAAGTGCGCCTCCAGCAGCGCGCCGAGGAGGGCGACCATCGCGCCAAAGCGGCGCTGGAGCTGGCCAATGCTCCGGCGCAATTCCTGTCGACCGTCCAGGTCGGCATCACGCTCATCGGCATCCTCGCCGGGGCGTACGGCGGTGCCACCATCGCGCGCCAACTCGCGGCCTCCTTGGCCCAGTTCCCGACACTGGTTCCCTACGCGGACGCCATCGCGCTCGGCGTCGTCGTCGCTGTGATCACGCTGCTCTCGTTGATTCTGGGCGAACTGGTGCCGAAGAACATCGGGCTCCAGTATCCCGAGTCGATCGCCTCGTGGGTCGCGCGGCCCATGCAACTGCTGTCGAGGATCGGGGGGCCGATTCTCAAGAGCATCACGGGGGCGACGTCCCTCATCCTGCGAATTTCCGGCGTGCCTGCCACCGCGCAGCCGGGGTTGACCGAAGACGAGATCCGCGCCGTCATCAGCGAAGGCGTCGAGACCGGCGTCCTCGAACCGGCGGAGGAGTCGATCGTTCAGCGAGTGTTCCAGCTCGGGGATCAACGAGTGGCGGCGATCATGACGCCCCGCGTGGACATCGAATGGGTCGACGTGGGCATCAGCCCGGAGGAGCTTCGCGAGTTCCTCGCCTCCCGCACCCACACGCAGTTCGTCGTCTGTCAGCGCGACCTGGACAACGTCCTCGGCACGGTGCGGGCCGCGGACCTGCTGCCGGCCATCCTGCGCGGAGGCGCTGTCGACTTGCGAGCGCTGATGCGCGACGCGCTGTTCGTCCCCGACTCGATGCCGGCGATCAACGTGCTCGAGTCGTTCCGCGCATCGCACAGCCACGTGGCGATTGTCATGGACGAATTCGGAGCGGTGGAGGGGCTCGTCAGTGTCACGGATTTGCTCGAGGGGCTGGTGGGGGCGATCCCCGGCGATGCCAGCGAGGCCGCCGGCTCGTTCGTGTCGCGCGCCGACGGATCCTGGCTCGTCGAGGGATCGGCACCCATCGAAGAGGTGATGGAGCGCTTCGAGCTGGAGATCCCGTCCCTCGAGGCCGGCGCCTATCACACGATTGCCGGGTTCGTGATGACACGGCTCGGGCGCATTCCCCGTGCCGCCGATCACTTCGAATGGAACGGCCTGCGAGTGGAGGTCGTCGACATGGACGGGCGCCGCGTGGACAAGGTGATGGTCAGCCGCGTGCCATCGACTCAATCGCCGCCCACTGCTCTTCGGACACCGGCATGACCGAGAGCCTGGGGACCCGCACGAGCGCGAAGTCCGCGAACCGCCCCGACGCCTTGATCTCCGCGAGCGTGACCGGGCGCTTCAGCGCCTTCCCCGGGGCCAGGCCCACGACGACGAGCCGTCCGGTCTTGTCCTTGGGATCCGGGTACGCGGGTGCCGTGACCGACGCCGTCCCCACAATCGCCTTCTGCTTGCCGGTGTGATAGTAGAAGACGCGGTCGCCCTTCTTCATGCTGCGCAGGTGCTTCTGCGCCGCGGGGTTTCTCACCCCTGACCAGTCGGTTGCGCCGTCTGCGACGAACTGGTCGAAGCTGTAATGGTCGGGTTCTTCCTTGACGAGCCAGCGCATCAGCCAAGCATACGCCAGGCGGAAACCTATTTCTGGATCTTCACCTGCACCAGCTTCCGGTACTTCACGGGCGTCCCGTTCACGGTCGCCGGCTTGTATCGCCACGTCCTGGCGGCATGAAGCGCCAACACATCGTAGGCCTGTCCGATGGGCGTCAGAATCGACGCGCTCTCGACGGCTCCCTGCTCGTCCACGATGACCTCAATCACACCCTGGGTCGCGAACATCGGACGACCTCGAAACGGCGGCAGCTCCTGGCTGATCACCACGGGATCGACGACCTGGCTTTCGCCCGAGGAATAGATGCGGCGCACCTCGCTCGGCGCGGCCGGCGGGTCGGGTACCGGTGCGGGTGCAGCGGGCGGAGGGGGCGCTGCCGCTGCCGCGGCCGCCGCGAGCGCGGTCGCACTCAAGTCTCGGAAGCCCTGCGCCAGCGTCCGCAGATCCGCCAGCGGAGACGCGTCGATCATCGGCTCGACGTCTCGTTCCTGCATCATGGCCAGCAGCTCGCCAAAGGCCGCCAGGGAGACCGTGTGATCCTTTCGATCGAACGCCGCCTTGGCTTCCGCATATTTGCGTTGGATCACGCTCGGGAGCACTCGTCGTCGCACCTCGCTGAAGGCCGACCGCACCCGCGGCGACACCTCGGCTTCGGACGGGGCAAACGAGGGCACCGCCGTGACGACGGCCTCGATCGCGTCCTCGGCTTCCGTCGCGCGTCCCAACGCGAGCAGGCAGAGCGCGCGGTACTGCTCGACGGCCGGATAGTCCTCGGCTGGCAGGGCGCTGCCCCGCATGCGGTTGAGCGTGGCGAGGGCAGCCTCGTACTCGGCGGAGGTGTACAGCGCGCGCGCACTGGCGAGCGTGTCCTCCTGCGCCGCCACGTTGGTGGGCGACAGCACGCCGATCACCAGCAGCCACACAGCGGCCAGTACCGCCGCCAAACGCCCGCGTAATCCCTGTGATCCAGGTGATCTGCGGAGATGTACCCTGCGGATGATCATGGTTTCCTCAAGTCCACGCTGACTCGCGCCGGCGCCGTCAACGTCACCGTCGTGGTGACGCGCTGTTCTCCGAGTTCCGGGTGCCGGAAGACGACTTCGTGCGTGCCAATGCTGAGGGAGAGGTTGCCGATCGGCGTTTCCCCCACACTCTGGCCGTCGATCCAAACCTCGGCCCATGGCACCGCGTTGAGCGCGAGGGTCCCCTTGGGGAACTCGACGGAGATCGACGTCGAGGCGCCATCACGAACCTGCACGGTTCGCGTGTGCCGATAGCCCAATGCGTCGTTGACCAGATCCACCTGATGCGTGCCCACGGGCAGCGTGATCCGGCCCCCCTGACTCGATCCCAGCAGTTGCCCGTTCTGCAGGACCTGCACGTCCGCAGGCGCCGAGACGACGATCCACCCGGTGGGCGGCGCGTCGGGCGGCGCCGGCAGCCGTGAGACCACCGAGACCGTGACGCCGGGTTCGACTTGCACGGTATGCCGGCTCGATCCGACGCTATTGGCGAACTCAACCGTGTAACTGCCCGGCACGAGGCCATCGAGCACGAGCGGGGCCGTGCCTCGCCGCAATCCGTCCACCAGCACCGTGGCGCCGGGCGGCTCCGAGCGCATCTCGAGTTGCCCGAACGCCGGCGCCGGTGTCAGCCCCTCAGAACTCGAAGGCGTCATCACCACCGGCACCGCCGTGGCTGCCGGTGTCACACCGATCGCCTTGGCCGCGAGGCCGGTCGGTTCGCTTCCGGAAAACCGGCTCGAGGCACCCCAGCCCGCGCCGCCGACGACGACCAGGAGAGTCGCGGCCGCGGCCGTTCGCCACCAGGCCGATTTGGGAACGGCAAGCACAGCGGTCCGGATCTTGACGCCCAATTCGCTGTCAGCACTCCCGGCGTTCTCTACAGCTCCTTGCGCCTCGAGTGGGAGTGAATGCATCGGCCCGTGACCCGGTGTTCCGTGCCCGAGCTTGTCATCGGCCGTCGTGGTTGACGCGGCCGGCGCGGCCAGGACGGTTCTCACGGTCCGTAACGGACCACCGCGGGCCGGGTTCGCCGTCGAAGCCGACGGCACAGCCGGCGGCGTTCGTCCGGCTGGAGGCGCCAGGGCCAGCCCGCTTGGGTGATCGGAGGCTTCAGCGACGGGCACGCTACCCGAGGGTCGCTTCGAGCGTTCGAGCAGTGGCAGGCAGCGATTCAGGAGAGCCACCACTCCGGCAGGCGCGAGCGACTCCCCAGACTCCTGAACCAGCCGCTCGAGTTCGGCTCTGGCCTCGACCGCCGATCCAAACGACTGGCGAAGATCCAGCTGTAATGTGCGGGCAAGCCACGTGCGGAGGCCGACAGAAACTGGTTCACGCCGTCCGTCGCCTGTGAACACACGCGCGGCTTCCACCCCGGCGTAGGCGGCAGGGAAGTCGGTATCGTCCAGGGGCCGACCAGAAAGCAGGGCGAGCGTGACGACCCCGACCTGAGTCACGTCAGCTCGAGCGTCGAACCGCGGCAGGCCGACCGTGTGCGGGCAGGCGACCCGCAGCTCCTGCCAGTAGCGCTCCGGCGAGTAGCGCAACTGCTCGAGAGCGCTTCCGAGGACGTGCTCGACGACCACGACCTGGCCCTCCGGCGTGACCACGATACGCTCCGGTGCGATGGCTCCATGCGCGGCGTTGGGGGCTTCGTTGTGAAGGGCCGACAGGGCGCCGGTCAGCTGCCACACCAGCCACCACGCGGTGTCGCCATCTATCGGGATCTCTTGTCGGGCGGCGACGGCCAGCACGTCGGACAGGCGCACGCCCTGGGTACGTTCCGAGATGACGACGAGTGTCGGCGACTGACCGCCGAGCCGCTCGACCGACTGCACGCGAGCAAACGCTTCGTGCTTGAAGCTCGCCAGGCGGCGGACCCGCTCTCTGAGCGCCGTCTCGAACGACGGCACGTCCGCGAGCTCGTTTCTGATGATGAGCAGCTCGAACTTTTCAGCGCCCGCGGCGTCGGCGAGACGGCAGCGTCGACCCAAGCCGTCGCGGAAGACGACCGGCCGGCGGATGGGGGCGCGGCCAGATGCGTGGTCCATGAGCGAGACAATCCTCCGCGCCAAGGTCTGCGGGAAGTGTGCCGTCGGCGGGATCGTCTGTCGGTGGCGCGCAACTGACTCAGCGCCAGCGACTTCGGGTTGTTTTCAGGGCCGGATGGTCGGACGCCGGGGCTTACGAAACCGTAAGGCCGCCGTCAATCTTGAAACGGGCCGACGTGCAGGCGAACGCACCGGATTTCGCCGTTGCGCGCGAGCCCATCAATCAACGTGCCGCGACCTCAGCGGTCCTCGTCGGGCCGCCCGCGGTGACGCCGCGCCCGACCGCGCGAGGCGCCGGGGACGCTCGAACTCTCTGAGCTGGCGCCTGTTTCGGGCGAAAGCGCCGCGGCACCCTGGAGGCGCTGGCCGTCGCTGCGCCCCGTCGAGCTCGTGAGGCTCGATCGCCAATAGCCGCTCAATTCCGTGACTCGGGTTTCGATTTCCGTGGGCACGAGTGGCGATATGATCCGCGCCAAGAGCGTGCCGTCATGAGCGTCGCCTCGCACCTTCGCATCCGGCTCGACGAGTACGACGCGCGGATCAGGACCTTCATCCCGGACTACGAGCGCATGATCGCGGCTGCGGCCGAGGTCCTGATGACCATCGAGGTGGCGGCCCCGCACTTGGTGGACCTGGGCACCGGCACCGGGGCGCTCGCGTCCAAATGCCTCCAGCTCAAGCCGCACGCGCGCTTCACGCTGGTGGACCAGGACGAGGACATCCTGGAGCTGGCACGGAGTCGCCTCTCGGAGGCTGGCTCCGTGGTCCAGGCCCGGGCCGCGGCCTTCGGGCATGTCGATCTGCCGCCCTGTGATGCCGTCATGGCGTCGCTGGCCCTCCACCACATTCGCACGGCGACGGACAAGCGTCACTTCTATCAGCGGTGTCGTGCGGCGCTGGCCTCGCATGGGTTGCTCGTGACAGCCGACTGCTGCCCCGCTGGGGATCCCGCCCTGTGGGAGTTGCAGCGCACCGCCTGGCGCGCGCACTTGCGCCTCAGCTACTCCGACGCCGAGACCGACGCGTATTTCGCGGCGTGGGCCGAAGAGGATGTCTACTTCTCGCTGGAGGACGAGCAGACGATGTTGCGCGCCGCCGGTTTCACCGCGGACGTGGTCTGGCGATCGGGGCCCATCGCCGTGCTCGCCGCGCGTCCAGTCTGAGAAACCCCGTGAAACGAGCCGCTCAGGGGGCCATCCCCGGGGGCACTGAGATCATGCTATTGTTCGCGGGGTTGCTGGCCGTACAAAGACGTGACGGGTGAGCTAATCATGATGTCTCGCACGAAATCCGCGACCTGTATTCTGTGCCTCTGGCTGCTGGCGGCAGCGCTGCCAGTCGCGCGCGAGGCCCAGGCTCCTGAGACCAGTCCACGGGCATGGGCCAACAAGGTGGCCGAGATCGAGGCGTATCTCAAGACAGCCGAAATCGTGTCCACCGAAGAAGTCAAAGTGGGGGTGACCCGCCCCAGCCGCGCGAAGCTCAAGCCCGGCGGTCCTGTCGAGGCCATTGCATGGAAGCCGATTCGGCCGGGCCGCTACAACGGATTCTGGGAGAGCTACCGCTCGGAGATCGCGGCCTACGAGCTGGACAAGATGCTCGGGCTCGGCATGGTGCCGCCGACGGTGGAGAAGCGCCACGACGGCAACCTTGGGGCGGCGGTGATGTGGGTGTCGCCGACGCAGAGCTTCAAGGAGCTCGGGGGCGTGCCCGGCCAGGCCGGGGTCAAAGGTCCGCCGCCGATCATGGTCGCGGGTTGGATGCGTCAGCTTACGCGCGCCAAGATGTTCGACAACCTGATCGCGAACATCGACCCCAACCTCGGCAACTGGCTCGTCGATCCCTCGTGGAACCTCATCCTCATCGACCACACGCGCGCCTTCACGACGACGCGCAATCTCTATCACGAACTGTCGCAGGTCGATGCCGAGCTCTGGGAGAAGATGAAGGCGCTCGACGAAGCCGCGCTCATGCCGGTGATCGGGGAGTGGCTCGATCGGGGCGCCGTCCGCGCCGTGCTCCAGCGGCGCGACCGCATGCAGCAGGTCATCGACAAACTGTCCACGCGTCCGTAGTCGCCTGGCCCGCAGGCCGCGGGACACGACGAAGTCGGCGGAGGAGGTGCGGCATGAGCGCCAGGTCCCGGTTGATCGCAGGCGGTGCGCTGGCCGCCCTCGTGCTGGGCAGCGGAAGCCTCGTGTCCGGACAGAACGGTGTCGGCGCTGGCTCGGTGCCGCGCTTCGAAGCGGTGGCGCTCAGGAACCTCGTCGACGGCGTAGCGACCGGCAAGATGCCGGGCGGCGAGGCGTGGCTGGACTGGAACGGCCACTTCATGCGTGCGCCCGACGGCAAGGTGTTCGTCCCCTTCACGCTGACCCTCGATGACGTCGGAGAGGCGTTCGAGACCATCGCGATGTACGTGCGCGTCGTGCCGCACGGCACCGGTCAGGTCGCCGGCGAGGTGCGCGTGACCGGCAGCGACGTGGCGGTGCCCGTCAGCGTCCCCGAGCGCCAGTTCGGGCGCGGGCAGCCTCGGGCCGGCGAAGCGTCGGCGCGCCTGGGGCTCATGGAGAACGAACTGAGCGCGGTCAAGCTGCCGTTCGAAGGGTTCTTCGTCGCGGAGACGCGACGCGGCCCCAGGACGCCCACCGTGCGGCGTGCGCTCGTCGTCAGCCCCGGCGACTACGATCTGTATGTGGCGGTCCGTGAGCGCCTGGCGGGGCAGCGAGGCACGCCGAAGCACGCCGTGATGCAGCGCCGGCTCACCGTCCCTGACCTCGCCGGCGACGACATCGCCACCAGCAGCATCATCCTCGCCGAGCAGGTGACAACGATCGACCGCCGTCTGTCGGCCCAGCAGCGTCTCGAGCGCCCCTACGCGTTCGGCAGCGCCGAGGTCGTCCCGTCGCTCGATGCATCCTTCCGCCAGGACGAAGTGCTGTCGGTGGTGTTCTTTGTCTACAACGTGGCCGTGGACAAGGCCAACCTGCCCGATGTCACGGTCCAGTACCGGTTCCGCCAGACGAGCCAATTGGGAAACGTGTTCGGCGAGATGGAGCCGCAGCGATTCAGCGCTCAGCACACGACGCCAGCCTTCGACGTCAAAGCCGGCCGGCAGCTGGCGGTGACCCAGGGGTTGCCGCTCGCGAGCTTTCCGCCTGACGAGTACGAGCTGGAGATCGGGGTGAGCGACAACTTGTCGGGCCGCACGCTTCAGCGCAGCATTGCTTTCCGCGTCGGGGAACGCTGACGGGCGCTATTTCTTGTCGATCGCCCGCGCGCCGCGAAGGATCCCTTCGAGACCGTAGTTGCCTTCGTGGCAGGCGTACTCGTACATCTCACCATCGCCACGGCGCGCCGGTAGCTCCGCGGTCCACGGACGGCTGAAGGTCGTCGGGTCCTCGACGGTGACCTGATAGGTCAGCACGTCCGGCGCCGTGCGGGTGAAGCGCTCGACGAGGCGCAGATGCTCGCCGGCCCCTCGATAGCTCGTCTTGTGCGTGAAATGCGTCGTCTCCACGACGAGCGTGTCGCCCTCCCAGCGGCCGACCGGATCGCCCATCCATTGACGGACGCTCCGGGAGAGGTGGGGGCGGCCGTTCAACGGGATGATGCGAGCGTCGTGGATCATCTCCGCGACGACGACCACGTAGTCGGGCGTCTGGTAGACCTGATAGTTGTTGTTGTAGACCTGGGGGAGCATCACGTTGGGCACGCCGCGCGTGAGGCAACGCTCCCAGAGGTTCCGGTCCTCAGGGTAGTCAGCGAGGCCACGAGTTTTCCGTGCGGCGGCCAGGTCATCGACTCGCTTCTGGGCTTCCGGGGTCAGGGCGGGCACGCGTCCATCGGGCGGGTCGATGACGAGCGACGTGCGTCGGGTGGGCACGACGCGCGTGCCGCTGTCCCACCAGAAATCGTTGTAGGCACGGGCGACGTCGGCTTCAGCCCCACCGTCGCGGCGGTCACGATTGGTGCGCTCGACGGTCTGCCGCTCGAAGTCAGCCACTTCCTCGGGCGCGAGGAACGGCTTGTTCGCCATGTCTGCGGCACGCTCGAACGGCGTAATCGTGGCGGTGGACCAGACGCCCTGGAGGTCCGGATGCCCCCACGGCGTGCGCGGCATGGACCATTTGGGATCGGACGCTGCCCCCCCCGCGTCCGTGCCAGCCGCCCGCGCCTGCTGCGCGGCGGCGAGACACGGGAGCGTGGCCATTCCGAGGACGAGAAGACTCGTGACCAGGCGCCTGCGATGGTCCATTACCGTTGCTCCTTCGTTTTGCTTTTCTTCGCCGCCGCCGCCTCTTGCGCACGCGCGCCGCGCAGCATGCCCTCCATGGCGTAATTGCCTTCATGGCAGGCGTACTCGTAAATCCGGTACTCGGGATCCGCGGTCAGCGGAAACGAGACGGTCCACGGCCGCGTGTAGATCGCGGGGTCTTCGATCGTGGCCGTGTAGCTGATGGTGTCGCTCGCCGTGCGCCGGAGACGCTCGACGACACGAAGCTCCGCGCTGTGGGGGATGCCCTTGATGCGACCGCTGGCGGCGCTGGTCGAGATCCATCCCCGATCATGGAAGTTCGTCGTCTCGATCACGAGCGTGTCGCCCTCCCACCGGCCGCGCGAGTCGCCCATCCAGAAGCCCCCGCGCGAGGGCGCCGAGGGGCGTCGGTCGAGCGGGACGATGCGCGCGTCGTGAATCATCTCGTAGAAGATCACCACGTATCCAGGAGTCTGCACGATCTGGTACGCGTTGTTGTAACCCGCAGGGAACATCGAGCCCGGGACCCCACGCGTGATGCAGCGATCCCACACGCTCATGTGCTCGAAGGAGTCCCCCTGATGGGCGAGATTGTAATCGCGGCGGGCTTCGGCGGCGGCCGTCACCGGCACCCGGCCGTCGGGCGGATCGACCACGAGCGAGGTCTGGCGCGTGGACAGCACCTTGGTCCCGGCATCGAACCAGAACTGGTTATAGCTGCCGACCTCGCCGGGCGTGAAGCGGTCCGATGCCTCGCGGCGCTCGGCGGCCTGCTGTTCGAGCGCGACGACCTCGGCTTCCGTCAAGGTCGTCTTGTCGGCCAGCCCCCGCGGACGTTCCAGCGGTGTAATCGTCGCGTTGGTCCAGATGCCCTGCAGGTCCGGCCGTCCATCCGCGGTCCTCGGCGTGGTCCAGGGCGCTCCTGGCGCCTGCGCCTGAGCGATCTCTGAGGCGCACCAGACCACGAGCAGGACGCCGATTGTCGAGGCTGCGCCTGCAGCCAACGAGCGCACCAGGAGACGGCGTCTCGCGAGGGGCCATGTCGCCATGCCTCGCGCCACGGGGCGACACCGCCTGACAAGGTCGTCCGATACGTGGCTCAGACGCGCTCCTTTCTTGACATCATCCCGCAGGGGTGTGAGCATCCCCCTCACAGAGGAGGCGCGCCATCCCATGCGACGCGGATTGTTTCCAAGGCTCGTAGCCGGTGCGGTCATCGCGGGGCTCGCCAGCCTCTGGCTGGCGGCGCCGCACGCAGCGACCCAGTCGTCTGCCTATATACCCCCGCGAACGGCTGGCGGCAAGCCCGATCTGAACGGCATCTGGCAGGCCATCAACACGGCCAACTTCGACCTTCAGTCGCACGCGGCGCGACCGGCGATGGCAGTCCGGGCGGGACCGGCCGGCCCGATTCCGGCCGCGCCCGTCCTGGCCCTCGGGGCGGTCGGCGCCGTCCCGGCCGGGCTCGGCGTGGTCGAAGGAGACGAGATTCCCTACCTGCCCTGGGCGGCCGCGAAGAAGAAGGAGAACGGGGACAATTGGCTCACCCTGGACCCGGAAATCAAGTGTTACCTGCCCGGCGTTCCTCGCGCGACGTACATGCCCTTCCCGTTCCAGATCTTCCAGAACGATCAGTTCCTCCTGATCGCCTACGAGTATGCCAGTGCCGTCCGTAACGTCTACATGACGGACCCCGGGCCGCCGCCGATCGACTCGTGGATGGGACAGTCGGTGGGCCGCTGGGTCGGCGACACGCTCGAAATCACGGTGACGGGCTTCAACGGCATGGCCTGGTTCGATCGCGCGGGGAACTTCGCGAGTGAGTCGCTGCGAGTGGTGGAGCGCTACACGCGGACGGGCCCCGACCATCTGCGCTACGAGGCGACGATCGAGGATCCGAAGGTGTTCACGCGACCGTGGAGCATCAGCATGCCGCTCTACCGGCGCGTGGAGCCGAATGCGCGGCTCCACGAGTTCAAGTGCGTCGAGTTTGTCGAAGAGCTGATGTACGGGCACCTGCGGAAGACGCCGATCAAGTGATTGGCTGCGCGGGCGTCCGTGCGGACGCGGGTGAGCAGGGAGGCGCCACGTCGGTCCCGTGGGCGCCTGCCGGAGCGCAGCCGTGAGAAGAGTGATGCACGCGGGCCTCGTGGCGGCGACCGTCCTCGTGGCCCTGACCGCCTCGGAGTTCCTTCTGCGCGCGAGCGGCTACCGCTACTCACCCGTCCAGATCGGCGACCGCGCCGCCGGCGACTGGCGCGACGAGCACGCGTTTCAGGACCGGCATTTGATCTACGACCCGAAGCTCATCTGGCGGCCGCTGAGCGGGCAGTTCTCCCCGTTCAACCCGCAGGGCTTTCGCGGTGCCCCGATTGATCCCGACAAGCGTCCCGAAGAGTTCCGCATCTTCGCCCTCGGGGATTCGAACACCTTCGGCTGGGATGTGGACGAAGGCGCCAACTGGCCGACCCAGCTCCAGCGACTCTCATCGGCTGCGCGTCCGGGCGTCGAGGTGATCAACGCGGGCGTCTGGGGCTACTCCTCGTTTCAAGGCGTCAGGCGGTTTCACGAAATCCTCGCGTTCAATCCGGACCTGGTGCTCGTCAGCTTCGGTGCCAATGACGCGCACCGCGTGAGAGTGCCCGATGCGGCCTACGTGGCCCGACACGATCGGCTGGAGCGGCTGACGCGTGCGACCAGGCAGCTTCGACTCGCGCAACTGACGGTGGCGGCCTGGGACCGCGCGGGCTCGGCGATTGGGGGCGACGGCCCCCTGGTGCCGCGCGTCAGCGTCGAGGACTACGTCGCGCACCTGCGGGAGATCACGAGTTCGGCCAGAGCGCGCCACATCACTGTTGTTTTGATGACGAGGCCGTTTGTCGGGTCGTCCACCGACCCGGAGTCGTGGAAGACCTACGCACCGGCCTACAACACCGCGACGCTCGAGGTTGCTCGCGCGGAGAGGGTCCCCGTCATCGATCTGTACACGGTGTTCGCCCAGCGTCCGGAGCTGTTCGACGACGAGTCACATTTTGGAGTCGAGGGACATCGCGTGGCGGCGGAAGTGATTCACGCCGCCCTCTCGCCACTGACGACTCATTGAGCACGCCGGCCGCTCGGCCCGGGGCGCCGGAGACCCGAGCCGCGCTCAGCGCATGGTCGTGCGGTCCGCCGGTTCCATCCGCACGATCGCGGTCGGCTTGGCATCGCGATCCTCGATCGCCAGATAGATGAAGCCGTCCGGTCCCTGCCGCACGTCGCGGATCCGGCCGATCCGCTGCGCGAGCGTTTCTTCGTTTACGACGCGCGGCCCGTTCAACGTCAGCCGCGCCAGCTGCTCGCCCACCATGCCGGCGACGAAAAGGTTCCCCTTCCACTGCGGGAAGCGATCGCCCGTGTAGATCATCATGCCGGAGATGCCGATGGAGGGGACCCAGACGTGCACGGGCTGCTCCATGCCTTTCCGGTGCGTGCCGGAGTGGATGGCGGCGCCCGTCTGGTAGTTCACGCCGAAGCCGATGACCGGCCACCCGTAGTTGAGGCCAGGCTGCAGACGATTCAGCTCGTCGCCGCCCTGTGGACCGTGCTCGTTCGTCCACACGTCACCGGTTTCGGGATGAATCGCGAGCCCCTGGACGTTGCGATGCCCGTAGGTCCAGATTTCCGGCCTCGCTCCCTCGCGACCGACGAACGGATTGTCCGCGGGCACGCGGCCATCGTCATGAATGCGGACCACCGTGCCGTGATGGTTCGACAGGTCCTGTGCTGGATGCGCTTCGAGGTTGCCCTCTGGAGGCACCTGGCGATCGCCGAGCGTCAGGAACACGTAGCCGTTCTTGTCAAAGGCAATCTTGCCGCCGTAATGCCCCCGTCCGCGGGAGACCGATTCGAAGAGCTGCTCGACGCCGGTGAGCCGGTCGTTCTCGAAGCGTCCGCGCACGAGCGCCGTCGTCCCCTGCTTGCCATCTTCGATTGGCTTGGAGTAGGTGAGATACAACATCCGGTTGGCTGCGAAGTTCGGGTGGGGCGCCACTTCGAGCAGTCCCCCCTGGCCCTGGGCGAGGATCTGCGGCAGGCCGTCCACCGCATTCGGGAGCAGCTTGCCCTGGCGGACGATGCGCAGTCGGCCCGGGCGCTCGGTGACGAGCATGTCGCCACCTGGCAGGAAGGCCATCGACCATGGCTGGACGAGGCCGTCTGCGACGGTGACGATTCGATAGTCGTGATGGGCCGAACGGAACACCGATTGGGCGGAGACGGGGATCCCTGCCGAGAACACGAGCACAGCCACGAACATGCCGGCCAAACGTCGATCCATTGCGATCTCCTGGATGGGTGGGGCGCACTCTCGCGCAGGTCCCAAGCTGTCATTATCAGCGGCCGACGCGGGGCGGTCAAACGGCCTGCGGGTACGGCCCGGCCGGACAGGGTTCGGGCCTCGTTCCGTCGAACACGCATCGACGACATGTCGGGGCGTCGTGCGTGCGTCCTGGCCCTGAGTCGGACATTTCCGTCCGACCACTCGTTCCGAGCTCGGTCAATCACCGAGAGCGTGCGTGCGCACGGCGAGGCGCTTGCCGCGCGAGGGCCTGGTCAGGGAAGAGAAAACGCGACGAACTCGTCGCGTTGGTCACCGCCGCCGACGGCGACCACGATGTACTGCTTGCCGTCCAGCATGTAGGTGATGGGTGCTGCGGAGGACCGGGCCGGCAAGTCGAACTCCCAGCGCTGCTGGCCAGTGCGCTTGTCGAAGGCTCGAAACTTCGCGGAGACCAGCCCCTGGCCGATGAAGAGCAGCGTCTTGGTCAACAGCGGGCCTCCTGGTTTCTCCAGCGACCCGAGCTTGGGAAGGTTCAAGCCGCGAAGGTCCGGATGGTCACGCGGACCGTCGCCATGAGGAATGGTCCAGAGCATCTCGCCGCGATTCATGTCGTACGCGGTGATGCTGCTGTAGGGCGGTTTGAAGAGAGGCAGGCCCCGTGGGCCCTGAAGGCAACAGGGCAGGCCCGCATCGCCGACGCGCCCGGGCGCGTAGCCGACGAAGTCACGCTCGGGAGGCTGCTTCCGCATGGCGGCCAGTGAGAACGCCGCCCAGCTGGGCACGTACAGGAATCCGGTGTCGGGATCGACAGCGGCTCCCCACCAGTTGGCCCCCCCGCTGTAGCCCGGCTTCACGATGGTGCCGCGCTCGGTCGGCGCCGTATACGGGGGGCCGTAATCGAACTTCTCGAGTATCGCGAGGGCTTCGGCCTTCAGTTCGGGGGTGAAGTCGATCACGTCGTCTCGGCTGACCCCGAACCGTTCGAACAGCGGAGGCTTGGTCGGGAACGGCTGCGTCGGCGCCGTACGCTCGCCGGGCAAGCTCGATGGCGGGACGGAGCGCTCCTCGATGGGCCATAGCGGTTGTCCTGTGGCCCGATCGAACGCGAAGATGAATCCCTGCTTGGTGATCTGCGCGACCGCCTTGACGGCTCGTCCATCGATTCGCAGGTCGAGAAGTGTCGGCGCGGCCGGCGGATCGTAGTCCCAGATGGGATGGCGCACGAACTGGAAGTGCCAGACGCGCTTGCCGGTTCTGGCGTCGACGCACACCAGCGAGTTCGAAAACAGATTGTCCCCCAGCCGTTTGCCGCCGTAGAAGTCGTTCATCGGCGTTCCGACCGGCAGGTAGACGAACCCGAGCTCTTCGTCGGCGCTCATCGGCGTCCAGACGTTGACGCCTCCGGTCGTCTTCCAGGACTCACCCTCCCACGTGGCGTTGCCGAACTCACCAGCCTGAGGGATGGTGTGAAACGTCCACTTCAGCTGGCCGGTTCTGACGTCGAAACCGCGCACATGCCCTTGCGGCACGTCGGAGGCCGCGATGTTCTCGGGCATGATGGAGCCCACGACCAGGACGTCTCGCACGACCAGTGGCGGGGAATCGACCGAGAAGATCCGGGTGTTGAACGCATGAGGCAGCCCCTTGGTCAGATCCACGCTGCCGTTGGTGCCGAAGTGGGGATCCGGCTTGCCGGTGCGCGCGTCGATGGACAGCATCGACGCCAGCCCGCCCGCCCAGAAGAGGCGCTCGGCCTTGCCGTCGGTCCAGTAGGCCAGCCCTCGGGTCAGGAAGCCGTGTTGAGGGGGCCGACCCTCCTTGTAGAAGCCAGGGTCGTAGCTCCACCGCGTCTTGCCCGTGCGCGCGTCGATGGCGGCGATCTGCCCGTACGACGTCGAGGTATACAACACGCCGCGGACCATCAACGGCGTGGCTTCGTGAAGGTAGGTGCTGATCGACAGGTGCTTGAGTGCGGGGTCATTCGATCCCTGGGCCCTGGCCTTCAGCTCTTCGTCAATCGAGACCCAGCGCCAGGCAATCCGCAGCTTGTCGACGTTGCCCGCGTGAATCTGATCGAGCGGCGAGTATTTCGTATGTCCGGCATCGCCTCCGTAGGTATGCCATTCTCCGTTGAGGACACCTCGCTGCGCGGCGGCGCGCCCGGTTGCGGCGACCACCACCAGACACATCATGAGGCGCAGCGTCTTTTTCATGAGGCCCCCACCTGTGTGGCCGCGAGGACGTGTGCCAGCGGCCAGTCCCACGCACTGTAGCACTTCATCGCAGTGAAGAATCAGCGACCCGCTTGGGGATCGGAGTTGCGGAGGGAGAGCTGGCGACGAAGCGAGCGTCAGGTCCACCACGCCTCGACGGGCGGCTGGGTGAGGATGACGCGGCTGAGCAGATCGACGGCCGTCTGGAGGCCTTCATCCACCGAGGCGAGCGCGTCTTCGTGCTCGATGCTGATCACGTAATCGTAGCCAGCCAGCCGCAGCGCGCTGACGATCCGCTTCCACTCGAGCTCGTCGTGTCCCCATCCCACGCTGCGGAACAGCCACGAGCGCTCGTTCATCCGACGATAGCTCTTCACGTCGATGACCCCGTTGACGGCCACGTTCTGGCGATCGAAGGCGACGTCCTTGGCGTGCACGTGGAAGATCGCCTCGCCGAGGGCACGAATGGCTGCCGGGATCTCGACGCCCTGCCAGAACAGATGGCTCGGGTCGAAGTTGATGCCGACGACTGGACCAACGGCAGCGCGGAGCTTGAGCATCGTCTCGACGTTGTAGACGAGAAAGCCGGGATGGGCCTCGAGCGCGAGCGTGACGCCGTGATCGGCCGCGAAGCGCGCGAGGTCGGTCCAGTAGGGGACCGCACGCCGCTCCCACTGCCAGTCGAGGATGTCGAGAAACTCCGGCGGCCACGGCGTGGTCACCCAGTTTGGATGCTTCGCTTCGTCTGAGTCCCCGGGGCAGCCGGAGAACGTGACCACCGTGGGCACGCTCATCTTCGCCGCGAGCCGTACCGTCTGACGAAGCACGGTGTCGTCTGCCCGGGCGAGCGCCGGGTCCGGGTGCATGGGGTTGCCGTGGCACGACAGGGCCGAGATGGTCAGGCCGGCGTCGGTCACCTTCTGCCGATAGGTCGTGACGCGTCTCGGGTCGTCGATCAGCTCGCCCAGGTCGTCCAGGTGGGCCCGTCCGGGCCAACAGCCCGTGCCCAGCTCGATGGCCTGAATCTTCTCGAGCGAGCGCACCTTGGCGAGCATCTGATCGACGTCGAGCGAGGCGAACACGGGCGTGAACACTCCCAGCTTCATCGCCGTCCTCCGATGGCCTGCGGCGCCCTCACGCTCGTCCAGACACCGCCCCGCCGGTGGCTGTCGATCATCGCGTCGACCAGGCAGGCGGATCGGTAGCCATCTTCGAAAGTGGCGAAGGCTGGAGGACGCGGGTCGGTCGGCGCCCTTCCTGCCGCGATGAAGGTATACACGTCGCGGAGGACATTGCGGAAGGCATCCGACCATGCCTCCTGATGTCCACCGGGCAGGCTGGTGTAGGCCTGTGCCGCCGGGGACAGCAGCGTCGGATCCTTCGTCAACAGCGTGTTCGGCCGGTCACGGTGCCCGATCCACAGCTCGTTCTGACGCTCCTGTGCCCACTTCACGGAAGCGGACCGGCCGTTGAGCTCGAACCACAGGTCGTTCTTGTGCCCGGCGCAGACCTGCCCGACCGATGCACACCCGTGGGCGCCGCTCGCGAAGCGGAGCTGGACGGTGGCCAGATCCTCGCTCTGCATCGTGAACCGTTCGGACCGATCGTCGTGGGCGCCGGTCGCGAACGCCTCCGGCGAGTGGGACGGCTTCTGGCGCTCGGCCACGACGGTCGTGAACACGGCTTGAACCGCCTCGATCCGATCGCCCAGCACGTGCTCGACCAGATCGCACCAGTGCGAGCCGATGTCGCCCACCGCAGAGCTCGGCCCGCCCTTCTCGGGCTCGAGGCGCCACGAGAAGTCGGTGGGTTTCAAGAGCCAGTCCTGGAGGTATTGACCATGGACAAAATGGATCGGGCCGAGGTCGCCGTTCGAGACCATCTCCCGCGCGTGCTGCACGAGCGGGTTGCCGCGGTAGTTGAACGTGACCGCGTGGATGACCCCCGCCTCTTGCGCGGCCTCCCAGAGCGACCGCGCCTCCGCCGCGGACATGGCCAGCGGCTTGTCGCACACCACGTGCTTGCCCGCGGCGAGCGCCGCACGGATGACGGGGGCGTGCAGGTAGTTGGGTGTAGCGACGTGAACAACGTCGATGTCGGGGTCTGCCGCCAGCGTTTCGCCGCTCCCGTACGCTCGCGGGACGTTCAAGGCCTCGGCGCGCCGGCGAGCGGAGGCCTCGCTGCCGGCCGCGACGGCGACGACATCGACGAAGCCCAGGCGGCGGACGGCGTCGATGTGGTGCACCCCGACGAAGCCGGGGCCGACCAGGCCCATGCGCAGCCGCGACTTCACGTCAGCGCCCGTGTCGCGTACGCGACGCACTTTTTCACTTCGTCCACCGACGACCCCGCGCCCTGGTATTCGTATTCGACATGGGCGCGGATGGGCCAACGCTCTTTCTTGAGCAACTGCAGCACCGCGCGAATAGGTGTGTCGCCCTGTCCCCACGGCACGTTGGCGCCCTGATCTTTCTTCCGATCCTTGATGTGCAGGTTGGTGATGTCGAGGTGCCGCTCGCCCAGAAACGCCACCGCGTCGAAGTTCGCCGCCGTGAAGTGACCGATGTCGAGGTTGATCTTGAACCACGCTGACATCCGAGTCGCCGCGGCGAAGCTCTCGGGAGTGGCGAACTCGTTCGGATCGGTCACGTTGGAATGGTTGTGCATGGCGACGACCATCCGATGCTCGGCCGCGAACGGCACGACACGCTGGGCGACATCGAGGGTCGTCGAGGCCGTGATGATCCCGGCGCCGAGCGCCTTGGCCATCTCGAACCCTCGATCGATCTCGTCGTCCGTGAAACTGGCGTTGAAGCTGTAGTTGTAGGCGTAGATCGTGATACCCGCCGCGTCGAACTTCTTCTTGACGGCGCGGAAGTGATCGAGCGGAGTCTGCAGTCTCCACGTGCGAAGCGCCTCGCGGCTCGTCGCGCGAGGCTCGACTTGCGGCGCCCAGAGCTCGCAGTCGTCCAGGCCCACCTCGCCGAAGGCCGTGATGATCGCATCGACGGCGTCGCCCGCCGGCCCACGGGGCAAGTCGCGGAAACTGTAGGTCTGCGCCCCCAGGCGCACGCCTCCGACCATGGAATCCCGCTGCGCGCCGGCCAGCCGGGGCGGCAGGACGAGACTCGACAGCGTCAGCGTTCCGAATTCGCGTCTCGTGAGCATGGTGTGCTCCAACTGCGGCTGGTTCTTCGTGGCGCTGGCTGGCAACGCCCAAGCCACATACGGCCCCTGGCCGGCGCACTTCGGAAATCTGCCGCCGCCGGCACGCGAGCCGTGGTCGGTGAAGGTAATCGATTGCGCCATGGATGTAAACGGTTGCGGTCCGCCATCAAGAGTCGCCGCGCTCCTGCCGGCCCATCACGGCACGCCGAAACCTCCCCGGCCCAGCGGGGACCATCGACGAGGTGCCGACACCCGCCGGGTCTGGACGGGCAGGGTCCGCCGCGGGATGCGAGGACGGTCCCCTTGCCCTTCTACACGAAGGTCGGCTAGACTCTCGTGTAGAAGGGCGAGGGGACCCCGGACAAGAGGGGCCGCCCCGGACCGGAAGATGGCCATCTGAGGCCCCCATGCCACCCGACCGACTCGACCTGCCGCAAGGGACGCTGGATCTGCTCATCCTGAAGGCGCTCTCCATCGGGCCCATGCACGGGTGGGCCATTTCGGAGCGGCTGCACCAGGTCTCCCGCGAGACGGTGCAGATTCCCCAAGGCTCGCTGTACCCGGCGCTGCACCGCCTGGAACGCCGGGGCTTGATCAGCGCGTCCTGGGGGGCCAGCGACAACAACCGGAAGGCGAAGTACTACGCCCTCACCCGCAGCGGACGACGACAGCTGGCGGCGGAGACCGAGTCGTGGGAGCGGCTCTCGGCTGCTGTTGAGCACATCCTTGCGATGCGCTGAGGAGGTCCGACCGTGCTCGCACGCATCCTGAGCGAGATTGCCTACCGCTGGCGGGCGCTCACGCGCCGCGACCGCCTCGAGGCGGAGCTGGACGACGAGCTGCGCTTCCACCTGGAGCAGGAAAGCCAGAAGCTCGAGGCGCGCGGAATGTCGCCTGAGCAGGCACAGCGGGCCGCTCGCCTCTCGTTCGGCGGCTACGAGCAGGTCAAAGAGGACGCACGGGCGGCCCGCGGCGTGCTCGTCCTCGAACAGACCTGGGCCGACCTGCGGTATGCGCTCCGGGCGCTTCGGTCCCGCCCGGCCTTCACATTCGGTGTGGCGGGGACGCTCGCGCTGGGCATCGGCGCCAATGCGGCCATGTTCGGCATCGTCGATCGCCTCATGTTTCGCACGCCGACCGCGCTCACCGACGCCGATCGCGTCCACCGCGTGCACCTGCACTGGATGCGGGACGGGCAGCCGCGCAGCACCCGGAGCGTGGAGTTCCCTCGCCTGATCGACTTCGCCCGCGAGACCCGTGCCTTCGACCTGGT
>JBQTIE010000258.1:0-23685 GCA_052389315.1 Acidobacteriota bacterium
TCTCACTCGCAAAGGCCTTTCGTTGTGGCACCTGGAAGGTTGGTCGCGCTTCCTTTCAACCACAACGGCGGGCCTTTTTCAATTTCAAAGTGCAGAGCCGCCTGAGTTTTTTGTCACATCAAGGTTAATTAATTAACAGCCGTTGATGCCGCCGGCGGGCACCTGGCGCCCCGAACTAGCCTCTAGCCGAGCGCTTTTGAGGATTTGTCTCTCAGATCTTCTCACGCGGCGACCACATCGATGAGCTTCTGGATGGCGTCGTCGGCTTTGTGGTACGCCGCTTCAATCTTGGCGGGTGGCGTGGCTGTCTTCGTGGGCCGGTGATGAAAGAGCGTGTTGGCCAACGGGCCGCAGACGCGCGTGTGAAAGAGTACGAACACCGCCGCCACTTTGACGCCTTTCTCGGTGAGCCGATACGAGTAGCTCCGGCCCTCGCGCTCGAGGAGACCGTGGGCACGCAGCTTGCGCACGTCGTAGCGGAGTTGGGTGAGCGAATACGCGGCTGGGGCGACGGCAAAGGCCTCGAGCACGGCGCGATGCATCTGGGCCGTGCGCCAGCCGGCCAGCTGAGATCCGCCATGGAGGAGAATCTGCATCAGGCGCACCATACGGGTGTCGTGGATCTTGATGCCCGGAATCTTGGTGGATCCCGCGGTGATGGGTTTGGCCAGTCGCTCGAACACCGGGAAGTCGACGTGGACGTTGAGGAGGTCCGCCTCGATGCCCGCGAGGCGATCGGTCACCGCCACGAGCTTCTGGCGAAGCGCCGGGAGCTGCTCCAACCCTTTGTTCAGGCCGAGATCCTTCAGTCGGTTGACGCAGACCTCGACTCGAAGGAACGTGCCGAACTTCTCGTACGTGCGCGCGACGAGGCTCTTGCAGTAGATGCGGAGCACGTGATGTCCATGGTCGAGCTTCTCGAGCATCGTGTGCAGTTTGCCGCGGAGTCGCTTGTGTTTGCGCACGCCGAAGATCTGAGTGATGACGTCGGCCGTCAGGCGGAACACCCCCAGCTCACACGAGCGCTCGAAGATCTTGTGGATCGGAAAATGGCGGCGGAAGATGAAGTTCCGACAGTACTCGACCTGGTTCAAGGAGTACGCGCGCCGGAGGTTGATGGCCGCTCGCTCCTTCTTCGAGAACTTCGGTCCGAGCACCAAGGTCCAGTAATCGAGCCGGGCCTGAATCACCGCCGGATCGAGCCGGTCAGCGGCCGCTTGCAGCGCGTCCACATCGGCGGTCCAGAGGAACGCATTGTCGTCGGTCCGGAAGCGGACCCCGCGGCGCTGCAGGTCTCCGGCGATCAGGTGATGCCCGTTGAGGTAGTAGGTGGTTTGGAACGGCAGGAAGGAGCCGACGCACAGCACGAACGGGCCGAGCACCTCGTCCCGGATGTAGAAGTAGTAGTGGGTGTAGCGCGAGCGCTGGCGCGTCACGATCCGGTAGTGGGGGTCGTCGGTCGGGTACTTCGGCATCCGGATGCCGAACTTCGGGCCCTGCTCGAGGCTCTTGAAGATGAAGTAGACGCCGAACCGCTGCTGGCGTTCCATCCGCTGCCCGTAGGGGCGCACGTAGTCTTCCTTCTTGAGTTTCTTCGTCTTGAGGGCCTCGGCGTCTGGCCATTCGATCGGAATGCGGTGGTTGCGCGCATACGCGTCCACCCACTGCTGGTACTCCTGGGTGCGCTTGGCGAGCAGGTCCTTGGTCAGCGGATAGATCTGGTGCACGTCGCGGAAGAAGTGCACGAGGTGTGGGGGCCGCGACAGCAGCGGCAGATAGCCTTGGATGACGATCCGATCGAAACAGTGGTATACAAACGCGAGCAGGCTGCCAAACAGCGTGCGGAAGGTCTCCATCGGTCGTCCTCCATGATGCTTGCCTCAGCAACACGATCATGCGTCAGACGATCGGTGGGGACCACCTCCATCGATCGACTCAGGCCGACACGTTCGGAGCACCCCCAATTTCATAACCAAGGGCTCTGCGCGTGAAATCCCCGTCTGCCGCTCGACGTCGGTTCGCCGTTCCGCGGGATTTCAAGGGCAGAGCCCTTGGTTATCACTAGCCAAGGGCTGCCGTTGAGATCCCCTTCGCCCCGGAAGCCCTTGGCTGGTTCGCGTTGTCGTCTTGGCGCGCTCCGCGCGCCAGACCGTTATGCGGTTCCACAACGGGTACAAGATCCTCGTTCGGAGCCGCATAACGGTCTACTCAGCCATCGCCGGTTCCGCGACGGTGATGTCGATCGCGTCGGACGTTTGAGGCGGCAGCGTATGGATGTGCTTGAGCCTGGCGACCTTGACGTCCCACGCCAGGCCCAGCGCCTGCAGCGTGCGGATGCCCATCCAGTTGATGTCCACCTCGTACCAGGCCAGCCCGTGGCGAGCCGACACCGGATGCGCGTGGTGATTGTTGTGCCAGCCTTCACCGAAGGTCAGCAGCGCCACCCACCAGTTGTTGGTGGAGTCGTCTCGGGTGTCGAAGCGGCGCGAGCCCCACAGGTGTGTCGCGGAGTTCACGAGCCAGGTGGCGTGGAGGCCAAAGGTCGTCCGGAAAAACACTGCCCACAACACGTAGGGAATGCCGCCCAGGGCGAGCAGCGCCAGGCCCACCACGACCTGGGGCACCCAGTGCCACTGCGTGAGTGCGACATGAAACGGGTCGCGGCTCAGGTCCGGCACGTAGCGCCGCAGCACGTCCGTGTCGTGGTGCATGGCTTTGCCGGTGAAGATCCACCCCATGTGCGCCCAGTACGTGCCTTCGCGCGGCGTGTGGGGATCGCCCTCCTTGTCGGAGAACTGGTGGTGAATGCGGTGCGTCGCGACCCAGAAGATCGGCCCGCCTTCGAGGGCGAGCGTCCCGCACGTGGTCAAGAAGTACTCGACCCACTTCGGGGTCCTGTAGCCGCGATGGGTCAGCAGGCGGTGATACCCCATGCCGATGCCCAGGCAGCCAGAGACGAAGAACATGACGACGGCGGCGAGAATCGCGCCGATGTCGACGAAGAAGAACGCAGCGACGGCGCCGATGTGGAACGCCGACATGGCGACGACGGTGACCCGGTTGAAGATACCTTCTGAAGCCTTGCGCCCATACAGGGCCGTGACTGGTGTCATGACTGAGCGAAGGTAGCAGGAACGGCCGCGGCGCACTGTAATAGTTGTGTCAGAGGCCAATAACCCGTTATTGATGATGGCGTTAGGGCAAGTGCCAGCGTCACAGGTTCGCGCAGCGCCTGCACACCGCCGCTTCCGAGCCGACGCCGGTCGTCGCCGCGACGGTGATTGCTGGCATGTCAAGCTTTCTTGTCGAAACCACACGGAATTCACGCCACGAGTTGAACAGCCGTCGACACTCGAGCGATAGCGTCTCACCGGACGCGGTGACCCGGCGCGTGACGCGACGTTGCTATCGAGCAAGCGGCAGACCCGCCCACGTCACGCGACTCAATCAGGGGGCTGACATGACCAGATGGCGTACGGCCATCATCGCACTGGGCAGCGTGCTCGGCCTCCTTGTGCTCGCCCATGGGCTGGCCACAGACGCGATGACCAACCGAGGCGAGCCGGCCGTGCAGACACCAGCGAGAAAAGCGCTGGGCGAGACAGACAAGAGGGAGTCGGCCTCTCGCGACAAGAAGATCCTCGAAGGCACCGACGACTCAGACACGTTGACCGCCAGTGACGGTGATGACTGGGTGTTTGGAAAGAAGGGCGACGACTTCCTGAGGGGCGCAGCCGGGCGCGATACCATCGACGGCGGCGACGGTGACGACACCATCGACGGCGGTCCAGACGCGGACATCCTGGACGCCGGCGCGGGCTTCGACACGGTGCGGGGCGCTGGCGGCGACGACGTCATCGACGGCGGTGATGACGACGATCTGCTCGAGGGCGGGGCGGACAACGACGACATCGATGGCGGGGACGGCGACGACACGGTGCGCGGCGGCGCGGGCGACGATCAGCTCGCGGGCGGTGACGGCAACGACTCGCTGAACGGCGGGCCCGGCGTCGACCGCTTGTACGGAGGCGACAACAGCGACACGCTCGCAGGTGGTCCCGGCAACGACCACCTCGAGGGCGGTGATGGCGAGGACAACCTGGCCGGTGATGCCGGCGACGACCACTTGGACGGGGGGCAGGGATCGGACACGCTGCGGGGCAATCTTGGCAACGACATCTTGCTCGGGAGCTGGGGCGATGACTACCTCGATGGAGGCGAACAGCACGATGTGCTGGCGGGCGGCGACGGGCGAGACACGCTGAAGGGCAGCTCCGGCGACGACTGGCTGTTCGGTGGCCGGGGCGCGGACAGCGTCAGCGGCGGCGATGGCAACGACCTCCTTGTCCTGCGGGCCGGGGATATCGGAGCTGGAGAAACTGAAATCCTCGACGGCGACGACGGTCTCGATACGCTGGTATTGAACGGATTCCCTGCCTGGGCGCTGCCGGCGGCTGGGGCGTCAACCGCGGACAGCCTCGTCACGCGCCGAGGCGTGGAACTGCGCGACCCGCTGACTGGGGGGACATACCTGCTCGTGAGCATCGAGCGCGTCGAGCATACCCTCACGCTGACACACCTGGGAACCGCGTCGGATCCGCCGACCTCGCTCACGCTGATCAACCCATCGAACACCAATGCCGCCACGGGCCGCCTCGCGTCCTTCAGCGACACGGGCGCGACGCTCGAGCTGCCGTGGACGCTGGCGGGGCAAGCCGCGTCCAAGTCGTTTACGCTCCCTGCCCTCGGGAGCGCCACCTACGCCATCTCGGGCGTGCCGGCCACGCCGACGGCCACGATGCACCTCTTCTCGTCCGGCGCGATTAGCGCCGTCCTGCGCAGCCGCTGGCCCGGCCTGGGAGTGGTGAATCTCACCGAGTCCGTCCTGCTCGACACGGCGCTGGTGCCTGTCGTCGAGGATCGTGCCCGCGGCATCAGCAGCGGGGTCGCGATCTTCAACAGCACGGTGGCCAGCACGCTCAAACTGACGCTTCGCACCCTGGCGGGACGCGAAGTCGACGAGGTGGACGGTGCGCCGGGGATTGAGATCGAGATGCCGGCGCACGGACAACGAGTGCTGTACGTACGCGACGTGTTTCCCCGCCTGGGCGACTTCCAGGGAACGATGACGATCGAGGGGGGTATCGACCGGGCTGCGAAGGGCGCCACGATCGCGGTCACGGGAATCGAGCGGCACGAGAAGGACGAACTAGCCGCCGTGTTTCCAGCGATCCCGCTCGGCCGTATCGCTGACGATCAGAGGCTCGCCTTCGCGGCGGTGCCGGTCGGCGGGACACGCCGGACGTCCATCGTGCTCGTCAACCGGGCCATGAACCGCCGGGCGAGGGGTGAGCTGGAACTGTTCGACGACGCCGGTGCCCCATGGCCGGTGTCGATCAACGGGCAGCCGGCCGCTCCGACCGTCGCCTTCGACCTCGGTCCTGGCGCCAGCGCGTCTTATCGTCTGCCCGACGGAGGGCCGCTGCAGACCGGATCCGGACGCGTCACGACCAAGGACGGCGCCGTCAGCAGCCTGCTTCGGGTTGTCGAGGAAAAGACTGGGCTGCTGATCGCCACCCCCACCGCCTCTCTTGGCGGCTTCATGGCCCCGGCGGAGCGAGGCAGTGAAGCAGGGCGGGACACAGAAGTCTCGTTGAGTTCCATGGGTGAGGCGCTGGACCTGGTCCTGACGCTGCGCGACCCGAGGGGGCTCGAGGTGGCTGGTGGCGTGGCGACTCTCCGGCTGCCGCCCAATGGGCGCGTGACGCGGGTGCTGCGTCAGTTGTTTCCCTCCGCCGCCCTCGACGACTTTGACGGCACGCTCACGGCGACTGCCAGCGGCGGCGACGTCGCGGCAATGGTCACGGAAGTGACCGCCACCGCCCGGCGCCTGGTGATGCCGGTGCTCCCCCTTCGCTGACGAGTTCATGACGACTGCCTCCGACAGCCCGTTGTTGCCGCGCGTGCCGAGGCCGTCACAGGTGTGGAACGGGCTCCGATTCCTCATCGGCGTCGCGTTCGTGTGGTTCCTGGTGGCGGCCGTTCCGACGCTGATCGTGCGGTACTGGTTCTTCGAGAGCCTCGGCCAGGAGGCGGTATTCCGCACGAACCTGGTGGCCCAGCTCATGCTGTCGGCGCTGGGCCTCGTCGTGTTTGCGACCGCGGTGGCTTGGCCGATTCGGTGCTACGCCGCCGACGCAAGCGTGCGGCGTGCGGGTGTCCACGCGGCCCTCTGGGTGGGGATCCTGGCGGGCTGGTTCTTGTCGT
The DNA here is from genome assembly GCA_052389315.1 of Acidobacteriota bacterium. Taxonomy (GTDB): domain Bacteria; phylum Acidobacteriota; class Vicinamibacteria; order Vicinamibacterales; family UBA2999; genus JACCSI01. Next base: position 6,268 of record JBQTIE010000258.1, read on the forward strand.
CCCGCTATGAGCAGTTCCTGCTCGCAATCAACGCGGGATCGTTCGGGGAGATCGACCCGGTGTTCGGACACGACGTCGGGTTCTACGTCTTCGTGCTCCCCGCCCTCCAGACGAGCGCGGTCGCGGCGACTGCACTCGGGGTCGTCTGGGCGCTGTCGGCGCTGGCGGGTCGGTGGAATCATCTCCTCGCCCAGGCGCGGGCCGAGTCGGCCTTTCCACTCTGGTCGGCGCCCGGACGCCTCGTGACCCCGGCGCTGAACGCGGCGCTCTTCGTCGTTGGACTCTCGCTGGTGTCCCGGACGTTCCTCGCTCGCTACGGCCTGTTGTTCAAAGAGAACGGTGACACCGGCGTGCGAATGGGGGCGGCGTTCCTCGACGTGGATGGTGTGTTCTCCACGCTTGCGGTCATCAACGTCTCGACGCTCGTCGGGCTCGCGATCATGGCCATCGTCGGCGTGACCCTGCATCAGATTGGGAGGCGACACCAGGGGCCTGCGGGGCAGGCACACCCCGCCGGACGCGGATCGATGGCCTGGAGTCCGCGAGGCGCGCTGGTATTGGGACTGCTTGCGCTCGATCTGTCGGTCGTCCTGGGCGTGATCGTGAGACGCCACGTGATCGTGTCGCCGAACGAGCCAGGCATCCAGATCCCGTACATCGAGCGCCACATTGCCGCGACGACACGCGGCTATCGCCTGGAGCGTGTCGAAACCGCGGAGTGGAAGCCGCCCGACACGCCACTCTCGCCGGATCGGCTGCTGGCGAGCGAGACCACGCGCAACGCACCGCTGCTCGCGAGCTGGGTCAGCCGGCTGGAGGAACCGCCGGACGTGCAGCACCTCGCACGCATCCGGACGAGCGGCTCGACGCTCGTGTACGGACCGTTGCTGCAGGTGTACGAGCAGGAGCAGCAGCTTCGGCCCTATTACAGGTTCATTTCCGTCGACGGGGTGCGCTATCGCGTCAACGGCCGCCGGCAGATGTACGTGAGCGCCGTGCGGGAGCTGCCGACACGCGGATTCCTTGGACCACGGCAGTGGCTGCAGCACTGGGGCAGTGCCGCGCTGATGCTGACGCACGGGATGGGCCTCGTGATGAGCCCGGTGAACGAGCTCACGGACGAGGGCAGCCCTCGGTACGCCGTGGCCGACATCCCCTCGCGCCCGACGCACCCGGAGTTCGCCAGCGAGCCTCGCATCTACTTTGGTGAGGGCGCCAAGGACGACTACATCCTGACCGGCGCTCGGCATCTTCGAGAGTTCGACTACGCCACACGGCAGTCGCGTCTCGAATCGGATCATGCGCCGGACGTTCCGAGCGGCATCCCGGTCGACAGCCTGTGGCGGCGGCTCGTGCTTGCGCTGCACACGGGCGACATCAACGTGTTCCTGTTCTCGGACTTCATCGACGAGGATCGGACGCGCGTCCAGTTGTATCGGAGGCCGGTGGAGCGCGCGTCGCTGATCGCACCGTTCCTGTTCCTCGACACCAACACGTTCGCATTCATCGCCGGCGGAAAGATCCTGTGGATGGTCAACGGCTTGACCACCACCGCGAATTATCCGTACTCGTTTCGCGAAGTGCTCGGAGACAAGGCAGACGAGCGCGCCGTCGAGTCGTTTCCGGAGCGCGTCATCAACTACGCGGAGGACTCGGTCAAGGTCACGGTGGATGCCTACAGCGGCGACGTCCGCTTTCATCGGATCGCAGACGATCCCATCGTGAACACATGGGCCCGGATCTATCCCGGGCTCTTCGCGTCGTCGATGCCCGATGCCGTGCGCGACCAGATGTCCTACCCGCTCCAGTGGTTCCACATTCAGTTCGACGACATCTACAAGCGGTATCACCAGCGGCACCCGCTGGAGTTCTACAACGCCGAAGATCTCTGGGACGACGCTGACGAGGTCCTGGGGTCCCTCGGCCGCGGGCTGTCCGAGTTCGGCACGACCGATCAGACGACCTTCTCCTACGAGGGCTACAACGCCCTGGTGGATCCGGCGGACCTGCCGGCCGGCCCTCACGTCGGAGAGGCGGGAGAGCTGCAGTTCGCGCTGCTCATGCCGTTCACGCCGGAGGGAGCGCGGAACCTCCGCTCGCTCGTCGTCGCGCTGCAGGACGGCGCGAACTACGGCCGGCTGCTCAACTATCGCGTGCCGCAGGGCGAGTTCCTCGCGGGCCCCGAGCAGGCCGACACGCTGATCGACAACGACGCGCAGGTCAATCAGCAGATCACGTTGTGGGTCCGGCACGGATCCGAGGTGATCCGGGGCCATACCCTGGCGCTGCCCGTGGGCGGGGATCTGATCTACATCGAGCCGCTCTGGATTCAATCGCTGCAGAACCCGCTGCCCCAGATCAAGCTGTTCTCGGTCGTGTATCGCGGGCGTACGACCATGGCGACGACCCTCGATGCGGCGCTTCGCCTCACCGGGCAGTCGGAGGCGGATGAACAGCGCGCGAACGAGCTGCCGTGGCTGAACGAGGCGCAGCAGCGAGGACGATGACATGAACAGGGATCGCGCGAGTCTCAAATTGTCGATCGCATGGTCGTATCTGTTCGCCGTCCTGTTGATGCTGTTCATCTTCCTGTTCCTGGTCCCGGACGCGGACGGCCCCTCACCCTGGGACGGCCGCGCGTTCCGGGCCGGCGTGCTCGAGCTGTTCGCGAACTTCCGCCTGCTCGACGACATGGCCGACCTCGGGATCGTCCGAATCGCCGACGTCGGCAAGGGCTGGCTCGATGCGGACCTGGATCTGATCGCCGTTTCGGATCGCCGCTTCGGATGGCTGCCGTTCTACCTGGCCGTCGCCTTGGCGATGGGCGCGCTCCTGCTCCGCGCGATTCGCCAACGCCTGCTGGCGGCGCATCTGGGCGCCGACGGATCGGCCCGCGGCCTCATGTCGAGCTATTTCTTCGGACGCGGCATGAACCTGCTGTTTCCGTTTGGTCCAGGCGAGGCGGGCGCGGCGCGCTCGATGGTCGATGCGGGCCTGTCGGCTGCAGACGCGGCCGAGGTGATGTTCGACAACCGCCTGTGCGAACTGCTCGCCATCATCGCGGGGCTGGTCGTCGGCTTCACCTACCTGGGCTGGAACCAGGCGATCGTGCCGGCGTGCTGGGCGTTCGCGCTCGTCCTGGCAGTCGTGTCGCTCACGCGGCCGCTGGGTCGCGCCGAAGCCGAAGGCCATCGATTCAACCTCATCCGGCACCTCTGGTCGGCCCTCAACGGGCCCGCCCTGGCAGCGGCTGCCCGCCGTCTGTCAGGCAGCCCAAGCGTCATGGCGAGCGCGCTGGTGTTGTCGGTGGTGGCGCTTGGAGTCGAGCTGCTCGCGTATTGGTGTATCAAACAGGCGTTCTCCTCCCCGCTGGACGACTACGTCCTGATGAAGGACCTCGCCTTCGTCCCGTTCGCGCTCGTCATCGTCGTGGCGAACACGGCCAGGGTGCTGCCCTACACCTTCGCCAGCCTGGGGGTGTACGAACTGGTGTCGGTCACCATGTTCCGTGTCTTCGATCAGTCGTTCCTTGGAGGGACCACGGTGACGCTGCTCGACTCCGCGCTCATCAACACGACGTCGTTGGTTGCCTTCGGCGTGGTCTTGTGGCTGGGGAGATGTCCGAGTGTGTTCGAGACGTGGCGCGCGTTCGTGGCGGTCTCAGAGGGCGAGCAGCCGGCGGAGGCGTCATGAGCGAGATGCAGGCGCGCATCCCGGCGCCCGGCGTGCTGTGGCGTTCGTTCGTGCCATGGGTGTGGACGCTGTTCGTCGTCGTCGGATGCGCCGCCCTGCCGCACTTCTTCGTGCAGTACTGGTTCAACCAGAGCCTCGGCTACCAGAGCGTCTTCTGGACCAATCTCCGCATGCAGCTTGCGCTGTTCGTCACGGGCGGGCTCGTCGTCGGAGCTCTGGTCACACTGCCCACGCGAGCCTGCGCTCGCAGTCCGATGCTGAGGCGCGGTTCGATCCATGTCGGCGCCTGGCTGGGCCTCGTCGCCGGTTGGATGCTGGCTGGGCGGTACGAGCAGTTCCTGCTGGCGTTCTACGGCGTGCCCTTCGGGGACGTCGACCCGGTGTTCGGCCGTGATATCGGCTTCTACGTCTACGTGCTGCCGGCCATGCGCACGGCGCTGGTCGTTCTGGAAGCGGCGGTCGTCGTCGGGACGGCTGCCGCGCTGGTGGGTCGCCATGATGAACTGCGCGGGTCGGCAGGCTGGCACGTCCCCGGAGCGGGGTTCCGCGTGCGCGTCTCGTCGATGGTGTCGACCAGTGTCGTCGGGCTGGTCTGCGTTCTGGGAGGCCTCGAATCAGCGCGCACCTGGCTGGCTCGATACGACCTGGTGCTGCTGGACAACGAGGCGGCCGGCGTACGCACCGGCGCCGCGTACGTGGACCTCCAGGGACTCTTGTCCACGCTGAACGGCATCTACGTCAACACGGCTGTGGCAGTAGCGCTCACCGTCGTGGTCGGCCTGTGCTTGCTCCGTGCCCAAAGGACGTCGGAGCAGGCGCCCGAACGGCAGGACCTCGACAACGCGGGGTCCATGCCATTCCGCGTGGTCACGCGCCGGTCGCCGGTTCGCGTCGGAGCCGTGCTGGTCGGCGTGCAAGCCTGTTTCGCGGTGGGTGTCCAGCTTCGTGACGCGATGTTCGTCAAGACGAATGAGCCCTACGTCCAGCTCGAGTACATCAAGCGACACATGGACGCCACGCTGAAAGCGTATCGGCTCGATCGCGTCGAAGTGCACGACTGGGAGCCGCCGGCGCGGCCGCTGTCGGCGGAAGCGTTGCTGACGAGCAAGACCGTCCGAAACGCCCCGGTGCTGCCGAGCTGGGTCTCGTCGCTCGAAGAGCCGCCAGACCGGCAGCACTACGAGCGCATCAAGATCTCCGACTCCCGGATCGTATTTGGGCCGCTGCTCCGCGTCTACCAGCAGGAGCAACAGCTCAGACCGTACTACGACTTTCTCTCCGTCGATGGCGTGCGCTACCGGATCGACGGGGAGAAGCGCATGTTCGCGAGCGCGGTGCGCGAGCTTCCCTCGCTGGCCCTGATTGGGCCCAAGGAATGGCTGAAGTACTGGGGCTCGGCCGCGCTCCAGTTCACACACGGAATGGGCCTGGTCATGAGCCCCACCGATGTGGTCGACCAGGTCGGCTCACCGACATATGCTGTTCGCGACGTACCACCGGTGCCGGAGAACCAGGTCCTTCGCCACGAGCCGCGCATCTACTTCGGTGAGGGTGCCAAGGACGACTACGTGCTGACCGGTGCCGCGGGCCTCAACGAGTTCGACTTCGCGCGCGATCAGGGCCGGCAGGAGTTCACGAGGCCGGCCGATGTTCCGGACGGGATTCCCCTGGACTCGTGGATCAAGCGCGTCGTCTTTGCGGCGTACACGCGGGACTTCACGGCGTTTCTGTTCTCCCGGTACATCGATCCCCTGCGCACGCGGGTCCACATCAGACGCACACCGCTGTCCCGCGCACGCAGCCTCGCGCCGTTCCTGTTCCTGGATTCCAACAGCTACGCGTTCATCGCTGACGCGAAGGTGCTCTGGATGGTGAACGGTCTCACCACGTCGGATCGGTATCCGTACTCGTATCGCGAGGTGCTCGGCGACAAGGCTGACGAGCGCGCGGTGGAGTCCTTTCCGGAGCGGGCGATCAACTACGCCGAGGATTCCGTGAAGATCACGATGGACGCGTACACCGGCGAGCTGCGCCTGTATCGAATGTCAGACGATCCCATCATCCGGTCGTGGGATCGGATCTATCCGGACCTGTTCCGATCGGCCACGACGCTGCCCCGAGACGTCGCCGATCAGCTCACGTATCCGCTCCAGTGGTTCCACGTGCAGTTCGACGACATCTACAAGCGCTACCACCAGCGCGACCCGCTGGAGTTCTACAATACGGAGGATCTCTGGGACGATGCGGACGAGACCGTGGGCTCGCTGGGGAGAGGACTCAGCGGCTTCGGAACCGGCGATCAGATGACGTTTTCCTACGAAGGCTACAACGTCCTGATCGATCCGGCGGACATGCCGTCAGGCGTCAACATCGGCGCGCCCGGCGACCTGCAGTACGCGATGCTGATGCCGTTCACTCCGGAATCCGCGCGGAACCTTCGCGCCCTCGTGATCGCCCTGCACGATCCCGAGCGCTACGGGCGGCTCATCAGCCTGCAGATACCCCAGGGGATGTTCGTCCCTGGTCCCGAGCAGATCGACGCCTACATCGACAACGATCGGCCGGTGCACCAGCAGGTGACGATGTGGATCCGCCACGCCTCGGAAGTCATTCGTGGCAGCACGCTGCTGTTGCCCGTGGGCGGCGACCTGATTTACGTCGAAACCATCTGGGTGAACTCGCTGCAGAACGACCTGCCGCAGCTCAAGCTCGTGGCCGTGCGGTATCACGACCGCATCACGTCGGGTACGACGGTGGCCGAAGCGATCCGCAAGCGCGATCTCTTCGACGCCGCCGGGCAGCGCCGCGCGGACGCCGGCGCCCCTGACGTCTTCTCACATCAGCGAGAGCAGCAGGAGCGAGACCGCCCCGGTGGGCAGCGTGAGCACCGCACCAACGGTGACGAACTCCGCCACCGTGATGTCGAGACCCAGCCGGCGGCACGAGTCCAGCCAGAGCAGCCCCGCGAGCGATCCCATCGGTAGGAGGCGCGGCCCGAGATCGCCGCCGATCAGGACCGCGAGATACTCGCGCGGCCCCGCCGTCGAGAGCCCGTCCAATGCGAGCATGTTCATCATCGCCATCGGGTGATTGTTGAGGACAGCCGACCCCAATGCCGCCAGACTGCCGATGGTCCAGAGCGAGGCCCCCTCGTAGATCGATCCGAGCCGGCCGACCAGGCCGACGTTCCGCAGGCCCATGGCCAGCATGAAAACGGCTGGCAGGAAGGCGAGCACGCTCCATGAGACCCCTCGTGTCAGCACCTCATGCGGCGTGCTCCGTTCATGGTGACACCCGATGGCAAGGGCGAGTGCGGCACCCGTGGCCGCTACGGCCCACGTGGCCGAGCCATTCAGCGTGGCGACGACAGGGTAGCTTCCCAACGTCGCCAGCAGGACGCCCAGCATCAGGACTTGCGTCCCGCGTCCGGCGAAGACGGGCAGGCACGGCTCGAATCCGCCCGGCGCTCCGACTGAAGGCGCCCGAGGGCTGGACTCCCTCATCAGCTCGGCTCGGAACAGCCAACGGAGCAGGACGAATGCGAGAAGCCCACCCGCAACGGCGATGGGCAGCATCACCACCGCGTACGCGTTGAAGTTCAGACCGGCATACGACGCGACGATCATGTTGATCGGGTTCGACACCATCAGGGGCGCGACCCCGGCCGCCATGAACACCGCACACGCAAACGGCAGCAGCAGGTCGGAACGTTCCGGGTGCCGCCGTCTGACCTGCGACAGGATGAGGGGTGTCAGCAGCAGCACGGCGGCGTCGTTGTTGAGCATGGCGGCCACCACGGCGCTCAGCACGAACACCCGGCGATACAGGCGGCGAAGCGACAGGTCCCGCCGTGCGAACACCCACGTGGCGAGCGTGTCGATCACGCCGACGCGCCGGGCGGCGGCCGTTGCGACCATGATCGACAGAATCGTCACAAACGGCCTCCAGAGGAGGGCGAAGGCCGACGCGAAATCATCAGGACGCACGATCCCCGACAGCAGGAGGCAGCCGAGTCCGGCCAGGGCAGCCGTCGCAGGCCCGATCCGCCACCGTTCGCTGACACGGGGACGGCCAATGGCCAAGCCGAGGGTGAGGGCCACCGACGAGCAGGCGATCAGTTCTCGCACGACGGGACCGGTGCAGAGGACGGCCGGGCCGACCTCATCGGCCAGGGCCAGGCGGGGTGTCCGGCGGCCGCAGCGTGACCTGGCGCTCGAAGCCGGCGCCGGTGCACGCGCCCTCGTAGCTGCCGTCGGCCTGCTCGGCCAGGGCGCACTGAATCCGTTCCCCCTGCTCAGGGTGCGTGAAGGAGAAGGAGAACGTGCGCAGGTCCAGCGTCACCGTGCTCACTTCGAACGCGTCCTGCTGCGCCCTGAACGTGACGCTGAGAATCTCCGCTTCGCCCGAGCGCCAGCGCCAGTGCGGGTCTGGCACCTTCTTGACCTCCAACGATGCCGGCCGGCTGTTGCGATTGTTGGGGTTGTTGATTTGCCTGACCGTGCCCAGCCACGTGCCGAGCGGGACTTGCGGGGCCTGACCCGGCGCCTGGGCCATCCCGGTGCACAGCGCCGCGAGGGTGACTATCCGGCCTACGCGCATCATTCGGGCCTCCTTGGACGACTCTCCCCTTCTGCCACGAGAATTGCCCACATCCCGCCCCGCACGGCCCGCCTACACGATCCCGATGAACCGCTTGGGATCGATCGCATACTGCGGGAAGACCGCGTCCGGCTTCTCACATCCGAGATGTCCGACGAGGAGCTCCCCAAGCACGTCGCGAAAGTCCGTGGTCAACTTCAGATCGCGATCCTCGTTGAGCTGCTCTCGAGCCAGCCCAGGCCACGTGCCGTACACCTTTCCGCCTTTGACCGGGCCGCCCATGACGAACATGACGTTGGCGTGGCCGTGGTCGGTGCCGCCGTTGCCGTTTTCGCGCGCCGTCCGGCCGAATTCCGACATCGTGAGCACGACGATGTCCTGCATGCGGTCGCCGAGATCACGGGTGAATGCGGCAAGGGCCTGGGCCAGGGTTCCCAGCAGGGGTGGCAACTGGGCCGCTTCGTTGGTGTGCGTGTCCCATCCTCCGCTGACGTCGACGAACGCCACCTGGAGGCCCACGTCGGCCTTGATGAGCTGCGCCACCTGCAAGAGTCCCGCGCCCACGGCGCCAGGGTAATTGACGCCGCCCCTGGGCTGATACTGTTCCGGCCGGGCAGCCTTGAGCTGTCTGGCGGCATCGAACATGTCGCGCGCCGTGCCGGTCAACAGCGCGTTGGCGTCCCGGCTGTACATCGACTCGTACACCTCGCCGCCGGCCAACCCGAATCCTTCGAGTCCCGCCAGCGTGAGCGCAGGCGCGGGCCCACGAAGGGCTTTCGGCAGCGACTCGCCAATCGCGGTCGCGCGCAGGGGCGTGCGACGGTCGTCCGGCGCGATCTGCAGGTAACGGTTGAGCCATCCGGTGGACACGGTCTTGTTTCCCGGAGCTGCGGACTCCATGAAGTCCTGCGCCTGAAAGTGCGACCGTCCGCCGGTGTCCGGCGATCCCACGGCGTTGATGATGCCGAGTCGGCCCTCTTTGTAGAGGGGCGTCAACGGTCGGAGGCTGGGATGCAGACCGAAGAACCCGTCCAGGTCGATCGCCGCACCATCCCCGCTGCCCGGGGCCGGCACCGCGATGCCAGGACGATGCTCGTAGTAGGCCTTCTCGCCGAACGGCACCACCATGTTGAGGCCGTCCGCGCCCCCGCGCTGGAAGATCACCACGAGCGTCTTGCGGCGGGCACGAGGCTGGGCCGCCAGCAGCGCCCGCTGAAAGAAGCCAGGCACCATCGAGAAGCCGACCACGGCGAGGCTGCCCTCTCTCAGGAACACACGACGTTCGATCATGGGACCCTCCTATCGCTTCTGGAACGTCGGCGATCCGAGCATCGTGGCCACGACGATGGCCGCGGGCTCGAAGTTCGCGGTGGTGTCCACGCTCCCTCCGCCAGCGCCCATCGTCATCATCATGGACGACGAGGGTGAGGAGGCCGAGGCGGCTGCACTCTTCATCATGCTGCGCGTCTGCTCGATCTGCGTGCCCGTCGGTCGGGGAAGACCGAGTTGATCCAGGAGCCGCTGCGCGGAGCCCAGGTCGCCCGTGATCCCCTGGAGCCGGTTCGTTGCCAGCGCGTTGGCAAAATCCAGTCGAATGAGCAGGGCGTTCGAATTCATCCACGCGGCGCCGGTGTCGGGGTTCCCGTCCGGGGCCTCGTAGTTGTAGAGCCGCTCACCCATGCGAGGAATGGGGCCTCGGGGACTGCCCATCTGCAAGTAGGCGAAGGGACCTTCGATTTTCGCGTTGACGACCCGGAGCGCGCTCACGACGAGCTCGAGGGGCTTCTTGATCTTCGCGCGGAAGACTGTCGGGGATCGGAACTCCGGCGAGGCAAAGATTGTCCGGAGCACCTCGCGGAGGTCACCGTGCGTCTGCTGGAACGTCTTACTCGCGGCGTCGATGACCGCCCTGGGCGGGTCGTCTGCGACGAACCGGCGCGCCAGCTTGGTGGCGATGAAGCGGGCGGTCGATGGGTGGGCCGCGAGCATGGTCAACAGCTGCTCCCCTTCGTTGACACCTCCGGCGGCAATGGTGCGCCCCAGCACCTGCTTGTCGCCGTCGACGTGCATGACCGGATCAAAGGTGAACACGCCGTCGTCTTCGCGACCGTTGACGAGCCCCTCGGATGAGATGGTCCAGCCGCTCAGCACCTTGGCGACCTCGATGATGTCCTGCTGCGTGTAGCCGCCGTCCACGCCCAGCGTGTGAAGTTCCATCAGCTCCCGCGCGTAGTTCTCGTTGAGACCCTTGGCCTCCTGGAGGAACGGGAGTCGCTTCAGGACTCGAATGCGATCGTCGCCGGTCAGCGTCTGCTGGAGACGGGCGGTACGCTCGGCGATGACATCGGCCGGGGCCGAGCTCCGCCAGTTGTCCAGGTAGTACAGCATCCGAGGGTGCCGGGCGACCGCCTTGAGGAGGTCCTCGAACCTGCCCAGGGCGTGGCTGCGCACCACGTTCTCCTCGAAGTGGGCGGTGAGCTGATGGTCTCCGAGGTTGATGCTGAAGTGGTTCATCCAGAAGTCCACCATCACCTCGAAGAGCTGGCGCTCGCTGTGGATGGCGCGGATCAGACGGGCGGCGTGAATCTCGAAGGCGCGCGGCCTGTCGCGGTACGCCTCGCGCTGGGCGCGCTCGCCCATCGGAAGCGGTGAGCTGCCTGGCAGGATTGCTGGTCCGTCGCCGCGTCGATCGGCGGCCTCGCGACGCTCGAACACCGTCGCCCGGCGCCGCAAACCGATCGGCGAGACGGGTCCAGCCTTCGCGAGCAGGTCGGGAATCGACATGCCGAGAGAGGTGAACGATGCGAGCATGCCGTCGACCACCGGATCGGCAAGGTCCTCCGGGTGGAGTTGCTGGTCGATGTAGGCGTCGATTCCCGTCGAGCGGACGCGATCGATGTCACCGAACCGTGGGCCGAACGTCAGCCGATTGAGGACGTGGATGGCCAGGCGCGTCTCCCGCTCGAGCGCCGCCGGCTGACCCACAGAGCCAATGGCATACCGGCGCTCTCGGGTCGGTTCGGACGAGTCGCCGTTGATGGGCACAACCACCAGCTCCCGGAGCTGCGAGGTCCGCGTACCGGCCACTTCGTAGGCGACATACAGTCCATCCGGCGAAAAGCTCATGTTCTGCGGCGTGCGCCACCTGAGCGTCGAGAGCACGCGCGACGATCCGTCGGCGACGCTGACGAGCGCAATCTGGTTGACGCCGTCCGGCTGTTCGAGCGTGACGAGAATGTGCCGCCCGTCCGGGGAGAAGGCGAACGGGCGCAGCCAGGGGGCTGACGATCGCATCACCAGACGATCCCCGGAGCCGTCGATGCCGACCATGCGAAGCTCGAGGTTCGATCGAGGCTTGGCTCTGTCAGATGACGAGGGATTGCCGAGTTCAGCGGCCCAACCGACATAAGCGACATTACGCGCTTCGGGCGAGACCACAGGATAGGCCGTGGAGCGCGTCCCGGGCAGCAGCCGGCGGCTCTCGCCCGTGGCCCGGTTGTGCACGGCGAGGTCGCTGAAGACGACGAAGTTGCCCAGGCCGTTCGGCCCAGTCATCACCGGCGAGGCCGGACGCGACGACACGTCCCGGACGGTCAGCTCGACCGGTTCGAGCCTGGACGGTGCATCCATGAGGGCGACCAGGCGTGACCGCGCGCGGTTGGCGAGGGCCGTAGAATCTCCGTACTCTCGGACGAGCCGCTCGTACGCTGGCCTGGCATCGGGCGCGCCGGACTGCTCGTAGCACTGACCCAGGTGCCAGAGGGCCTGACTCGCGACGACCCGGTTGTCGGGAAAGCGCGCCAGGATGAGCTTGTAGACGGAGATGGCCGCCGCGATATCGCCGTCGACGACTTCCATTTGAATGCCCCGTTCGAGCAGGACGTCCGCGCGCTCCGTGTCTTGTGCGGCGGCGACGGGCAGCCCCGGCAGGGTGGCCAGGCTCAGGGCTGCCACGGCGAGCACTGCCGGCAAGGTCGATCGCATGGTGGCCATGTGTGGTCCCTTGCCGAGAAGACTATCCCCAGGAGGCGAACTGGCGATCCGTGAAAACCACCAGAATTTCGTGTGGTTTCGTCAAGAAACCTTGACAGGCTCACCCTTCGAAGCGATACCCGACACCCCGGACGCTCACCACGTAGACCGGTGATTCGGGGTCGGCTTCAATCTTGCGGCGCAAGTTGCCGACGTGCGTGTCCACGACTCGATCCGTGACGAAGACGTCGCGGCCCCAGACCAGATCCAGCAGGTGCTGGCGGCTCAGAACGGTCCGGCGATTGTGGATGAAGGCGGCCAGCAGCTTGAACTCGATGGGGGTCACGTCGATGGGTTTGCCCGCCGCTCGCAGCTCGAAGCGGCCGAAGTCCACCTCGAACTCGCCAAACCGGTAGACGGCGTGCGTGTCGGGTGCGCCGCGCCGCAGGGCGGCCTTGATCCGGGCACGCAGCTCCAACGGGCTGAATGGCTTGGTCACGTAGTCGTCGGCGCCGAGCTCGAGGCCCAGCACCTTTTCGGCCTCGTGCGCCTTGGCCGTCAGCACGATGATGGGCATGCGCTGACCGGAGCGCCTGAGCTCTCGACAGACGGCGAATCCATCCTTGCCGGGCAGCATCACGTCCAGCAGGATGAGGTCGGGGGGCTCGTCGCGGGCCCGGCTGAGCGCGGTCTCGCCGTCGCCGGCCACCTCGACGTCGTAGCCTTCCAGCAGCAAATCGTTCCGGAGCCCGAGGGCGATGTCGGGCTCGTCTTCAACGATCAGAATGCGGGCCATGGATGAGTCCAATCGCCTCCTGCAAACGCCCCGGCCTGACCGGAGCCGGGTGAACATCACGCGACGTGCGCTGGCAATTGAATCGCGAACGTGCTCCCCGCACCCTCAACGCTCTCCACGGAGACGCGACCGCCGTGGCCCTGCACGATCTGTTGGACCAGCGTCAGGCCCAACCCGGTCCCCTTCACCGCCTGACCGGCGGCAGCCGACCCGCGTACGAACTTGTCGAAGATCAGCCGTCGTTCCGTGGCGGGCACGCCGAGTCCCTCGTCTCGGACACTGATGGTGATCGTGTCTTCGTCTTGCCTGGCTGTCACCCACACGGTCTTGCACGCGGGAGAGTACTTCACTGCGTTGTCGAGCAGATTCCAGACGGCGCGGCCGAGCGCCGCCTCGTCGGCGCGCACGAAGACCGGATCGGGCGCGTCCCAGCTCAGTTGAACGGTGTATCCCTGGGCGCGCACCTCCTGCTGGAACTCGATCGTCAACCGTTCGAGCCACGCCTTGACGCGCAACGGCTCGAGCGAGGTGACGTACGATCCGGCCTCGCGTCGACCGAAATCCAGCACGTTTTCGACGAGCCGCGTCAGGCGGCGCGTACCTCGCTGCAGCGCCTCGTAGTACTGGTAGCGCTCCTCCTCGCTCGAGACCCGCCCCTCGGCCAGCATGTCGGAGAATTGTCGAAGCAGCGTCAGCGGCGTCCGAAACTCGTGCGACACCGCGGCCACGAAATCGGCCTGAAGCCGCGCGGTCTGGATTTCACGGGTGACCGCGCGCCAGCTGAAATAGCTGGCCGATGCGACGATCAGCGCCAAGCCGCCGAGCCCGATCAGGGCAAGGCGACGTCGAGCCGCGAGCCGACCGAGTTCCACGTCCGTTTCGGCGCTGGCGACGCGCAGCGTCCATGGCAATGTCGTTTCAGCCATCGTCCGCACGACGCTCTGCCCGCGTGCACCGTCGAGATCGGAGGAGGCGACAGGCCGGCCTTCGCCGTCGGCCAGGGTGAGGTCCGCCCGCTGACGCTCGAGTACGGGACGCAGGGAATCGAGCACCTGGTGCTCGACGAACCCCGGGCCGCCCACGAGCGCGGCCAGACGCTCCGGCGTGCCTCGCCAGAAGCAGAAGACGAACCGGCCGTTCGACATCAGCGTCGTGCGGCCGGCGAACATCTCTGGCGCCCCGCGATCTCGCTCCCAGCGCTCCCAGAGCTCCTCGACGCCTGTCGCGAGGGCCAACGATTCCGGGTTCGGGACCGACTGGCCCGGTTTCGACGCGCCGTCCGCCGAGAGCCATCGAGCGGTCTCGCCGGCGAAGTGTTCATAGGTGCCGCGCGTCAAGGGCCATCGACCTCGACCGAGGTCCCGCTGGAGCAATGCGGCTTCGGCGCGAAGCTCCGCGTGACGACCGAGCTCTTCGAGCAGGGCACATCGGGCGCGACGCGCCAGCAGGTCCGCCGGCCGTCCACCCAACGCGACGCCCTCGAGGCGTGCGAGGAGTCCATAGGTCGCCAACGCATCGTCGCGCTTGCCGGCCTTCCGCTGATTGCGACCCATGCGCAAGAGCGCCCCCGCACGCAAGGGCCGCTGGCCGGTTTGCGCGAGCGCCTCGAAGTAGGCGATGGCGCTACCGTAGTCGCGTTCGACGAACTCGAACGCCTCACCCACGGCGTACTCTGCCAGGTCCAGTTCCTCGACTTGAGGGAGCGCGGGATGATAGACGAGCCGCTCGGTGGGGTAGGAGCGCACGCCGTCACTCGAGAAGAGAACCAGCACCGTGTCCGTGTGAAGGCTGCGAGCGAATTGCGCGGCGGCGTCGTCCAGGCTCGGCGCGGGACCGACCGAGAGGCGTGCCAGCTCCGTCTCGATCTCCGTCAGTTTCTGGCGAATCTCGGCGGCAATCAGGTCGGTGGACGCGTCGAGACGATCGTGGACACGCTGGGCCTCGACGGCGCGCTCCTGGTCGAACGATCCCCAGGCCAGCCATCCCAGGCCAGCCAGCAGCAGGAGCGTGGTCCCCAGGAACAAGACCAGCAGGTGCCGCGGCGGTTGAATCCACGAAGGCGGCGTCATGCGGCAAAGGGCCTCGAGGCGCGGTCATTATATGGAACCTGCGCCAGCAGCGGCGATCAGTGAAGATTTCGCGCGATCTTCGTCGGGATTCCACCACATCGCGGGCGGCAGCGGTCGGCTATCATCGCCGACGGGCCCTCCCGCGGGCTCGACTCAACACCCTCGACAAAGAGGCGCGTCATGACCACTGCTCGAACATCTCCTGCTCTCGTGCTCGTCGCCCTTTGCGGAATGTCCGCCCTCGCCCAGGGGCCCCTGCATGTCACCATCGATGTCAAGCCCGGCGACACCCCGACCACCCTCGAGCCGAACCGTCAGGGGATGGTGCCGGTTGCCATCCTGTCGTCGGCCCAGTTCGACGCGACCTCCATCGACACGACGACGATCCGGCTGGGTCCCACCGGGACCGAAGCGGGCGTCGAACGCTCGAATCGCGACGATGTGAATCGGGACAAGCGCATCGACTTGATGCTCCTGATTCGCGTCCAGGAGCTGAAGCTGAAGTGCGGCGACACCGCCATCCGACTCAAGGCCAAGACCACCGATGGTCGCGACGTCGAAGGCTCGGAGGCGCTGACACTCGAAGGCTGCTAGCTAGCCAGCAGCCGGCGGCACGTTCACTCGCGTGCCGGTCCAGGGTCCGGCGGCGCCTCGAGCAGCTGCACATCCCGGCGCTGGCCTGCGGGCAACCACTCGCCGCCATCGAACGGCCATCCGTGCAGCAGATCGAGCTCGCGTCGCTCGACCTGGCTGTCGATCAGCAGGAACACCCGCGCGCCCTGTGCCTGGAGCGCCCGCACCGTAGCCGGCAGTGTGCCCCGCGGCACCCCTTGCCAGTTCACCGTTCGGCGCCCGGCGTAGTAGCGCACGCTGCCGCTGTGCTGCGCAGCCAGAATCACCGCCGTCGGCGGTGTCACCTGCGCGACCATCTCGCCGGCCAGACGATATCGCGCTTCGTGCACGGGCATGGTGAACACCTGTTGCGCGGACATCCACGTGGCGGAAAGCGTGGCCACCATCAGCACGAGACCCGCCGCCAGCACGCCGCCGGCCTGCGGCACCGCCACGCGACGAGCCACGGCCCCCAGACCAGATGCCGCCACGACGGTCGCCACGGCGATGGCAGGCAGGAGAAACCGCAGCGTTTCCCAATGATCGTACGGCCGATACACGAGGTACGGCGCTGACACCCCGGCCGCGATCAGCAGCGTCATCGCTCGCGCGCGAGCCGACGAGATCACGAGCCCGATGGCCACGGCCCCGACCCAGAGCGGCCCCAACGCGAGCCATCCCCAGAGGCCATAGATCCGGAGATTCAGCCCAACGTGGGCGACGGAGAACAGGCCTGCGACGGCGCCATAGCCGCTCGCACGCAGGTCGCCGTACAGATACCACTGCGCCAATCCCATGAGTCCGATGCCTCCGGCGACCGGTCCCAGGAATCGAAGTGCGAGCCGTCGGCGATCGGGCTCGCGCAGGAGCACGGGCCACAGCGCGAGCGCCAGCACCGCGGGCGCCAAGGCCGGCCGGACGGCGATCGCCAACGCCGCGCAGACGCCCGCCGTGACGGGCATCGGACGGACATGCGACCATGCGGCCACGGCGCTGACGATCAAGGCGGCAGCCGGCACGTCGCTCATCGGCTGAATGGCGTAGGTGAAGACGACCGGATTGATCGCGACCAGCGCCGCTGTCAGGAGTGCCGTTTCCCGATCACCCGTCCACCGCCACGCCGTCCAAGACGAGGCCACGAGCAGCCAGACGCCCATGATCAGCGAGACGAGAAAGGGCCCCTGCGGGCCGACCGCCACCTTCGCGACAGCCATCAGCGCGGGCAGACCCAAAGGAAAGGCCGGCGCCGAGGCATGCGCCACGCGGCTCGCGGGCACGTAGCCGAACGGCACCGCCGCCGTGATGGCGTTGGGAAAGGGCAGGATGCGCGCCAGCGGTTCATCCTGCACGAGCCTGCCGGCGAGGAGTCGATCTGCCGCGCTCACATAGCCATAACTGTCCGAGCCGCCGACGGTGGGTGAGCGGAATGCGAGCCAGCCGACCAGACCCGCCGCAACCACCGAGCCCAACGCGACGCGGCTCACGACGGCGAGGCCGGCGCCGCGCGCGTGTCCCGGCGGCGACGCTCGGAGCAGCCACGCCCGAATGGCCAGCACGACCAGCACCGCGACCATCGGTCGCGACAGCGTACGGACGCTGAGGGCCACCCCCAGGATCTCGGCCCGCAGCGGTCCGCTCAGCCACGCCACCGTGGTCGTGCCCAGCAGCGCGGCGGCG
>JBQTIE010000259.1:0-46596 GCA_052389315.1 Acidobacteriota bacterium
GCGGGACACTCGACGATGCTCAGTTCTTCGGCGCGCCGCAGCGCGAGCGCGGGGGCGGTCCGAACACGTTCGAAGGCGGCGGTCAATCGGGCGGCTTCCCCTTCTTCCGACGCGGCGCCACCGGACCCGACGGCCGATCCTTCCGCGCGATCGGCCCAGAACGGGTTCGCGTAGCCGGTGGCCGCGTCGGTCAGGAACCTGGTCGTGGCGTCGCGAAAGGCCGCATAGACTTCCGCTTCGCGCGCGCGATAAAAGTCGAGTGCGACCTTGCGCCTGGAAGAGTCGATGAGCGCGGTATGGCTGACCACCGCGGCCAACCAACCCGACGCCAAGGCCTTCTTGACGCCGAACGACGACAGCGGGTCGATGAACGACGCCGCATCGCCCACCAGCAGCGTGCGGTCGTCCGCGTACTGGGTCGCGTGGTAAGGAGACGCGTCCCACCCCTGCGGCCCCGCGACGAGGGCGGCGCCTCGCAGGAGCAACTTGAACCGGACCGTCTTCTCGAGCTCGCCTTCGTAGACCTCCCGCGCCGACCCGCGGACGAGCGCCGATCGACGAGGATCGACCATGACCGCCACCTCACGGCTTCCATCCGTATCGGGGACCGACCATGCCCAGCCGTCGGGATAGGACTCGATCAGCGTGTGCGTCGGGTCGGGCACCTCGAATGCGGGGCCAGGGGCCCATCGCCCGATGAGCGCCACCGTCCTCGGGCCTGGCTCGTGAACCCGCCACCGGCGCGCCCGCGCGACCACGCCAGATCGACCGGTGCAGTCCAGCGTGAAGGCCGCGGCCGCGAGGTCAGGGTCTCGCGCGCTGGCCCGCGTGCTGCGCATCTCCACTCCGACGTCTCGCGAGGCGCGCTGCAGGATGGCCTCGAGCTGGCAGGCGCCGACCTGCCAGCCCCTCGCCCCCCCGGCGAAGGGCTCGACTCGCGCGCCGTCGCGTCCCCACCACACCGTGTTGCCGGTCGATCTGACGAACGTTTCCGCCTCGAAGGCGCCATCGAGGCCCAGTACCGCAAACAGCTTCCGCGTCGAGGGCGGAACCGATTCGCGCAACTCGAGCGTGGCGCCGTGCGGCTTGCTCACGAGGACGACGCGGTGGCCCCAGAGGGCGAGGAGGCGAGCGGCTGCGCAGCCGGCCGGACCGGCGCCTAGCACGAGCACGTCAGGGGAGCGCGGCACCGCTCGATTATCGCGGACTCTGACGCTCGTCGGCGAACCAGGCCAGCGTCCGCGCGAGGCCCTCGTCCAACCCGACGACGGCGCGATAACCCAGCAGGCGTTCGGCCTTCGCGATGTCGGCCTGCGAATCCCGCACATCGCCTGCCCGGGCCGGCCCGTAGGTCGCATCGAGTGGGCTGGCGGTCAGCCGCTTGATGATGGCAAACAGCTCGTTGAGCGAAATCCGGGTGCCGGTGGCGACGTTGATCACTTCTCCGGCGACGTGGGGCGCCACCGACGCGCGCAGCACACCGTCCACGACGTTGGCGACGTAGGTGAAGTCCCGCGTCTGCTCACCGTCGCCGTGCAGCGTCGGGGACCAGCCCTCGGTCAGGGCCCGCAAGAGGATCGAGATGACGCCGGAATATGGCGAGCCGGGATCCTGCCGTGGGCCGAAGACGTTGAAGTAGCGAATCGTCACGGTCTCCAGCCCGTACAGTTGTGTGAACAGCTGCATGTATTGCTCGCCGACGAGCTTCTGCAGCGCATAGGGCGAGAGCGGGTTGGGCGCCATGTCCTCGCGCTTGGGAAGGACCGGTGTGTCGCCGTAGGCCGACGAGGAGCCCGCATACACGACACGGCCGACGCCCGCATCGCGCGCGGCGACCAGGAGGCTCACGGTGGCGTCGATGTTCGCTCGATTCGACGTCAAGGGGTCCTCGACCGACCGTGGGACCGACGGAATGGCGGCCTGGTGCAGCACACAGTCCACTCCTTGCACGGCATCCTTCGCAACGGACAGGTCGGCCAGATCGCCGGTGACCAGTTCCGGCTCGCGGACTGCCACCGGAGCGTTGCCGGCCGCCACGCGCGCGGCTGCCAGGGCGGCCGTCAGATTGGCGCGTTTGCCGGTGACGAAGCTGTCCACCACGCGCACGCGTTCGCCGCGCGCGAGGAGTTCCTGGACGAGATGGGACCCGATGAAGCCGGCACCGCCGGTGACCAGATAGGACGCCATCTACCGCGGGCTAGCGAAGCGCCGCCTCGAACCGCCCGGAAGAACACGTCGGCTCCGCTTCGCTAGTGGCAGTGTTGGTTTCGCCCAGCTCCGCGGGGCAGACACCTGCTATGGCCGCTGGAACACTTGCGTCATTTCTGACGAATCTGCCCATAGAAGACGTCCACCGTGGCGGGTGCCTCCAGTATCGCCGGATCCTCATCGTTGCGACAAAGCGTTGCAGTCAGCCTGTAAGCCGAATTCTGTCCCCCCGCGGGTGCCGGATCGACCGACCCCCAATCGGAGGCGATGACCATTCCTCTAGCCCCATCATTGCTGACGGGGTCGTGCAACCTACCCGGAGACTTCAGGCGGGCCGCCCTCGAACGTCTCCCTATTTGGTCTTGCTCCGTGTGGGGTTTTGCCTGCCACTTCTGTTACCAGAAGCGCGGTGCGCTCTTACCGCACCTTTTCACCCTTACCGGCGGCGTGTCTTGCGACACGCCACAGGCGGTATGTTTTCTGTGCCACTGGTCCGTCGGGTCGCCCCGCCCGGGAATTGCCCGGCACACTGCCCTGTGGAGTTCGGACTTTCCTCCCCCGAGAGTACTTCGCCCGTGGCGTTGGAACACCGCGGGGGTTGCCCTCGACAGCGGTCATCCGACTGACTGCAACACGTCATTATCTCACGGCCGTCCGGACGTCTTGACGGCTGGACATCCTCGCACCTCGGTCACGTCTGTCGGCCTGTCTTCAAGACGTCTCGCCCCGCGGGGCGGGGCAAGACGATACTGCCCTTCGCTGGCATCAGGCACACGCTACCCGTCGGCATCCTGTGAAATCTGGTACTGCTCGAGCTTCTTGTACAGGTTGCTGCGGGGGGTGTCGATGACCTCGGCGGTCTTGGAGATGTTCCAGGCGTTCTCGCGCAGTTTCGACACGAGGTAGGCCCGTTCGGACGCCGACTTGAATTCCTGCAGCGTCTGCGCGCTCATCCACTCCTGCTGCGGCACGGTCGGGGAGGCTGGCGTCGTGAGTCCGGCGGCGCCGGCGTCGGAGTGCCTCCCCGCGGAAAAGTCGGGCAGGTCCTTCACGTCCACCTGATCGCCCGCGCTCATGATGATCAGCCGCTCGACGAAGTTGCGCAGCTCGCGGATGTTGCCCCGCCAGGGGTGCTGCCTGACGCGCTCCATGGCCGCGGCCGTGATGGTCTTCCGCCGAAAGTTGTTCTCGCGAGAAAACAGGTCGGCGAAGTGGCGGACCAGCGACGCGATGTCTTCCCGCCGCTCCCGAAGCGGGGGCACATGAATGGGAATGACGTTCAAGCGGTAGAAGAGATCTTCGCGAAACGAGCCGCGCCCGATTTCTTCTTCGAGGTTCTTGTTGGTGGCTGCGATGACTCGGACGTCGACCTTGATGATGCGATTGCTGCCGAGGCGTTCGAGTTCCTGTTCCTGCAGGACCCGCAGGACTTTGGCCTGGGTCTTCAGGCTCATGTCCCCGATTTCGTCCAGGAAGATCGTGCCCTTGTCCGCCTGTTCGAACTTGCCGATCTGGCGTTCAGACGCACCGGTGAACGAGCCCTTCTCGTGGCCGAACAGTTCGGATTCGATCAGCTCGTCTGGAATGGCCGCGCAATTGACCTGCACGAACGGGCCCTCGCGCCGCAGGCTCTCGCGATGGATCGCGCGGGCCACCAATTCCTTGCCGACCCCGCTCTCGCCCCAGATGAGGACCGTCGCGCTGGTCGGGGCCGCTTTGGAGATTGCCGCGCGAACGCGTGAGAGCAGCGGAGACTCCCCCACCATCTGGTAGCGCTTCTCCGCGTCTCGTCGCAACGAGCGGTTCTCGGTCCGCAACCGGCGCGAATCCAGCGCATTGCGCACCGTCACCAGGAGGCGTTCGGTCTCGAGGGGCTTTTCGATGAAGTCGAAGGCGCCGAGTTTGGTGGCCTCAACCGCGGTGGACACACTGCCGTGGGCGGAAATGACGATGACCGGCATGGCGTCAGCAAGGTGACGCACGCGCTGGAGAACCTCGACGCCGTCCATGCCAGGCATCTTGACGTCGAGCAGGACCAGGTCCGGCGCTTCCCGCTCGACCTGTGCGATGCCGTCCTCACCGGTCGCCGCAGTCAACACCTCGTAGGGCTGACCGTACTCCAGCGCCTGCCTGAGCGAATCCCTCACGCCCGCGTCGTCGTCGATGATCAGAAGTCGTGGTTTCATGGGTGGCTGGGCACGGCGCGGGAGGTCGGGCGGTTGAAGGTCTGGCGCCCGCCTATCTGGTCTCGACGCGCAGGGTCCGGATGCTCTTCTGGTCCAGGTCGGGGTTGTACACGAGGACGGCCACGGCGTCGCCGCCGCGAACGCCAGCCAGCACCCGGCCCAACGCGGCCACCGACGAGACGGGCTGCCGGTTGATCTCGAGCAGGACCTGCCCGCGTTCGATACCCGCCTCGTGTGCGGGGCCGAGGGGCTCGACACGTTGCACGAGCAGCCCGATCATTCCTGCTGGAAGATCAAACCGGTGCGCATTGGCGGCCTCCACCGCGATGACCGTCACTCCCAGATCGCTCGGACCGGCCATGAAGGGCGTTGGCGGGGACGGCTGCCGTCCGGGTGCCCGCTGCGCGGTGTCGTCGCGAGCCGACGAACGTTCAGCCAGTTTGACGGTCACCTCGCGAGGTCGGCCATCACGCACGACCTCCAGACGCGCCGTCGAGCCGGGGGCGCGACCCGCGATGTCACGAATCAGGTCGTTGTTGGTCTGCACGTCGCGGCCGTCGACGGCGGTGATGAGGTCATACGGCTTCAGGCCGGCCCGTGCCGCCGGCGAACCCGCAGTGACATCCTGTACCAGTGCCCCGGCCGACTGCGGCAAGCTCAGCGAGGCGCGCAGATCGGGATCGACATCGCGGAGGGCCACGCCGATGTAGCCGCGCGACACGCCGCCGGTGGCGATGAGCTGCGGCAGGATGGCCTTGGCCTGGTTGATGGGGATGGCGAAGCCGATGCTGGTGGCCTGCCGGCTGATGGCCGAATTGATGCCAATCACTTCGCCTCGCGCGTTGATCAACGGACCGCCACTGTTGCCGAGATTGATCGCGGCGTCGGTCTGAATGTAATGGTCGAGGCTCATATCGAACAGCTTGCGCCCGAGGAAGCTGACGACGCCCACCGTGACGGTGTGCTCGTAGGCCAACGGGTTGCCGATGGCACAGACCCATTCGCCGACGCGCAGGTGGTCGGAATCGCCGAGCTGGGCGTGGGGCAGAGGGGCCTCGACCTCGACTTTGAGCAGCGCGATGTCGGTGTCCGGATCCGAGCCCACCACGGCCGCACGCACGCTGCGACCATCGGTGAGCTTCACCGTGATGCGCTCGGCGTTTTCGATCACATGATGGTTGGTCAGAATGTGGCCGGCGCCGTCGATGATGAACCCGGTGCCCGCGCCTCGTCTCGGCGGATCGCCGCGACGCTCGAACGGCTCGCCCAGCCCGTCCGGCCGCGCGGGACCCCTGCCAGGCGTCTGCCGCCCACTCCGCCGGCTTCGGGCCGTGGCATCGATGTTCACGACGGCTGGATTGAGCCGCTCGACGACATCCGCGAAGTTGACGACGTCGGCGATGCCAACTGCCGGCGGGCGTGGATCGCGCAGGCGGGCCGTAGACACCTCGGGCGCGGACGAGGCGTCCGAGGGGGTCATCGATCCGGTGACGACCATCCCGACAAGGAAGGAAGCTGAGGCCGCCAGCCCGACCGTGAAGTACACGAACCGTCTGGTCATCCCTCGGCCATTATAAGCCGCTCAAATGCGGCCTCATCGAGCGTTTCCACCCCAAGCGCCTGTGCCTTCTCGAGCTTGCTTCCCGCCTCCTGTCCGACGACCAGATAGCTGGTCTTCTTGCTGACCGATCCCGTGACGTGACCACCAAGGGCCTCGATCCGCCGCCCGGCCTCCTCGCGCGACATGCTGCGCAAGGTGCCGGTGATGACAAAGGTCAGACCGGCGAGTCGCTGCCGCTCGCCGCCCGGTTCACGCGAGGCCTCGGCGGTGCGCACGCCTGCCGTCTTGAGCCGTTCGAGCAGCACGACGTTGTCCGGCTGGCTCGCCCAGTCACGCACCGATTGCGCCAGGACCGGCCCCACCTCGCGCACCTGCTGCAACGCGTCGAGCGAGGC
Source organism: Acidobacteriota bacterium (assembly GCA_052389315.1). GTDB lineage: Bacteria > Acidobacteriota > Vicinamibacteria > Vicinamibacterales > UBA2999 > JACCSI01. The sequence continues at coordinate 6,351 of JBQTIE010000259.1, forward strand.
CGTCGCGATCGCCTCGACGGACCGGAACGCGTCCACCAGCACGCGCGCCCCCCGCTCCCCGACATGCCGAATGCCCAGTCCGTTGACGAGGCGCCAGACCTCGTTGTGGCGCGATCGCTCAATCTGTTCGACCAGCTTGGCAGCCGAGCGTTGGCCCATCCGCTCCAATCCCTCCAACGTCGCCGTGTCGAGGTGATAGAGGTCGGCGATGTTGCGCACGAGCTGTCGGTCCACCAGCTGATCGATGAGCGCTTCGCCGAGGCCCTCGATGTTCATCGCGCCACGTGAGGCAAAGTGCTCGACGCTGCGCTTCAGCCGCGCCGCACAGGACACGTTGTCGCACCGCCACACCACTTCCTCGCCCGACTTCACGAGGGGCGACCCGCACACGGGACATTGCGCCGGCATCTGCCAGGGCCCAGACGAGGCCGGGCGCTGACTGAGGATCGGGCCGACCACGCGCGGGATGACGTCCCCTGCTTTTTCGACAATCAGCACATCACCCTCGCGGATGTCTTTCCGCGCGATGTCGTCCGGGTTGTGGAGGGTCGCCATCGAGACCGTACTGCCTCCGACGACGACGGGCTCCAGCAGGGCAAACGGCGTCGCCGCGCCGGTCCGACCGATGTTCACGGCAATGCGGGTCAGCCGGGTGGTCGCCTGCTGGGCGGGGAACTTGAACGCCAGGGCCCAGCGAGGAAACTTGGACGTGGCGCCTAGCAACTCGCGCGAGGCGAGACGATCCACCTTGACCACGACGCCGTCGGTCTCGAAGTCCAGGCTCTGCCGTTCGTCCTTCCAGCGTTGGCAGAACGCCCAGACAGCCTCCACGCCTTCACAGCGGGCCCAATGCGGCTCGACCGGCAGCCCCCAGGCGCTCAACTGTTCGAGCATCGCCGCATGCGTGGGGACCTCGTCGCGCCGGCCAGGCCGCACGAGCTGATAGGTCCACGCCGACAGCCCTCGCGCCGCCACGAGCGCCGGGTCGAGGTTGCGCATCGCGCCGGCGGCGGCGTTGCGCGGGTTGGCAAAGAGCGCATCTCCCCGGTCGCGTCGCTCGTCGTTGTGCCGCGCAAAGGCGGTGCGCGGGAGGTAGACCTCGCCACGCACCTCGATGCGTCCCGGCGGACTACCCTCCAAGGCCAGCGGCAGGGCGCGGATCGTGCGCACGTTGCTCGTCACGTCCTCGCCGCGCGCCCCGTCGCCTCGTGTGGCCCCGCGGACGAGCCGTCCGTCTTCGTAGGTCAGCGCGATGCTCAGCCCGTCGATCTTCAGTTCTGCCACGTACGTGACAGGGCCAGCGGAGTCGAGACCGCGACGCACACGTTCGTCGAACGCGCTGAGTTCCCCTTCGTCGTAGGCATTGTCGAGCGAGAGCATCGCCACCAGGTGGTCCACGGTGGCATGCCCCTCGACGGGCCGGCCGCCGACGCGCGGCGTCGGCGACTCCGGCGTCACCAGCGCGGGGTTCTCGCGCTCGAGGGCCGCGAGCTCACGCATCAGATCGTCGAATTGGGCGTCGGTGATTTCGGGGGCGGCGCGGACGTAGTACAGCTCTTCGTGCCGCCGGATCTGTCGCCGAAGCTGCGCGATTCTGGCCGCGTCTGTCACCGCATCATGGCTCAGCGGTCGCGAGCCAGCACGTAGTCGGCGAGCCCCACGAGCGCTTCGCGCTCCGAGCTGTCGGGGAACACGCGCAGATGCCGCTTGGCCTGTTCTCCGAACTCGACGGCACGCGCATATGCGTACTCGATCGAGCGGTGCTCGTCGAGCAGCTCCCGAATTCTCGCCCAGTCGCCCGCGCTGACCTGTCGATTCCGGACGACCCCTGGAATCAGGGACTCGGCCTCCGCCCCTCCGTGCCGGAGCAAGTGGATAATCGGCAGCGTGATCTTGCCTTCGCGCAGGTCGCCCCCGATGGGTTTGCCGAGCGCTTCCAGCTCGCCGGTGAAGTCCAGCAGGTCATCCACGAGCTGGAACATGATCCCGAGGTTGAAGCCGTACTCGCGGAGCGCCAGCTCACGCGTCTCCCCCGCATCGCCGAGCATTCCGCCAATCTGGGCGCAGCCGCCGAACAAGTACGCGGTCTTGCGGCGAATGATCTCGAAATGCTCTTCTTCGGTCAGATCGACGACGCCCTTCTTGGTGAGCTGGTACAGCTCGCCCTCGATCATCCGGAGCGTGACATCGCACAGCAAACGCACGACGTCGAGCGTGTCCTGGGTGAGCGCCATCGCCATCGACTTGATGTAGAGGAAGTCGCCGGCCAGGACCGTGACGTCGCTGCCCCACCGCGAGTGGACGGCCTCCCGCCCTCGCCGTGTCCCCGCGTCGTCGATGATGTCGTCGTGCACCAGCGTGGCTGTGTGGATGAACTCGACGACGGCGGCGTTGAGCACCGCCCGCGGCCCCGTGTACCCGCACAGCCGCGCCGCCATCAGGAGCACCGCCGGACGCACGCGTTTGCCGCCGCTCGTCTGGATGTAGCGGCCGATCTCCGGGATGATCCCGACCTGTGACTGGACCTGACGCTCGAATTCCCGCTCGACGGCTGCGAGATCGCCGCGGACCGGCTCGAACATCTGGACCAAGTCCACACGAAGTTTGGACGCGGCGTTCGTCACGCTGCTCGATCTCACCATAGTGGGGTCGATGTGTCAACGCGGCGGGGTTGGTAACTCGTGCGAATCGTGCGCTTTACAGGAACCCCGCGTGCGGGATCCAGTGGTGCGGCCGATCGGGACCGCTCACGTCGTCGGCTGTCCGAACAGCGCGTCGAAGTTGGCCGTCAGCGTGGCCGCTAGCGTGTCCGGGTCCGCACCGCGCGCCAGCGCCACCGCCGCCAGCACCCGTGCGACAAACGCCGGCTCATTGCGCTGGCCACGGTGGGGAACGGGTGCCAGGTACGGGCTGTCGGTTTCAATCAGCAGCCGAGTCGCCGGAATCTGCGCCGCCGCCTCGCGCAGCGCAACCGACTTGGGGAAGGTCACGATGCCGGGCAGCGACACGTGGAACCCGGTCTCCAGCGCGCGGGCCGCCGCCGCCTCGTCTCCCGTGAAGCAATGAAACACGCCGCGCAGCTCACCATGAGATTCCTCGGCAATCAGGCGCAGCGTGTCTGCCTCGGCCTCGCGCGTGTGAATCACGACGGGCAGCCCGCGGGCGCGCGCCACGCGCAGCTGAGCGCGAAACACGGCCTGCTGGACGGCCGGCGGGGAAAAGTCATAGTGGTAGTCGAGACCGATCTCGCCGAGGGCACAGGCGCCCGGCACCAGCTGCAGGCGATAGGCGGTCAGGTCCCCCGCCGCAGCCGGATTGTCCGCGAACCGATGCGCGGCATGCGGGTGGACACCGACCGCGAACTGGACGGCGGGCCAGAGCTGTCGCACACGCTCAGCGCGCTCGAACTCGTCGTCCTCGTCTGCCGCGAGGATCACCATGCAGCGCTGGAGGCCGGCCTCTTGCGCCCGGCCGATGACCGCCTCGAGGTCGGCGGCGAACTCCGCCCCGGCCAGGTGACAATGTGCGTCGATCACGCGTGGCGCTCGCCTTTCGCGGCTCCCGGCCGTCAGCGGACGCGCGTGCCGGGGGTGGCCGGCTCGGCGCTGATGACCATCGGCGCCCCACCCTCCGGACTCGCGGCGAGCACCATGCCGTTGGACTCGACGCCCATCAACGTGGCCGGCTTGAGGTTGGCCACGATGACCACGGTGCGCCCGACGAGCGCCTCGGGCTCGTAGGCCTCGGCAATCCCGGCCACGATGGTTCGCTGCTCGGTCCCGACGTCCACGCGCATCTTGATCAGCTTCTTCGACTTCGGCACGCGCTCGGCCTCGAGCACTTTCGCCACCCGAAGCTCCACCTTCATGAAGTCGTCGATCGACAGACGAGTCTCGGCGCTGGCGGGCGCCGGATCGCCCTCGGTTGCACCTGTGGTCTTTGGCGTGTCTGACACGAGGCTGGCTCCTCCCTGGTCCTTGTCTGGTTCGTGGCGCGGCCACAACGGGCGGTCGTTTGCGATGCGCTTCTCGCCGCCATGCCACTCGGCTTCTGCCAGACGCACGTCAGCGCCTGACCGATCGTCGCCGAGCCGGCGAAGGATCTCCTGTGCCGATGCCGGCATCACGGGCATCAGCAACACCGCCGCGACGCGCACGGCCTCCGCGGCCTCCGCCAGCACCGCGGTCAGCGTGTCGGCGTTGGCGTCGTCTTTGGCCAGCACCCAGGGCTGTGAGTCGGCGATGAACAGGTTCGTGGCGTCGATCAGCCGGAACACGGCCGCGACTCCCTCGTGCAGGGCCAGCCGGTCCATCGAGGCCCGGTAGTCCTGCACGGTCGTTGCCGCGGTCGCCGCAAGCCGATCGCGCCGCGCGACGCCGGCCGGCAGCAGGCCACCCCGATACCGTGCGGTCATCGCGGCCACCCGGCTCACGAGGTTGCCGAGGTTGTTCGCCAGGTCCGCGTTGTACTTCTCGCCGAGCCGCTCCCAGGTGAAGTCGCCATCCCCGCCAAACGGCACTTCTTTCACCAGGTACAGCCGCAGCGGATCGGTCCCGAACCACTGGGCGGCTTGCACTGGGTCCACCGCGTTGCCCAGCGACTTGCTCAAGCGTTCGCCCCCGACCGAGATCCATCCATGGCCAAAGACCTTGCCCGGCAGGGGGAGGCCGGCGCTCATGAGCATCGCTGGCCAGATCACGCAGTGGAAGCGCGTGATGTCCTTGCCTATCAGATGCAGGTCCGCGGGCCACCACCGCGCGTAGCGTTCATCGTCCCACCCGTAGCCGACCGCCGCGGCATAGTTGATGAGCGCGTCGAACCAGACGTAGACCACGCTGGCGGGGTCGAACGGCAACGGGATGCCCCACGACTGCCCGGCGCGGCTGACCGACAGGTCCTCCAGACCGGCCTCCACGAGGCGCAGGATCTCGTTGCGGCGGGCCTCGGGCTCGATGAAGGTCGGGTGCGCCTTGTAGTGATCGAGCAGCGGCTGCTGGTACTTCGAGAGTCGGAAGAACCAGTTGTTCTCGCGAATCCAGTCTGGCTTGCGCCGATGCAGCGGGCAGAGACCGTCAACCAGGTCACGTTCCTGCTTGAAGGCTTCGCACCCGACGCAGTACCACCCCTCGTAGTGCCCCTGATAGATGTCTCCTGCCTCGAAACACGCCTGGGCCATGCGCTGCACGGCGGGCTTGTGACGACCTGCGTCGCTGGTGCGGATGAAGTCGTCGTAGGAGACATCGAGCCGGCGCCAGACGTCTGTGAACACCCGCTCCATCTCGTCGCAATAGGCGATCGGCGTCTGGCCAAGCTCCTGCGCCCGCCGGAACACGTTCTGCGAATGCTCGTCGTTGCCCATCAGGAACCAGGTGTCGAAGCCGGCCAGCCGCTTGTAGCGGGCGATGACATCAGCCGCGATTTTTTCGTACGCCGTCCCCAGGTGCGGCCGGCTGTTCACGTAATCGATCGCCGTCGTGAGGAAATACTTCATCGCTCCAACCACGCTTTCAGCGCCACCGACTGTACCTCCTTGATCGATCGGCCGCCCTCCGCCGCCAGCCGGACCAGGTCCTCGAACTCGGCCTGAGCGTTGAGAATCTCGCCGTCTCGCCTCGCGATCTTGAATCTGACGTCGCCGAGCGGTGTCGGCACGACCACGGTCTCACGCTCGAGGCACTCCCGCAGCATCTCCGTCCAGCGCACGCCGATCGTCGTGGTCTCACGGAACACCAGGTCCACGAGACGCTCCCGATCCGCGGGGTGCGCCACGATCGTCATCAGCGTCCCTGGCCGGTTCTTCTTCATCTGCGCCGGCACGTAGTACACGTCCAGGGCGCCGGCCTCGTGCAGTGTCTCCATGAGCGCGCCGAAGATCTGAGGGTTCATGTCGTCGATGTCGCATTCGACGACCACCACGCGGGCCAGGCCCGCCTCGTCCGCCGACCGGCCCACCAGCACCCGCAGGACGTTCGGCGTCTCGGGCAGCTCGCGATCGCCGGCACCGTAGCCGACACGCTCGAGGCGCATGGCTGGCATCGGCCCGAACGACGTCGCATAGTCGGTGAGCAGCAAGGCGCCGGTGGGCGTCAGCAGTTCCGCCTGCACGCCGCTGCCGTACACCGGAGCCGATTCGAGCAGCGCCGCCGTTGCAGGCGCCGGCACGGGATACATCCCGTGAGCGGTCTTCACCATGCCTCCGCCCACGTTGATGGGCGACACGACGACGCGGTCGGCGCCAAACCATTCGAGCGCGAACACGGCGCCGACGATGTCGATGATCGAATCGAGCGCCCCTACCTCGTGGAGGTGGACCCGCTCGACCGGTGTGCCGTGGATGCGCGATTCGACGGAAGCCAGGCGATCGAACAGCGCGTGGGCCCGCGCTTTGCCCGCCACCGACAGCGCGGACTGGTCGATGCGCTTCTTGATGGTGCCGAGGTGATAGTGGCGGTGGGCCGCAGGAGCGCCGTCGGGGGCCGCGCCACCCGCCATCGCCGGGGCGTGCTCGTGCACGCGGAACTTGGTCGCGCTGACGCCACACCGGGTGACACGGTCCGCGGACACGTCCCACCCGTCGACGCCCAGGCTCCCGAGCGCCCGCTTCAGTTCGTCGAGCGGGAGGCCCGCATCGAGGAGCGCACCGAGAATCATGTCGCCGGCCGCGCCGGCGAAACAGTCAAAGTAGATGAGCTTCACAATAATTCCGCGTCCCGGAGGCTCAGCCAGCAGCCGTCCCCCAAGATGACATGATCCACCACCGGGATGTCCATCACGTGTCCGGCCGCTTTCAACCGACTCGTCAACAGCAGATCCTCCGGGCTCGGCGTGGGATCGCCAGACGGATGATTATGGAACAGGACGACCCTGGCCGCCGAGGCGAGCGCGGCGCGCCTGAACACCTCGCGCGGGTGCGCCAGGCTGCTGTCCACCGTGCCAACCGAGAGAATCTCGGCGCGGATCACGCGCAGCCGGGTGTCGAGCAGCAAGACGCCGAAACGCTCCTCGCGCTGCGCGCCGAACCGCGGAAGCAGATACGCGCCACAGGAAGCGCCCGACAGCAGTCGCGGGCGACGCTCGCCGCCACTGCTGAGCGCGCGGCGTCCCAGTTCGACGGCTGCCAGCAGACGCGACGCCTGCGGCGCGCCAATCCCGCAGATGGACCGCAAGTCGTCGAGGCCCAGCCGCGGCAGACCGCGTACGCCACCTGCCAACTCGAGCACGTCCTCCGCAATGCCGAGCGCGCTGTGCGCACGGACGCCGGAGCCCAGCAGCAACGCCACCAATTCGCTGTCTCCGAGCGACGACGTGCCGGCACGCGCCAGCCGTTCGCGAGGCCTGTCCGCCGAGGCCATGCCCATCACCACGCGTCCAGCGCCGGCAGGACCACGCTCGCCGGACCGCGCAGGACCGCGTCCGCCCGGAAGCCGAGGGATGTCTGCTCGGGGTTGATCTCGATGATGCGCCCGCGGCGACGGCTGGTGGCTCGTCCGACCAGGTCCGGGAGCGCCGCCACGGGGTACACGACGCCTGACGTGCCGACCACCAGGATTACGTCTGCAAGGCTCGCCTCCTCGATCGCCGCGCTCAGTGCAGCCTGGTTGAGCGGCTCTCCGAACCACACCACGTCCGGCCGAACCCAGCGGCCGCATGGGCAGCGGAGGTTCGTCCGCGAGGGGCCTTCGTGGGAATCGAGCGCCGTGTACCCGCAACCCGCGTTGCACCTCACGCGCCACAAGTTCCCGTGCAGCTCGATCGTTCTGGTGGAGGGCAGCGCCGATTCAGGGGGTGGCCGTTCGGTCGAAGCGGCCGGTGAGCGTTGGTTGCCGACGGCCCGGGCGTGCAGCCCGTCCACGTTCTGCGTGAGCAGCGCGACTCCCGGGCGCGTGCGCTGCCACTGGGCAATCGCCTCGTGCCCCGCGTGAGGCACGGCGGCCGCAATCTGCCGACGGCGCCACAAGTACCACTCCCACACGAGTGCTGGTTGCCGTGCAAAGGCCTCAGGCGTCGCCAGATCTTCCGGACGATATTGGCGCCACAATCCGCCCGCCCCACGAAACACCGGCACACCGCTCTCGGCCGAGACGCCAGCGCCTGTCAACACGACCACGCGCTCGGCCGCGCGGAGCCAGCCCCGGACCTTCTCGATCATGTCGTGCATGCAAAAGCTCCACACTTGGCCACGGGTCACGCGATCGGCGTCGTTCCGCGCCCGTCCCGCTTTGCCGAACGTTCTATACTCAACGAGTGTCCCGTCTGTTGCCCGTTGTCTGTCTCCTCGCCCTGGCCGGCTGCGCAGAACCGCCCTCACGTGAAATGGGCCTGGCGCAAACGGCCATCGACGCGGCGCGAGCCGCCGGCGCGGAGCAGCACGCGGCCTCCGAGCTCACCGCCGCCCTTGGCGCACTGGCGCGATCCGAGCAGGCCGTGACGGAGAAAGACTACCGCCTGGCCCTGAGCTTCGCGATGGACAGCCGCGCGCAAGCGGAATCCGCGATCAAGCTCGCCGGGGCCGCACGAGCCGCCGCGCAGCGAGACGCAAGCAAGGCCATCGCAGCCGCCGCCACGCTCCTGGCCCGCGCGGAAGCTCGCCTGAAGGATCCCGCCATCGCCCGGCTCCCTCCGAGGACCACGCAACCGTATGCGGCTGCCATCACCGACAGCGCGAAGCGCATGCAAGAAGCACGCGCGGCGTTTGGCGTGGGCGATTACGCGGGCGCCGTCACGCATGCCGAGGAGGCGTCCACACGCATCGGCGCCGCGCTGGTCGGGCTCGACGAGGCCGCGTTGGCTGCGGCGAAGCGACGCCGCCGGTAGCGGCTGCTGCGCGTCGGGCCGACAACGATAGGCTGTTCACCCTAGGAGCCTTGACGGCCCCGAATGTCGACAAGATGAGTCAAGTTTCTCCGTCAAGGCGACTGCCCCGCCGGAGGCGGGGCAAGGCAACAATTGGCTAACGAGGCCCTGCTGATGTCACATGCTTGGCGGTCTGTGGCAGGGCCTCGTTAGAAAACTTGACTTGCTAGATTGCCAGCCGCTCGCGTCAAGTCGAGCGGGTCAGCCGCGGGCGTGCGAGTGCGCCACCCAGTGGCCATCAAACAGCACTTCCGCCCATCCCGTGAGATAGACCCCCTCGTCGCGCCACTCGACGCGCTGCTGCCCACCGGGTGAGACCACGACGACATCTCGAGCGGCCCCCTCGTGCGCGATTGCCGCGACGGCTGCCGCACACGCCCCGGTCCCGGAGGCCTGCGTTGGCCCGACGCCTCGTTCCCAGATCAGAATCTCGATGCGTTCGGCGGATGCCACGTGCGCAAACTCGACGTTCGTGCCGGCCGGAAAACGCGGGTGCGTCGCGAGCGCCGGGCCGAGGCGGTCAAAGCGGACCGTGTCCGGCAGCTCGGGCACGAGAGCGACACACTGCGGGTTCCCCATGCGCAGCGTCGTCACGCGGACCGTCTCTCCGGCGACGTCCAGGGTTTCTTCCCGGACCTCGGAGGGGCGGCCCATGGCCGCCCGAAACGTCATGCGTCCACCAGTCACCGACACCAGGGCCAGCCGCTTCCATCCGGCGTCGGTCGAGACGTCGATCGTCGTGAGTGGCTGCAGGCCTGGACGCTGGGCACGCCGGAAGAGCATCAGGGTCGCGAGGCAGCGAACGCCGTTGCCCGACACTTCAGACGGGCTGCCGTCGGCGTTGATCAGCGTCATGCGCGCCGTCTCGTCCTGGGCGAGGGTGTAGAGGATCAATCCGTCGGCTCCGAGACCCGAGTGGCGAGCGCAGGTTTCGCGCGCCAGGCCGGCCGTGTCGAGCCCCTCGACCTGCTCGTGGGGGACGAACAGGAAATCGTTGCCGTACGCGTGGGCTTTGGCGATCGATAGCATCACGTCACGGCAAACGGAACGCGTTGAGCACCCAGGTGAATCCGGCCGTGACGCCGAAGGATGGATCGCGCGACGTCATACCCAGGATGACGCCCCCGTCGATTCGCACGGGGCCGCGCGTGTAGCGGCCGCCGAGCCGCATGACGGCGCGATTCTCGGCCCCGGGGTCCGGTGTGTCGTCGAAATTGACGCGGCCGCTGACCTCGCCCACGAACTCGGCCGCGGTCGTCACCGCTCTGGCCACCGACACGCCGAAGGTCAACAGGTCGTTCTGCTCTGGGACCGACGCCGTGGGGTCGCCGAGGATCGCCACGCCGCCATTGCCGACGACCCGGATCGACTGCACCGTCTTGGCGACCAGGAGAGAGGCAAAGAAGTCGGTGAGATCGTGCCCCAGGCCGGATTCGTTGCTGACATTAGGCAGTCGTGTGGCGAACCGCAGGCCAATGGCCGGGCGGCTGGCATTCTCGCTCAGGATCCGCACCTTGGTCGCCACCACCAGGTCTTCCACGTCGTGGGTTTCATCGCCCGTGAAGTCGAGCAGCGAGCTGAGCGGCGCGGTCCGGCGCTCCGTGATTGACAGCCGCTGATACACTCCACCGTCGATCTGGAACTCGGCGATCGAGCTGAGCCCCACGCTCAAGCCGAAGGTCGGAACCGACACGCGATTACCTTCCAGACCGCTGACGGGAAAGAAGGCCTCGCGCTCGAGGTCGAAGCCCGCCTCGATCAAGAGGCGCCCGGCGCCGATCGTCTCGGGATCCTCGGTGACGAGCGGCCGCTGCTGGGCCCATGCGAGTTCACCGCTGAGCGTGAACGCGAGCGCTGTGAGCACGACACGCCTCATGCTTCTGTCCCCCTTCTTCGAATGTACAGCAACGCCAAGATATCGTAGACTCCATGCGCCACGACGGGGGCGGCCAGCCCCCCGGTTGCCATCATCAGGCCTCCGAGGGCTCCGCCCATGAGGGCGGCCCACACGCCGAAGGCCCACATGCCACGCCCACCGACGTGGACGATGCCGAAGATTGCACTGGCGGCGACGATCCCCACGACGGGTTGGAGCAGGCCCCGAAACAGCCACTCTTCGCCCACGCCGGCGACGGCGCCGATGAGGATCACGCTGCTGACGTTCAGCCGCCCGAAGAGCGGAACGAGCACGTCCGCGTAGACCGCGCGAACGTCGTTCACCAGCCAGCCGGCCGGGGCCAAGACGAGCAGCCCGTAGTTCAGCAGCGCGAGCACGCCTGCGGCGCACAACCCGATCGCGCCATCCCGCAGCGGCTCACCCCACTCGGGCGGCACCCCCAGGAGCCGGCCTCCAGCCCACGCCATCACCATGAGCGCGCTTTCGGTGCCAAGCGCCACGATCACGAGGCGGCTGGGCGCTCGGGCGAGACTCCACCGGGCGCTGGCCCGGCCCTCTGCGCTATCCACGATCGATCTCCTCCGCACGACACGGGTCAACGGCCGTGGACAGGATGCGTTGGACCGCTATGCACCGCTATGCAGCCTGGAACGTGAATTGTGTCCTCGTTGTGGTTCGCATAGCGGTCCTAGGCCCGCGGAGCGGGCCGAAAAGACACTGGCAACCAGCCAAGGGATTCGCGGGCGAAGGGGATATCAAGGGCAGCCCTTGGCTGGTTGGTTCGGCGTCAGAACCCCCGGCGGCTGTCGATCAGGATGGTGACCGGGCCTTCGTTGTCGAGACTGACGCGCATCATCGCCTGAAAGGTTCCGGTCTGGACCTGAAGGCCCGCGGCCCGCAGGGACGCCACGACGTCCTCGTATCGGCGCTGTGCCTCGTCTGGCGGGGCCGCGCGGTCGAACGATGGGCGCCGTCCGCGTCGCAGGTCACCGATGAGGGTGAACTGCGAGACCACGAGGACGGCACCGCCCACGTCTACGACCGATCGATTCATGCGGCGCCGGCCCTGCGCATCTCCAGAATCCTCGAAGATGCGCATCTCTCGCACCTTGGTCGCGACGTACTGCACGTCGTCGTCGCCGTCGCCCTCCTCGACGCCCAGCAGTACGAGCAATCCGTGACCGACAGCCCCGACAATCGCGTCGCCGACCGTCACCTGTGCACGACTCACCCGTTGAACGACGGCGCGCATCAAGGCTCGCGAGGCTTCGCCTCCGACCGGCGAGCACGTGCGCGGCGGCTCCGCCTCGCTCGAGGCAATGTCGTTTGGCCCCGCTCCGCGGGGCGAGGGGTGTTGAAAGGCCGGTCCAGCACGGGACTCATGTATGGAGATGCTGCACGTTCAGCCGTCTAGTGTCGCGCGTCCGCTCACGTCCGCTCACGTCCGCCGACCTTGAGCGGAATCAACTGAGCGAGGATGTCACCCGGATGCTCGCGCTCGTCGGGCACCGCTCGCGCCAGCTCACCGGGGGGATTGAGGCGTCGGTCGAGCAGATGTCGCGGCATGACGTTGCCGAGCGCTTTCAGCATCGACGCCTTGACGTGCGGGTGCTCGCGTTCGAGGTCCATGATCAGGCGCTTCACACGCTGGCGCTGCAGCCCCAAGTCCCCGCAGGCCGGGCAGCAGCAGCTGATCACGGGCAGTTGGTGGTCTTTGGCATACGCCCGGGCCTCGGCTTCGGTGACGTAGACGAGCGGACGGATCACGACGTGTTGCTGGTCGTCGGACACCAGCCGGGCGGGCATCGCTTTCAGGGCGCCGGCGAAGAGCAGGTTCAACAGCGCGGTCTCGACGAAGTCGTCGAGGTGATGCCCCAGCGCGATCTTCGTGGCGCCCACCTTCGTAGCCCAGCGGTACAGCACGCCTCGCCGGAGGCGCGCGCACAAGGAACAGGGCGTCGCATCGGCGTCGAGCTTGTCCTCGATGACCGCGCCGATCGACGTCGCCTCGTGATGAAACTCCCAGCCTCGGGCAGCGCAGGCGGCGGCGATCGCCTGGTGCTGGTATCCCTCGTAGCCGGAGTCGACGTTGACGGCCACGAGCGAGAAGGCGATCGGTGCACGTTGGCGCAGCACGTCCAGAATCTGCAGCAGTGCCCAGCTGTCCTTGCCGCCGGACAGGCCCACCATCACACGGTCACCGTCTTCGATGAGGTTGAAGTCGACAATCGCCTTGGTGGTCTTCTTGGCGAGGCGGGTCTCGAGAGGGGTGCGGTACGCCACGGCGCTTCGGTCCTACAGTATCAGTTTCTGGACGGCCCCTTCCCAGGTCATCCCTGCCGCATCGACCGCGCCGGCCTCGCCGAGGCGGATCGCCAGGAGGCGGTCGTGCATCACCGCGCGCATCGCCTGCGCCAGGGCTTCCGGTGTCGGATCGGTCAGCAACCCGTTCCGGCCATCGTGGACGAGCTCCGCGGGTCCGCCGCTGTCCGTGCAGGTGAGCACCGCCTTGGCCGACGAAAACGCCTCGACCGTGACGAACCCGTAGTCTTCGTTGAACGGCGGGAAGACGACGGCCCGGCAGCGCGCCAGGTGATGGATCAGGTCGGCGTCGTCGATGCGGCCGATGAGCTCGACGCGGTCGTCGAGGTCGAGCTGACGCCGCAGGCGGACGAGAGCGTCGAGCTCCGCCCCTTCGCCGGCGATGACGCAGCGGATACCTGTCGCCGCGGGCTCGGCGAGCGCCCGCAGGACGAGATCGAAACGCTTGTGCGGCGTGAGGCGTGAGACGGCGAACAGGTAGTCACCGTAGTTATCGCAGCGGTACTCGCGCTTCGGGGGCGGCACCCAGAGCACTTCGGACGCCAGTCCGCCCCATCGTCGCAAGCGAGTCTGCACCGTGCCAGAGATGACGAACAGCTTGCGTACGCGTCGAGTCAGCAGATAGCGATCGACTCGATGGATGAGGGCGCGTCTGACACGCTCCTTGATGGCCGCGCGATACGACAGGCGAGGGGCGAACTGATCCCAGAGATCGTAGTACTCGCGCATCCGGTGATTGAGCCACACGACATGACGCTCATGGCGGACGGCGTAGGCGGGGAAACGCAGCGAGATGACCTGATCCACCCGCCGCCCCTCGTGCGCCACCGTCACATCCGTACACCAGGCAGCGAGGTAGGCGGCGCCCTGGCGCCCGAATCGATTCTGCGGCGTCACCAGCAGCTCCGCGGCGTGACCGTGTGCCCGCAGGGCACGGACGAGTTCGCGCCCCATCACCAGGTGCCCGCCCTCGGCGAACGGCGGGCTCGCGGTCGCGACGATGACGGTGGCCACGGCTACTCGTACTGCGGCACGAGGCGCACGAAGATGCCGAGAAACCGCGCGTCGCGCCCCCCTGTGGTGAACATCGGGATGAACCCCGTGCTGCTCTCTATGGCGATTTCGTACACGTAGTTGGTCGGCAGCTCCGGAAACGGCTTGTAGGGTAACCCCGCAGGCATCGCCACCGTCAGGATGCGCCGGTCATGGGCGGGAATATCGACGACTTCACGGCCGGCGTCGGTTTCGAGCGAGACGCGATTGGCCATGGCGCCCGTCTCGAGCTCTACGGTCATTCGCACGACGCGCAGCGGTCGGACCACCTCGCCGTCGGGGCCGGCCTCGGTCATGACCGGTGCGCGCAGGAGCAGCTCGGCTCTCGACTCGCCTCGGACCCAGAAAGCATCGGCCTCGCGCGCGTAGGCGTTGTCGTCCAGAAAGTAGGCGCTGATCGGTGGCGTCCCCCCAAGCGGCTGCTTGACGCGCGAGGGGCTGACGTTGACCGGCAGGTCGTTGAGCAGCGAGCGCTCGATCGGCAAATATCGAAACAGCCCCGACTTCGTGTGTTCCATCGGACGCACAGAAGAATAGTACGGGTTGAGCACCAGCTGCGCCGTGAAGAGTGCACCGATGGCGATGGCGACCAGCCCGCTGAATGCACTGAACAGCGGCGGCAGAATGAACAGGAAGACTGGATAGACACCGAGGAAGTATCGATTCCCGACCGGGCCACCGCCGCCCGAGTACGTGTACGGCATGTACAGCAACAGGAAGGCGGCCGACCCCAACCCGCCGGCAAGCGTCAGCCACTGCCAGGCTGGCCGGCGGAGCGCGCCCCCCAGGAACAGCAGCACCGCGAGGGCACCGGGAAAGTAGTACGGAACGAATCCGGTGTGACGGCCCAGGAAGAAGTAGACCAGGTTGCGACGAAACACCCGGCCCACAGCGTCGGATGTCGTCAGCACTTCGACGGGCACGCGGTTGGTTTCCCGCGGGATTCCCGTCGCATCGAAGGTGTGTTGATCGGTCTGGAAGGGAAAGCCGCCGAGACGTGGCCCGGCGGCATCGGGATCCGCGCTGTAGAAGGTCGACCGCGCCTGGCCGCCTTGGTAGTTCCACTCGCCGGAAATGGCGATGTTCCACGCAAACAGCCCGCCGGTCACGCAGGCGAAGGTCGTTCCGACGATGAGTGCCCGGACCCACTGCCGGCGCAGCGCGAACAGCGCCAGGACGGGACCCACCAGGAGCACGTGGGTTGGCTTCGAGAAGGTGGCGATGCCGAGACAGACCACGGCCAGCAGGTCTGAACCGAGACCGCGGGTCCAAAGCCCCGTCGGCTGGCCGTGTCTGGCCCCAGGCGAATCGGCCACCTCCTTGTAGCACCAGAAGTAGTAGCCGAACAGCACCATTGACAGATTGAAGAAATCCGGCGTCAGCCACGCCATGTAGACCGGAGCCGTTGACGCGAACAGAAACGCGGACGCGTACACCACCGCCGCCAGCGGCCGGCCGCGCGCCGAAAGGAAACGAACAGCACACGCGAAGCACAGCGTCATCAGGACGGCGTGCAGCACCAGAAATCCGTTGGTTCCCCAAAGCCAGACGAACGGGGAGGCAAAGAGTGGAAAGATGAACGACTTGCCGTAGTAGAGCCGCCCCGGGTCAGGGTCGTCGGCAGTCGCCAGCTGCAGGAACGGCAACGACGATGCGGATGCGACGCCCGTCACGTCGCGACCGCGTTTGAGGAAGATCCCCTCGGGACCGCTGGGAAACTCGCGCCACACGCGCACGAGATCCTCCCGTCGGAACTCGAAGTCGAAGTCCTCCGCCAGGCTGTGGGCCAGGCTGTAGTAGGTGGCGCCGTCGCTGAAGAACCCGCCGGTGGCCTTGGGAAAGTCGACCGTCAACGCCCAGGCCAGCAGGGTGATGCCGACGACCGCGGTCGCCACGCGTCCGAGCTGTCGATCGACGCCGAGGTCGTGGGACGCGGGGATCATTCGCTGGCCGTCAGAAAGGCGAGGTCCTCTTCGAGCACGCCCGCCCGGCGGGTGGCTCGGGATGTGGCGTGCAGAATCTCGTAGAGCCGCTCCATTTTCCGCACGAACGCGCCGATGTCGTACTTCGCCCCGGTCCGAGATGCTGCGTGCGAGAGCCGTGCCGCCAACCCCTCGTCATCGATCAGCTCCCCCACGCCCGCGGCAAGCGCCTGGGCGTCGCGCTTGGGCACGACGAGGGCATCGTGCCGATCGGTCAGGATGTCGAGCAGACCGTCGGCATCGGTCGCGACGATCGGCTTGCCGGCGGCCAGGGCCTCGAACGCGGTCAGCGGCGTGCCTTCCCAGAGTGACGGAAACACCAGCACATCGAAGGCCGCGAGCACGTCAGCCACGTCGCGTCGGAACCCGACGAACGTCAGGCGGTCACCGAGACCCAACGCCCGCGCCTGCGCCTCGAGCGGCTCCTGCAACTCGCCTTCACCCACGATGAACACGCGCGCCCGCGCGTGCCGCCGTACGATCTCCGGCGTGGCCGCGACCAGGTACTCGTTGCCCTTCGACGGCATCAGCCGTGTGACCGTGCCGACGGCAATCGTGTCCTCGTCGATGCCGAGCGAGGCCCGGGCCGCCTGTCGTTCATCGCGCGAGCGGATCCGCGCAAACTCGTCGAGCGGTGATCCCAGGTACACCACTTTCGTTCGCTCCGCTGGCATGAGACGGGCCCTGATCGTGAACTCCGCCGTCGATGCGGACACGGCAATCGCCAAGTCGGTGTGCGGCGCCAGGATCCGGTCGGCGACCTGCTGAAACCACGGTGTGCTCGTGTGGTTGGCATGTTCATGCAGGACCGAGGGAATGCCAAGCCTCCAGGCGCACAGCCGGCCAAACGTCGTCGCTCCATAGCCATGCATGTGCACGAGATCGGCCTGCTTGCGGCGTAGCACGCCGAGCAACGCCGGAAACGTCCGCGGATCGAACTTGTGCAGGCCGAGATAGGTCACGTCCACGCCGAGCTGCTCGAGCGAATCCTCGGAGAGATCCCGTCGCCTCAGGCTGACCAGCGACGCGCGGAAGCGGCGAGGATCGAATCGCGGCATCATCCACGCGAAGAGACGCTTCACGCCGTGCATGCGCGACCCTTCCCACCCGAGGTGGTCGCAGATGTGGACGATGTTCAGAGGGGGCACGAGAGCGCAGTTACACGTTACAGGCTACGGGTGCAAAGTTCAAAGCCGTCCCTGCTCCCGATACCACGTCGCCGTGCGATGAACGCCCTCCTGCAGGTCCACGCGCGGAGCGAAGCCGAGCTCGGCGCGTGCCCGCGAAATGTCGAACGCCCGGCTCTTGGTGTAGAAATCCACGCGCCGACGGTAGATCGGTGGCGCGATGCGGAGCGGCACACAGACCGCCTCGCACGCGAGCCCCGCCGCCCAGAATGGCCAGACGGGCAGATGCCAACGGGGCGGCTTCACACCGAGCTCCCGCGCGACCAGCGCCACCAGTTCGTTGAGCGTGGTATATCGAGCGCCGCCAAGCAGGTAGGTCCGACCCGCGGCCGCCGGAACCTCGCCACACCGAATGAAGCCGTCGACCAGGTCGTCGATGTAGGTCAGGTGGTAATACACCTGGCCAGACCCGAGCATGGGGAACCGCCCTCTGGCCAACCCTCGAAACATCTTGAGAAACCGTGTGTCGCCCGGCCCGTAAATCCCGATGGGGCGGGCGATCACCACTTCCAAGGAATGGGTCCGGCCGTATTCGGCGGCCAGCCGCTCGGCCGCGAGCTTGGTTGCCTGATAGACATCGCCGGGATTGAACGGGGCGTCTTCGGTGGCGGGCGGCCGGCTGATGTGCCCATGGACGCCGCCCGTGCTGCAGTGCACCACCCGCACGGCGCCCCCCTGGCGCGCCGCGTCGAGCACGTGGCGGGTCCCGTCCACGTTCACCCGGTGGTAGGCGTCGCGCGGTTGGCCGGCCTCTCGATACGTGGCCGCGATGTGATACACGAGCTGCACGCCCTCGGCGGCCCGCCCGACACCCTCGCGATCGGCCAGGTCGGCCGCCACCGCCTCGACGCCTGCCGCCGCGAGAGGCGACTGCCGGAAGCGCTCCATGGACTGCGGCCTCACGAGGGCGCGCACGTGGTCGCCGCGAGTGGCCAGCGTCGATGCCAGGTGCCCCCCGGTGAAGCCCGTGGCCCCGGTGACCAGCACCTTCACGAGTCCGCCGCGTCGGCGCGCGCCCCGTCGGTCACGACGCGAGCCTCCGAAGCCTCACCCAGCGGCCCTCCCCGCCGGGACATCAGTCGCTGGTACGCCTCTGCCGTGCGGCGAACGAAACCCTCCCGGCTGTACCGGGTGGCGGCCAGCGCCCGTGCGGCCTCGACCAACGCGCGGCTCTGCTCAGGATGGTCGATACAGGCGCCGATTGCACGCGCCAGGGCGTTGGCGTCCGCCGCGACCAGGCGGGCCACGGCGGGCGACAGGACCTGTGTGTGAGTCCGCAGATCGGTGGCCACGATCGGTTTCCCCGACCGCAGGTACGAGTAGATCTTGAGCGGCGTGTTGGTGCCCCTCACGCGCGGCGACACGAGCACGTCGCTGGCTTCGACATAGGCGGGAATCTCGCGCGCCGGCTGCTGCCCCGTAAAGATCATGACGGCCTCGGCTCCGCGCTCCCGGGCCCGCTCGCGGGCCGCGTCCACCTGCGCCGGTTCGCCACCAACGACCACCATCCGAATCCCTGGATGGGAATGCGCCAAGAGCGCCGACGCGTCGATCAGCAGGTCCACTCCTTGGTAGGCCTCGAAGGTGCCCGTGTACAGCGCGATCGTGGTTGCGCCATCAAGTCCCCACCGGGTACGGACCTCGACGGGGGTCAGGGTGGGCGGCTCGTCGACCTCACCGCCCATCACGTTCTCGATCAGCAGCGCCCGATCCCCTGCGCCCATGGCAACCACGACGTCTTGGAGCTCCTGGCAAATCGTGATGACGACATCCGAGCCGAGCACCATCCGATCTTCGGCCCACTGAAACGTGCGGCGCAGCCACGAGGAGCGGCTGTAGCGGAAGTTGCCCAATTGCTGAGGCAGGCTCGAGTGCATGTCATAGAGGTGGGGGACTCGGAGCCACCGGGCCAGCCAGACGCCGACCAGCCCCATCTCCTCGTGCGAATGAATGGCGTCGTAGCGAGTGCTCCACGTCCGGCGGGCGATCGTGAGCAGCATCAGCGCGTCTAGGAGGACCTTCGTGAGCGACGGGCCGATCGGCACGTGACGGACCAACGGTGGGCGCCACCCCCGCCAGATGCGCAGCCCGTCGATCGACACATCGCGGCCCATGGGATAGGTGACCAGATCCACGTGGTGGCCCAGATCGCTCAAGGCCTTCAAGCGGTGGTATTCGCTGAACGGGGTGCCGCGCGGCTCGAAAAACGGCTCTGGCGCGAGCATCAAGATGCGCAGGGGCTGGCAGTCTGGCAATTCAGGGACCGGTGGCGTCGGCGCGCCAGAATGATTATATCTCGCTGACCCGTCGGCAGTTACGCCCATGCATGAAGTGCCGTAAAGACCTGGGCACAACGGCCGATAACAGATGGCAGCCACGGTTCGGACTTCGGCAACAGAGTACGCCCCCCTTTTGGCCGGCACAGGATCGGCGAGAACGCTGTCATGACCGCACGTCACTCACTCATCGTCCTTTCCACGGCAGTCGGCCTGACGGTGGCCTGCGAGCAGGCCAAAAGCGCCAACCCGCTCAGCCCTGACGTGGCAGGGCCCATTCCCGGTGTGACCATCACCGCCCCCAAGCCGCTCGAGCCTGTGGTGGGCGCGCAAGTCGTGTCCGATGGCAAGCCGCAGACGCTGCTCATCGAGAACGCCGGATCATCGGGCCCCCGTGAGTTGTGGCTGGAAGTGCAGGTCGCGTCCGACGCCGCCTTTCAGCAGGTGCTGCATCAGGCGGACCGGGTGACGCCGGGGCCGAACGGTCGCACCAGCTATCGCATGCCGGAACCGCTCGGCAGCGGCTACACCTACTACTGGCGAGCCCGCGCGCTCGATGGCGCCAATTCGGGTCCCTACTCCGGCGTGGCGAACTTCCGGGTCGTCGATCCGGTGGTCATCGAGCCGCCGACGCCGCTCGAACCTGCGGGTACCCTCACGACGAATCGGCCGGAGTTCCGCGCGCGCAACGGCAGGGTGAGCGGACCGGCGGGAACGGTGATCTATCGATTCGAGTTGGCCACCGCCCCGGACACCACGACCACCGTCGCGGTCGTGACGGTGACGCCCAATGCCACTGGCACGACGACCATGAGCGTGGGCGAACTGCCCTGGAGCAAGACGTTCTATTGGCGCGCATATGCGACCGACGGGGCGACACAAAGTGCGTACTCGTCGGTGCTGTCCTTCACGACCCCGGCACCGCCACCGCCACCGCCGCCGCCTCCACCGCCGGCGCCCACACCCTCTCCGACGCCCACGCCCGCGCCCACGCCGGGCGCGCCCTCACCGGCACCCCTGCCTGGCGGGGGCGGCGGCCGCACCCCGGATCCCCCGCCCGGTCAGCGCCTGCCGCTGCCCAACATGTACCACGTGGTCCAGCAGGTCGCGAGCGCCCGGCCCGATCTGTTGCGCAACTCCTGCCAGGATCACGGCGGCAACTGGGCCTTCATGGATCTGCTGGTCGACACGCTGCGCACCCACGACACTCGGTGGGGCTACAACTGGAAGCGAGGCAACGTCGGCGATCCCTCCCTCGATGTGGTCGACTATCACTGGGGTCGCGGCGCCAGCGAGGGTTCAACGGAGGTTTATATCATCGACGTCATCGGCGGCCACTGCGGCTCGAGCCCATCACCCTCGTGGAACGACGTCACGGCCATCACGTACAACAACGGCGGTGTGGGCCGCTGGACCGGGCGAGGGCGATTCTAAGCGTGCGCCTGATTGGGTCAGAGGGCCCGGGCCCGACCACGCCCATTGAGAACGGTGAGAAGTGACCCGTTCAATGAACCCGCGAAATCGACAGGGCCGTCTGCGAGGGCAGACGGTAACGGCCTGGCGAGGCTCGGCCACTGACCGTCGTGCATGTGCCGCTGCGGCTCGCCTTTCATGTTGTCTTGCCCCGCCTCCGGCGGGGCAGTCGCCGCGACCGAGAAACTCGACTCATCTGGTCAACCTTCTCGGCCGTCAAGGCTGCTAGAATCGGATGCGCGCCCCCAGCCCGACCTGGATGCCGCCGAGATCGGACTCGACGGCGTTTTCGAGGATGACGATGTCTGCCTTTGCGGCGGTGTAGCGAAGGAACCCACCAACGCCGAACTTCGCATTGGTCGTGTCGTAAAGGTGATAGGTGACGTCCACGCCGACGTTCACTCCCGTCGCCGAGGCGGGCCGCTCGGCGAGGACCGCTATCGCATCCACATTCGTGAACGGAAACGCCTGCTCGGCAAACGTGACGTCGCCCACCACGTCCTGCCGCAGCCGGAACAGCGACGGGCCACCGAATACGTGCACGTCGAGTTTCTCGTGGACCGGCATCATGTAGCCGATCTGGAGGTGGAACGCGTACTCGGTGCGATCGAGCCCGTCCACCACCGCGGTGGCGTTGCGATTGCGACCGAAGAAGAGCGGGTTGGGCACCGAGGCGGTCACCGCGGCTTCGCCGCTCGAGGTGCCACGATGGTAGCCCAGGCCCACCGAGACGTTCTCCCAGACCCGCGCCCCTATCGACACGTCGAACAAGGTGCCGGAGTCGATGGCGCTGGCGACGCCCTTCGTGCCGTTCTCATCGTACAGCCTGAAGGTCGCGGTGTCGGACAGCGTCTCGGACGCCTGCTCGAACCCGACGTTGACGTTGAGATAGCCGCGGTCGAGCCACGACTGAATGCCTTGTGCCGCCGCGTCGGGCGCGTTCATCGTGACCAGCACACAGGCGGCGAGGGCCAGAGCCAATCGATTCATCGGGTGTTCCACTCCTTGGGAGGTGTCAAACCTGGGTCCGGATGGCCCGGGCGGTTGGAAGGGTCATTCAGGCGATTATCCTAGCACGCTCTCTCAGGAGCGTACGGGCCCGGTTCAGAAGAGCGCGGGCCAGCTACCGCGAGGTGTTCGGGTGCGCTACCGCGAGGTGTTCGGGTGCGGTATCATGTGTCGCCCTGGTCGGGTTGCTGATGCCGGCATCCCTGCCCCTTGTTAGGAGAACGTGCTCGATGCCCAGACCGTACTCGCTTGCGTGGCCGATGGCGTGCGCGCTCACGATCATGAGTTGCTCCAGTGCGCCGGAAACCCCCCTGTCCCCGCGCGCCGGGGATCTGACCTCGGCGGCGCTCAACCCCGACGGGTCCGCGCTGAAGGTGACGGCGCCATCCAGCCTCTCCCCCAATGGCGGTGTGCTCGACACGCGCCGGCCGACGCTGCGCTTTACCAATGCGAGCGGGCGGTTTTCGACGCTGGCGTTTTCCTACGATCTGCAGATTCAGGACGCCGGCAGCGCGGTCGTCTATGAGCGCATCATCGGCGAGACCGCCGGTGGGAGCGCTCACCAGGTCGACCTCGACCTCCCGTTCGCGACGACCCTCTGGTGGCGCGTCAGGGCTCGGTTGGGCGATCAAGTCGGACCCTGGTCGGGCTTTGCGCAAATGCGGACTCAGGACCCGCCGCCTCCGCCGCCCCCGCCACCTCCTCCACCCACGCCCACGCCAGGACCTGGAGGTCTGCCCTTCCCCGTGCCCGCCGCGTGCGGTCCGGGCGGCCCGAGCAATCGAGTCTCCTGCGTCGCCGCCGTCGCCGCCCAGTCGGTCGAATGGCAGGGCTGCCTGCAGGGTCGTGGCGTCAACTGTCATCGCTTCACGCGTGAAGTGGTCTTCGCCCTGTCGCAGTCCGATCCGAACTTCAGGATGATCATCGCCGCCCCTGGTGGGCACGCGTGCAATTGCTCCGGTTGTGGCCCGAGCGATGGCACCATGTTCCGCGAGGACACCACGGTCTATGGGGGGAATCGGGTCTTCGACATGATCGTGGGCGCCAGCGGGCCAACTCCCTCCATTGGGTGGAGCGAGGTGGGAAGTCCCCGTCCCGGTGATCTCCCGGGGGACGCTCCCATCTGCCGGTGATTCGGTAGCGCTGGAAGGGTGTTCGAAGGGCAGGAAGGCACACCGCCTCCTGCCCTTCGCGTTTAGTGGGTTGCTCCGTGGCCGAGTCGTCCAACTTCTACAAGTCGTTCTCCGAAAAAAAGCTGACCACCTACGGCAGCGCTCGCCGGGGAAAGATCGAGCAGCACCGGCTGGGGCTGCTCCATCGCTTCACACGGGCGCCCGGCGTGCTGTACGAAATCGGCCCGGGTCACGGCACGCTCGCCGAGCAGGCCGTCGAGGCTGGCTGGACGTATACCGCCATCGAGGCCAGCCCGATTCTGGCCGACGTGCTGCGGAAGAAGGGCCTGGCGGTCATCGAGTCCTGGACCCCGCCCATCCCGATTCCGGATGCCGCCGCCGACGTCGTGTACGCCGACCAGGTCCTGGAGCACATGAGCGGTATCGATGCCGCGCGCGCCTTCACGGCTGAAGCCCTGCGTAGCCTCCGGCCCGGCGGCACGTTCTTCGTGGTGGTGCCGGACTACCTGAAGGAGCGCGCGTTTTTCTGGGACGTGGACTACACGCACAACTTCGTGACGACCGAGCGGCGCGTCCGGCAACTGCTCAATGACGGCGGCTTCGACCTCCTGCGCGTCGAGCGCAGCATTGGCGTGGCCACCGGCCTCGGACGTGACCTGTTGGCTGGAGGCGCGCTGCTCGTCAATCTCCCGGGCATCGACGCGCTGTCGCGCTACACGCGCACCGAAGAGCTGATCTTCAAGATCCGCAAGAACCTGTTCGAAACCCTCACCTTCGTCGCCCAGAAACCGTCCGCCTGATCGAGGTGTCGAGCTTTCTGCACCGGGTGGCCGGGTCGTGGTGGATGCGCCTGCTGGTCACCGGCGCGATCCTCGCGTATCTGGCCCGGCACATCGACATGTCCGCGGCGGCCGGCGTCGTCTGGCGCGTCAGCCCCGGCCATCTGGGGGCGGTGCTGGCGCTCGTCGCTCTCGACCGGGTCGTGATGATCGTGCGCTGGGTGTCGCTGTTGCGCGCCGCGCGCGTGCGAATCTCCGCGAGTGAGGCCGCGTCCATCTTCCTGGTCAGCTCCTTCGTCGGCAGCTTTCTGCCCGCCGGTGTCGGGGGGGACCTCGCGCGAACCTACGGGGTCACCCGAGCGGGTGGCGCGGGGAGCGACGCGCTGGCGTCGGTCGCCATCGACCGGGTCCTCGGCATCCTCGCGCTCGTGCTGCTGGGCACCGTCGGGCTGGCGCTCTGGGCCCCGGCTGGCGGCGCTCCGAGCCGCATGCTGCTGGCCGCGGGCCTCCTCCTGACCGGGTGCGTGGCCGCGCTGTGGGCAGATCGCGTCGCGCGCATCCTGGTGCCGGCGGCCTGGCACCGGTCGGGCATCGGGCGCCGGCTCGTCGTGGCCGGTGACGCCATTGCGCGGTATCGGGGGCGGCCGGGCGTGCTCCTTCTCGTGTTTGGCTGGTCCCTCGTCGTCCAGCTGTTGCGCATCCTGCAGGCGTATCTGCTCGGCCTCGGGCTCGGTATCGCGGTGCCCTTCGTGTACTACGTGCTCGTCATGCCGCTCGGCCTGCTCATGCTCCTGGTGCCGGTGTCGGTCAGTGGGTTTGGTCTGCCGCAGGGGGTGATCGTGTGGCTCATGAGACCGGTCGGGGTCGCGGACGAGGTCTCATTCGCCCTTTCGACGCTCATCGTGCTCACCGGCCTCGCGGGCAACCTGCCGGGACTGGTGTTGTGGCTCGGCCGGGGACGTCCAGACCGCTGGAATTGACGCCCCCGGACGATTAGTGGCTCGAGGCATGGAAATCCTGTAGAATCATCAGGTTACACATGGCACAGGCTTACGCGGCGAAATACCTCGCCAAGGCAGCGCTGAGCGCACCCCGAGACCTGGTCCGGGCGGCGGTGGCCAGATACACCCCCCTCCACCCGACGGTCCTGATCTTTCACTGCACGTTCGTCTGCGACGCCCGCTGCGAGATGTGCAACAACTGGACGCGGGGGGATCGCAAGTCGGACCTCACCCTGCCCCAGATCGAGCAGGCGTTCAGTTCGGCGCTCTGGAAGGACATCGAGAACGCCTCGTTGTCCGGCGGAGAGCCGACCACCCGGAACGACATGGTCGACATCTGCCGCGTGATGATCGACAGGTTTCCCAAGCTCCGGAAGCTCACGATCAACACGACGGGGCTGACGCCGCACCGCGCGATTCCGATGTTGACCAGGGTGGTGGAGCTCTGCCATGAGCGCGGGGTCATCTTCTCGACGCGAGTGTCGATCGACGGCGTCAACGACATGCACGGTGAGGTCCGCAACGTCAAGCGTGCCTTTGAAAAGGCCGGCAAGACGATCGCCGCGATGAAGGAGCTCCAGAAGAAGTATCGATTCAATTTCGGCATCTCGTCCACGATTTTCTCCATGAACCTCGACGACGCCGACAACATCCTGGCGTGGGCGAAGAAGGAAAATCTCGACATCGTCTTCAACATGGTGCGGTTCACCGACGCGATGCTCGGCAACAGCGATCTGGAGGGTGAGCTCAGGCCGATCGGCGCCGAGGAGCAGCGCATGCGGAAGTTCTTCCTCGATCGCGTGCGGCAGGATCCGCTGCTCGACGGCCAGAACTACATCTACATGCACTACGCGGACATGATCGCCAACGGCTATCACCGTCTGGCGCCCTGCCCGTTCCAGACACAGGGCGTGATGCTCAACCCGAACGGCGACGTCTTCTTCTGTGAGAACAGCGACGTCATGGGGAATGTCAAGAACGAGGATCCGGAGGCCATCTATTTTCGGGATGCCGCACAGGCGCATCGCCGGATGATTCGCGACGACAAGTGCCCCACGTGCCTGAGCCCGTGCCAAATGAACGTGGCTGCCATCAAGCAGGTGGTGCCGTACGCGAAGTTCCTCGTGCGCGCCTCGATGGAAAAGCGTCGCGCAGGCGAGCTGCCGGGGCCGTCCCCGTCTCCACCGGCGGCACCGTCGGATGCGCCGCCGCAGGCCCCCTAGCTGCAGCTCGCGCGGGCTCGGGCCCGCGTCCCCTCGCGCAGACGGCTTTGAACTGGCGATGCGTTCCGTGTAACGTGTCTGCCAAGGTGATCGAGGTTCCGTGCCCGCGACGTTGAGTGTCCTGGTGCCCGTGTACAACGAGCGGGCCACGATCGAACGTCTGCTCACCGAAGTGGTCTCGGTCGAGACCGGCCTCGGGCTCGAGGTCCTGGTCGGTGATGATGGATCCACCGATGGGACCCGTGACATCCTTGCCAAGCTGACGCTGCCGGGGGTGAAGGTCATCTTCATGCCTGACAATGTCGGGCGCGGCGGCGTCCTGAAGCATCTGTGGACTCTGGCCACCGGTGACCTCTACGTCCACCAGGACGCCGACCTGGAATACGATCCCCACGACTACGTGCCGCTGCTCGAGCCCTTGCTGGCAGGGCGCGCGGATGTCGTCTACGGGAGCCGGTTCAAAGGCTCGATCGAGGGCATGCGGTTCGCCAACCGCCTCGGCAATTTGTTCATGTCCGCTTCAGCGCGGCTCCTTTACGGCACGCAAGTCTCGGACCTGATGACGTGCTACAAAATGTACCGCGCCTCGCTCATCGAGGGGCTGCGCGTCCGGGCGAACGGCTTTGATTTCGAAGCCGAGTTCACCGCGCGACTGGCGCAGCGAGGGGCCCGGTTTGCCGAAGTGCCGGTCAGTTTCCGCGGCCGGACCTTCGAGGAGGGCAAGAAGATTCGGGCGTTCGACGCCGTGCGGGTGATGCGGGAACTGGTGCGATGCAAGCTCGTGGGGGACGCACGTGGGTGAACTGGACGGTCGAGTCGCGGGAGTCATCCTCGCCGCGGGCAAGGGCGCGCGCATGTACCCGTTTTCCGAGCGCAGCCCCAAACCGATTCTCCCGATCCTCAACCGGCCCCTCCTGACCCATCAAATCCAGGTGATGCGGGACTCCGGCATCGGCGAGATCCACATCGTCGTTGGCCATCTGGGCTACCAGGTCGCCAGTGCGTTCGGCGACGGATCGCGGTACGGTGTCCGGATTCATTTCTTGGAACAGGAGAGCACCCTGGGCCTGGCTCATGCGGTGGGCGCCCTGGAGTCCAGGATTCAGCTGCCGTTCCTGCTGATGCTCGGCGACATCTACTTCCACCTGGCGGCGCCGCTGCGCCCGTTGGTTTCGCAGGTGCTCGACGGCAAGACCAACGCGAATCTGGTCAGCATGTTCGAACCAGACCCGGAAATGGTACGCCGCAACTTCGTCATTCAAGCCGACGAACACGGGCGCGTGCGCCGCGTGATCGAGAAACCGCGCTACGTTGACAGTCAGCTCAAGGGCTGCGGCTTGTACGTCTTCGACCACCACATCTTCGACGCCATCAGGCGCACGCCGCGTACCGCGATGCGCGACGAGTACGAGATCACCGACAGCATCCAGATCCTGATCGACGACGGCTACCTCGTGCATCATCACCCGATCGTCGAGCGAGATCTGAACTTGACCAAGCCGGCCGACCTCCTGGCCATCAACCTGATCGAACTGGAACGGCAAGGATTGACCCACCTGGTTGGCGAGGGCGTCTCGGCGCCAGACGGCGTCCGCATCGAGCGCAGCGTCATCGGTGATGGCGTGATCATCCGCCATCCCATTCGCATCAGTCACAGCGTCATCATGCCGAACGTCGTGGTTGACTCCATGCAGGACCTCGACTGTGTGGTCATGGACAGCGAGCATTCGGTGTACTGCCCCCGGCACCACACCGCGGTATGAAGGCGTTCGAACACGCGCTGGTCACGGGCGGCGCGGGGTTCATCGGATCCCACCTCACGCGGCGCCTGCTGGCCGAGGGCCATCGCGTGACCGTGCTGGACAACCTGTCGGTCGGCCAGAGGGAAGCCGTCCCTGACCGTGCGCGCTTCGTCCATGGGGACATCCGTGACGAGCAGGCGGTGAGCGACGCGCTGATCGAGGTCGACTGTGTCTTCCACCTCGCTGCGCAAGTCACGATTCGTGGCAGCTTCGCCCGCTTCTTCGAAGACCTCGACACCAACGTGATGGGCACCGCGCGGCTGCTCGGCGCCGTGGACCCGGGCCGAGTGCGGCGCTTTGTGTTTGCCTCCTCGATGGCGGTCTACGCCGACGCCTCCTCGCCCACGCCCATCGCCGAGAACCACCCGACGCGCCCGCTGTCACCTTATGGCATTGGCAAGCTGGCCGCCGAAGGGGTCTGCCGCCAGGTGCTCGACGCGCGCGGCATCCCGTTCAGCGCCGTCCGCTACTTCAATACGTTCGGCCCGGGTCAAGCCTACACGCCGTATGTGGGCGTGATCACCATCTTCGTCACGCGACTGTTGCGCGGTGAAGTTCCGGTCATCTTCGGCGATGGACAGCAGCAGCGCGATTTCGTCCACGTCGACGACATCGCGGCGGGAACAATCGCCGCCGCGAGCCATTCCCCCGGCACCTACAATCTGGGCACGGGTCAGGGCACGTCGCTAACGACCCTCGCCCACCACCTGACGAGTCGGTTGGCGCCACATCTGAAACCGGGCTACGCTCCGGCCGAGGCCGGAGAGTTGCGGTTCTCGATTGCCGATATCACGGCCGCGCGCGAGGCGCTCGGGTACCGGCCATCGAAGAGCCTCGACGCCGATCTCGACGCGGTGATCGCCGACATTCGCACGCGCACGGCCACTTGACCTGGCGCGGGCAGACCTCGACAGATCCGGGCGGCGCGTCAGGGGGCCACGCGGAAGATCGTCGCAGCCGAGTTCTCGAAGACGACCGGGAACAGCGCCGAACCGGCGGCGATCGCGGTCATCGTCGTCGGGTAGGCGCGTCGTTCGGGCTCGCCCACGAACAGGTAGTCGATACCGAGGGCGCGGGCCATGGTGTGCGCGTCGGCCGCCGAGGCGGCGTTGAACACCCCCAGGCGGACCGTATCGCTCGCCACCTGGTACGGCTCGAGTGGAATCATCGCGATCGGCAGGCCGGCCGCCATGCGGCGCTCGCCGAACGCGGGAATCCATCCCCAGTGAGCCGACCCTCGTGCCGTCGGATCTGGTTGAATCGTCGCCTCAAGGGGCGTCTGATCGCGAACCCACGACAGCGCCTCGCGCTCCTCCGGTGACACGATCAACGTCCATGGAAAGGTCGGTCCAGGGCCCCGGTTGGTGATGTCTTGCGCGTTGTAGATATCGATGATGACCGTCGGGAGGGCAGCGACGGTGGCCACCACCAGGGCGGGCGTCAGCGTCCACCTGAGCCTCGTGACCCGCCAGGCCGATGTCAAAGCCGCCCCACCGATGACCGCGAACGCGATCAGGAGCTGGTGCCCGGCGCGCCATCCCACCCACACACCTCCCATATCGGGCACATCTGCGAGAAAATAGAATGCGAGGGCGGCAGCCACGAGCGCCGCCGGCGCCGCCCCGCCACCGCCGATCCATCTCACCCGCAGCAGGCCGAGCATGCCCGCGAGCAGGAGCGGGCCAAAGCTCAAGAGCAGCATGAACCCCCAGTCGCGGACGGCGACGGGATTGAGCCCGACGGCGATCAGAGAGCCTTGTCTCGGATCGGTGTAACCCAACGCCCCGACCAGGCCGACGCCCACCGCCACCGGGGCGCCGCCAAGCACGGCGCTTTGCACGGCCGCGACGACCTGCCTTCCCGGCACGATCCGACAGGCGAACACCAGGCCCACGGCCAGGCCCAGGATGATGGCGGTGAAGGTGCTGAAGAGGAGGGCGAACGCCAGCAGGACACCCGCCCACGACGCGACGGACGTCTCGGTCACATCCTTCGCCGCACCCACGAGCCACAGGGCAGACAGCGCCATGACGTAGCCCGTGAGATGGTGCGGCTGGTACAGGAGGAGCCGCTGCAGACCATCGACCGGCATGCCCTGATAGAACCAGCGTGTCACCGCGTCGATGTTGTAGGTTTTCAAGAGCTCGAGGGACACGCCCTGCTGGCTGAGCACCCACAGACGATTCAGGCCCTCGTAGCTGTTGGCCACAAACGCCGCCGCCACAGCCAGGCTGGCCCACGCCGCGCTTGCCCCAGACAGCCTGGCCAGCGCGTAGACGAACGCGACAAACGCCAACCCGAAGGCGAGCCCATTCACGAGCACCACGGCTTCGCTGCTCACGCCCCACGCGGCGACGTTGCGGTAGACCGCACCCGACAGGAAATGCGCCATCCAGTAGTAGCGGAGCGGCTCACCTTTCAGCATGGGATTGACGGGAGGAACGTCTCCCTTCGAGAGCTCCGAGGTGACCGTCATCGCCCACACGAAGTCCGCCGTGAAGTAGGCGCGATAGGCTTCTCCATCCGCCACGGGCTCGCGCACGTGGTCATAGGGAACCCACGTGATGGCCGGAACGAGGAGCAACAGCAGCGCGCTCGCCACGACGTCTCGCCGGTCGAACGCCGGCAGCCGTAACGACGGTCCTCCCCAACGCCGAACGGCCAGCGCGAGAAGCCAGGTCAGGCCCGGGCCCAGGAAAATGGCAAGCCAGCTCTGCACGCCAGCCGCCCAGACCAGAAAGGTGCCGAAGACGCTGAACCCCAGGCCAAGGGCCGGCCCGATGAGCCACGCGAGGATGCCGGATGTTTCGGCTCGAGCGAACACCTGTCGAGCCAGGACGACACCTGGGCCAGCCATCCAGAGTGTCGTCGCCACCAGCGCCGCCGCACCCGGCAGCGGAGCGATGACCGTGACTTCAAGCAGGACGAGAAAGGCGAGCACCGCGAGAAGCGCTCGGGGCACGACGGATCGCACAAACGATGATATTACTCGGGGAGTCGAAACCTGACGGATCCTTTACAATGAGACGTCGACTACGGCTCTTCTCTCCGAGCGCGGGCTGACCGTAGCAACGCCTGCGAATCGTGATCGCCCATACTCCAGCGCTCGATGGCCTTCGCGGCATCGCCATTCTGCTGGTCCTTTTCCATCACTACTCGATCCTGACGCCGGAGACGATGGCGGGAGGCATCCTCAAGCACCTGTCCATCGTCGGCTGGTCCGGAGTCGATTTGTTCTTCGTGCTCTCGGGCTTCCTCATCACGGGAATCCTGATCGACGCTCGCGGCAGCGACCGCTATTTCGCGAGCTTCTACATGCGTCGAACGTTGCGCATCTTCCCCCTCTACTATCTGGTCGTGTTTCTCACGCTGGTCGTCTTGCCGCTCTTTCCGCGGTGGTACGACTTGCTGGCTGGCGCCGGCGCCCCACGCGGACAACTTCCCTATTGGCTGTACCTCGTGAATTTCGCGGTCGCCGGTCGCGACGCCTTCGCCCACGGCGTGCTCGACATCGCGTGGTCGCTGGCGATCGAAGAACAGTTCTACCTGGTCTGGGCCGCTGTCGTCTGGCTCTGGCCGTCACGACTGCTCGGCCTGTTGTGTGCGGCGCTCATGGTGGCCGCTCCGGCGGCGCGCTGGTGGGCATTGGCCGCCGGGGCGAGTAGCGTGGACGTCTATGTGTTGACCTTCTATCGCGCCGATGCGCTCGCCACAGGAGCGCTTTGCGCCTGGTTGCTCCGCCGCGGCTTCCTGGCAGGCGCCGGACACTGGGCGCTGACGCTGGCGTCGGCGACACTGGCCGGCGTGGTGATGGTCGCCTGGACAGATGGCGATGGCTGGTGGTGGGGACCCACGATGCAGCGCCTCGGTTACTCGCTGCTGGCGCTGACGAGCGCCGGCATGTTGACGGCCGCCGTCGCGCTGCCCGCCACCCACTGGTGGCCGCGGGCGATGTCGGCCGCCTGGCTGCGCGCCTTCGGCAAGTACAGCTATGCCCTGTACCTGATCCACCTGCCGGTCATGCGTGTGGTCCGCGGCCTCGTCCTGGGTCCGGACGACTTCGCCCGCTTCGGGGCGTCGTGGGCCGGTCAGATCGTGTTCTACGTGGCCGCCACGCTGCCTGCGCTCGCCCTCGCGTGGCTCTCGTGGCGCTATTTCGAAGCGCCCATCCTGAAGCTGAAACAACGCTTCCCGTATTGAGCGGCGCCGACGCCCCGTTGCGCGACGGGCCTCAGCCGCCCGAGCCCGCAGGGGCCGTACCTCTCATCTCTGACAAAACGCCATGAGATGCCAGCCGTAGCGGCGCACCAGCGTTCGAGGAAGCGCGTTGAACGTGCCGACGAAGGCCGTGTTGTACGCCAGGCCTTTCCAGCCCTTGTGAAGCCGTGACCGCACCGGGAACCGTTCCGGGACGATGCGCACGTCGCGAAACGGCTGGAGGAGGGCCCGGAATTCCCGGATTGAGTACTTGCGCAGCACGGGCGCATCCTCGTGTTCGAGCGACACGCTCATGAGCGAAGAGAGGGCGTTCAGCCAGGAAACACGGTTGTAGACCATGAAGACGGCCTGCCCACCCGGCTTGAGGACTCGATGACACTCCCCGACCAGTCGGGTGGCGTCAGCCGTGTACTGGATCACGCCGTGACCGTAGACGACTTCGAACGAGGCATCGGCGAAGGGCAGCGCTTCGGCGTTGGCGACCTGAAGGTCCTGGGCGACGAGGCCCTGAGAGTCGAAGTTCTTCGTTGCCAGATCGATCGCCGTCCGGGACAGGTCGACACCTGTGACGAGCGCGCCCCCCCGCGCAAACCGGACCAGGTCCGTGCCGATGCCGCAGCCCACTTCGAGGAGCCTCTTCCCCCGAAAGCCGCCAAAATCCACCAGCCGCGGCAGATAGTGCAGCTTGTCGAACCGGTACTCGTCCAATTCAGCAAAGAACTCCGGAGACCCAACCGGCTGCGTGGTCATCTCGAGGTCGTGGATCCGCTCGTTCCAGTAGCGGGCGATCTGATCAATCACAATCCGCTATCGTACAATGGCCGCGACTCGGATGGAGCGCGACCTCCGCAGCCTGGCGAACACCCGATTCGATCTTGTCGTCGTCGGCGCGGGCGTCTATGGGGCCCTGGCGGCGTGGGACGCGGCGTTGCGCGGCTGGTCGGTCGCTCTCATCGATCAGGCCGATTTCGGCGCGGGTACTTCCTTCAACAACCACAAGACGCTGCACGGAGGGCTGCGGTCGCTGCAGAGCCTCGATGTTCGGCAGATGCGCCTCTTCATCCGGGAGCGGCGGGCGCTGGCCAGGATTGCGCCGCACCTGGTACGGCCGCTGCCTTTCGTTGTGCCAACCTATCGTCACCCCCTCCGCTCGGCTGCGCTGATGCGAGTGGCCCTGGCCATCAGCGATCTCGTCGCCCGCGACCGCAACGACGGCGTGACGGATCCAGAACTGCACCTCCCGCCGAGTCGGGTGATCTCGCGAAACGAGTGCCTGCAGCACAACCAGGTCATCGACCCGTCCGGCGTCACCGGCGGGGCGCTCTGGCACGACTACCAGATGCACCATGCAGACCGGATGACGCTGTCGTTCGTCCTGTCGGCGGCAGCTCGAGGCGCCGTGGCCGCCAACTACGTTCAGGCCACCGGCCTCATCCGGGAAGACGATCGCGTGACGGGCATCCGAGCCGACGATCGTCTGGGGCGCCAGAGCTTCGACATCCGAGCCCACGTCGTCCTCAACGCAGCGGGGCCATGGGCCGCCGGACTGCTCCACTCGATGGGATGCAGCGACTCGCTGCCGGCCGCCCGGCTCTCGCTGGCGATGAACCTGGTGACCCGACGCGTTGTCACGACGCATGCCTGCGGGGGCCTCGCGCGCGGCCGTTTTCTGTTCGTCGTGCCCTGGCGCGATGTATCCATCGTGGGCACCAGCCACGAGGTCTACGACGGACCCGCGGAGGCGCTGGCCCCGACACGGGGCGCCCTGGCCGCCCTGCTCGACGACGCTGCCGTGGCGTTTCCGAGGGCCGCGCTGACCCTGGCCGACGTTCGGCTGGCGCACAGGGGTCTGCTGCCGATGGTGTCGGGATCCGGAACTCGCGTGAAGCTGCTGCGCGAGAGCACCGTTGTCGATCATGGCTCGACCGGTGCGCCCCGGTTGATCTCGGTCTTCGGCGTCCGCTATACGACGGCGCGACACACTGCGGAACGCGCGATCGATGCGGCGTTCAGGATCGCAGGCCACTCGACGCCACCCCTCTGTCGGACCTCCGTGACCCCAGTCATGGGAGGTGACATCGATCGTCGCGAGTCATTCCTGCGCGATGCACGCCGCCTCGAACCGGGACTCGTCAACGATGAGACGCTGCGCCGCCTGGCCCTCACCTACGGCACCACCCACGGGGATGTGCTGGAGCTCGTTCGAGCCGCGCCCGCTCTAGGGGTCCCCTTGGGTGCCGGCTGCGATATCCTCGGTGCCGAAATCGTGCACGCGGTCCGCGCAGAGTCGGCCATGACGCTTGCCGATGCGGTCATCCGGCGCACGGACGCAGGATCGGCGGGTTACCCGGGCGCGGACGCGGTGGCCCGTGCGGCATCGCTGATGGCCCAGGCCCTCGGCTGGACGCCGACGCGGACGGCCGATGAAATCGGCGCCGTCGAAGCCTTCTATCGCCTTCCCGATTAGCTGATACGCGGCGGCCCTGCGGCACGCGCTGCGGCCTGTGCGAGAGGCTGCGCGCCGACCCGTCACCGCAGGTGCGCGGCGCACCAGCGTTCGAACACCATCAGCGGGAACAGCGTGTGCGCGTGATTCTCGCGCCCCGCCACGTGCGCGTCGATCAGGCGTGTCACCTCGGTCCCATCGAACAGCCCTCGCGCATCCACGCGCTCTTTCGCCAGCAGCGACCGCATCAACGGCTGCAGCTCCCTGCGAAGCCAGTTCTTCATGGGGATGCTGAATCCCTCCTTTTTCCTGGAGAGAATCCGCTCGGGCAGCACGCCGCGCATCGCCTGCTTGAGAATCCACTTGCGCTCGCCGTTCCTGATCTTGAGATGTCCAGGCATGGACAAGGCCAACTCCATCACGTCGGCGTCCAGGAACGGCGCCCGCGTCTCGAGAGAGGTCGCCATGCTCATGCGGTCCACCTTCACGAGAATGTCGTCGGCAAGATAGAGCGAGAGATCCGCATAGAGCTGCCGGTTGACCAAGTCGTCCTGAGCAAAGCGTCGCAAGGTCTCCCGCACCGGGGCATAGGCGTCGGATCCCGACAGGGCGCTGCGCAGCGAGGGCGCGTAGAGACGCCTCTTGGCTTCCGCGCCGAGGTAGACCATCCAGCGGTAGTGGCCCAGATCGCGCGGAGCCAACGTGGCCCCGGAGACAAATCGCTTGATCTTGTTGACCAGCCCCTTCTTCTTGTCGGTGGGCGGCACGAGGTTGGCCAGCGCCGCGATCGCAGGCAGCAGCGCGCGCCCTGCCGCCGAGAGCCTGACCTCGAGCGCTTGGGCCAGATAGGCGTCGTAGCCGCCGAACAGCTCGTCGCCTCCGTCCCCGGACAGCGCGACGGTCACGTGCTCGCGCGCCACCTGCGAGACGAGAAACGTCGGAAACAACGACACGTCGGCGAAGGGCTCATCGAGGTGGACGATCAGACGTTCGAACAAGTCCTCGAGGTCCGGTGACACGAGCCGTTCTCGGTGATTGGTCTTGAAGGCCTGTGCCACTTCTCGGGCGTACGGCAGCTCGTTGTAGGTGCCGTCCTCGAAGCCAATGCTGAAGCTGTTGACCGGCTGCAGCGAGACCTCGCTCATGAACGCGACGAGACTGCTCGAATCGATTCCTCCCGAAAGAAATGCCCCGATCGGGACATCGGCCATCATCTGACCCACCGTGGCGTTCCTCAACGCCTCCCGAAGCGCATCGCTCGCCTCCGCGTCCGTCCACGGACGAGGGGCGACGGCGGCAGGATCCCAGTACCTCTGCACCGACACGCGCCCGTCGCGATAGGTCAGGAAGTGCCCGGCGGGCAGCTTCTGAATGCCCTTCAGAATCGTGCGGGGTGCCAGCACGTACTCGTAGGTCAGAAACTGATCGACCGCCTCGAGATCCAGCTCACGCGGCACCTCGGGCCGCACGAGCAACGCCTTGACTTCGGAGGCGAGCAGCAGCCCCCGGTGGGTCATCGTCCAGTAGACCGGCTTTTCGCCCGCCCGGTCGCGGGCCGCCAGCAGTGTGCGTGTCCGTCCGTCCCAGAGGGCAATCGCAAACATGCCGCGAAGCCGCGTGAGGAACGCCTCACCCCATTGCTCGTAGGCGTGCACGAGCACCTCGATGTCCGAACGGCTCCGGAACGTGTGGCCGTGTCCCTCGAGTTCCTGGCGCAGCTGCGGGAAGTTATAGATCTCCCCGTTCGCCACCAGCTGAATGTCGTCGTGCTCGTTGGTAAACGGCTGCTGCCCGCCCGACAGGTCCACGATCGACAGCCGGCGCATTCCGAGGCCCACGCCCGACAGCCGGACGCTGCCCTCCTCGTCTGGACCGCGATGGTGCAGGGTTCGCACCATGCGCGCCAGGTCGTCGGAGGACACGGGGCGCGTCAAGTCCGATTCGACGATGCCAACGATGCCGCACATGTCAGGCGGGGGCCTCCGAGTCGCCGCCGTTGGTCGCACGGGCGTCCGGCCTCGGGTGCGCGTCCTCGCGGCGGTCCCGCACGACCCGCGCGGGAATCCCGGTGGCCACGCTGAACGCGGGAATCTCCCCGACAACCACCGCGCCGGCGCCGATGATCGCGTCACGTCCAATCCGTGAGCCGTCCGTCACCACAACGTGCGTGCCAAGCCAGACGTGGTCGTCCACGTCGATGCCGCGCGCGGTGCGGCCTTGATCGAGCACGGGGATATCGATCCGGTCGTACAGGTGATCTCCGCCGACCAGATAGGTGTAAGCGGCCATCAACAGACGCTTGCCGACCCGGACGCGCGAGGCGGAGAAGATCTCGCAGTTGAACCCGATGTTGGCGTGGTCCTCGATGAGAATGTCGCCGTTCTTGCAGCTGAGGATCGTGTTTCTTCCGACGAACACGCCGGTGCCAATCACGATCCCGGTGTTGTCCGTGCCCTTGGCATCCAGGCAACAGCCGTCGTCTATCACGACGTGGTCACCGACGACGATCTTGTGGGGGTGCCGCAAGGTGACGTTCACTCCGAAGATGACGTTGCGCCCCACGCGACCGAGGATCAAGGGGTAGAGCTTGGAGCGCAGAAACAGGCCAAGGGCGCCAGGCATCCACGCACAGCACAGCGTGACGAGCTCGAAGAGCAGCAGGGGCGCCAGTCCGGGTCGCCCGATCACGAGGTCGCGGTACTTGCCGACCTTCGACTTCCCGGCGTCAAAGAGCTCGCGCTGGATGACCGTGATTCGCGGGTCGTGTTCGCGCGTCGCGGTCGAACCCGCCGGGGACGCCCCGCGCCGGGCTTCGCTCATGGCTCGACCGGCATCGGCTCGGGCGTCTGCCGGATCTCACGGATGACGTAGACCGGCTTGCTCTGGGATTCGTAGTAGGTGCGCGCCAGCAGCTCGGCCAGCAGCCCGAAGGTCACCAACTGGACACCGATGAACAGCAGCAGGACCCCGAGCAGCAGGAGCGGGGCGCGGTCCGCGATCGGCTGCTGCGCGATGAGCCGCACGTACCCCAGATAGCCGGTAATCGTCGCACCCAACAATCCCGTGGCCAGCCCGACGACGCCGAAGATGTGCAGAGGCCTGGTTGAATAGCTGAGCAGGAATTTGACGGTGACCAGATCCAGGATGACCCGTACCGTTCGGGACAACCCATATTTCGAGGCGCCGGCCGTGCGCGCGCGATGGTTGACCACGACCTCCTTGATGCGCACACCCAATTGGGACGCGATCGCCGGCAGGAACCGGTGCATCTCGCCGTAGAGGCGAAGCGGTTTGACGACCTCCGATCGAAACACCTTGAGCGAGCACCCGTAGTCGTGCAGCGGCACCCCCGTGGCCCACGAGATCAGCTGGTTGGCGAGCATCGACGGAATCCGGCGCGTCACGAACGTATCCTTGCGGTTCTTCCGCCATCCGCACACGATGTCGTAGCCCTCGTCGATGTGGGCGGCCATCCGGGGAATGTCTGCCGGATCGTTCTGCAGGTCACCATCCGAGGTGACGACGAGCTGACCACGCGCGAAGGCAAACCCGGCGGCAAAGGCAGCCGTCTGTCCGAAGTTGCGGCGAAATCGGATCACTCGCAGGTGGGGATCGCGTGCCTGCAGCGCCGCCAGCTGCTCAAACGTGTCGTCGGTACTCCCATCGTCGATGATGAGAATCTCGTACGAGCGCCCGGCCTCCATCAGCGTGTGGGTCAGTTCGTCGTACAGGGGCTTGATGTTCGGCGACTCGTTCCGGACCGGAATGACAATCGACAGTTCCGGGGTCATCGAGGGGTGGGTGCTCCCGCGTGCGAGACGCGCCTGACCGTCAGCAAACCGGTCCATTATATATCCCGGTGAGTGAGACCTCCCGGGGCCCCGAGCCTTCCGCGCGCGCCAGCCGGCGCGCGTTGGTACGCCGGGCGACCACCCCGTTCTGGGACCCTGGCCTCCTCCCGCGATGGCTGGCGCGCGGCACCGCAGGCATCGGGGCCATCGCCGCCGTGTACTACGCCAACACGGGACTGAGCCTGGCGCACTACGACGCCAAAGCCCACCTCGTTGTCTCGCGACGCATCCTCGACAGCCTCACCCCCGGGTGGGAGCAGATTGGGGCCGTCTGGCTTCCGCTCCCGCACCTGCTGCTGATGCTGCCGGTGCAAATCGACCTTTTCTATCGCACGGGCAGCGTCGGCGTGGCGCTCTCGGTGCTCGCCAATGCGTTGGCGGCGGCCGCCATCGCGGGCACGGTGCTCGCGCTCACCTCCTCGCGAGTCGGTGCGCTGCTGGCCGTCGCCCTTTTCGTGGCCAACGCGAACGTGCTGTACCTGCAGAGCACCCCCATGACCGAGCCGCTGCTCTTCGGCTTGACGACGCTCCAGGTCTTCCTGCTGACCCGGTGGGTGCTGGCCAAGGAACTGGAGGTGCCCAGGGCGGCCGGATGGGTCATCGTGCTCGCCTGCCTCACACGGTACGAAGCGTGGCCGATCACCGGCGCGTGTCTGGCGGCCTCGGCCTTCGCGTGGTGGCGCCGCGGGAGCCCATGGGCGGGCGTGCTGCGCGTGCACGCGCGCCTGGCATGCTATCCGATCCTCGCCGTCGTCGCGTTCCTCTGCTTCAGCCGCGTGACGGTCGGCGAGTGGTTTGTCAGCTCGGGGTTTTTCGTGCCGGACGAATCACTCCGGGGCAACCCGATCGCCGTCGCCACGAAGATTGCCGAGGGCCTCACGATGGCCGGCGGAAGCTGGCTCACACGTCTCGGAACCTTCTCGGCGCTGGTCGTCGGCCTGCTGGCCGTCGTTTCCGCCCGGCGCGCGGCGCTGCTGATACCCCTGGCCCTGTTCGCGGCGGCCGCGCTCCCGGCCTCGGCCTACATGGCGGGACACCCATTCCGTCTGCGGTACGAAATCCCGCTCGTCGTCGCCGCGGCGATGGCGTCCGGGCTGGCGGTTGGCCTGCTCCGGAGCCGCCGCCCGCGGGTGGCGGCACTCCTCGCGGCGATGGCGTTCGGACTCAGCGTACGAGAGACGCCGCCCTTCGCTTCCGATGCGGCCATGGTCCTTGAGGCACAGATCGACCAACACGTGCGAGGGCGGGCGCGCGTGACCGATTGCCTCGTCAATCGGTACGACGGCGGAGCCGTGATGATCAGCATGGGCGCCCTCGGACACTACATGCATGAACTCTCATGGGCCGGGTTCGCGATTCGGGACTTCCTCCACGAAGGGAACGGCCCCATCTGGGACAGCGCCTTCACCAGGGGACCAGCACCCCTGGTCGAGTGGGTGCTCGTGGAACAGGAAGCCGAGGGCGGCGACGCGATCATCCAGCGGCACCGCACGCTGCCCCGACTGCTCGAAGACTACGACGCCATCTGCACGGGCGGGCACGTCACCCTCTTCCGCAGGCGCGCCCCGGCCCGCTGATCGAGCGGTCGGCGTCAGCGGCGAGCGGTGGTTCGGGACACCAGCGAAGCTGCGCCTGAGACGAGCAGCCTCGCTGGTGCCCTCGTTGTCGTCTTGGCCCCGCTCCGCGGGGCCGGCCATCTCCTGCGGCCATTCGCGAAAACTTGTCTCATTCGGATCGACTTT
>JBQTIE010000260.1:0-28082 GCA_052389315.1 Acidobacteriota bacterium
GCTGGCTCCGCGCCCTGTCCCTCAAGAAAGAACACCACACGGTCGCTGGACCGGATCAGCGCTCTGCTTCGGTAACAGGAATTATGGCGCGATGAATCGCCGCTCGGTAACACTTACTTATGGCTCGACAGGGAAGACGCGTTCCCATTGGCCCCTCCTATGGCGCGCTCGGGCGTGTGTTCAGCAGCGTCGGCCAGTTCACGATCACGTGCAGTTCAGAACCCCGGTCATCCTGAACCGGACGGCGCAAGAGAAAGCGCGAACCATCCGCGTTGGGGGCGTACTGATCGATCAGGGGGTTGGCCGTCAGCCTCGTGTCGAACAGCGGACGTGGACGCCCGATCTGCGGCGGCTGCCCGCGGACCGTTTTCACGTTCACCGCCATCAGCTGACCAGACGCCGACAGGTAATACACCACCGTACCGTCTCGCCGCCACCGTCCCTGTACGCCGCCATCGACCGAGACTTGCCAGCGCTCCCCGGTGGGTGGCAGCGCCGCGAGGAACACGTCCGCCCGCCCGCCCTCGGTCGCGTTGTACAGAATCCACCGGCCGTCCGGTGAGAACCGGGGCTCGTCCACGAGGGTGCCCGGCCCATGGTCTTCGAAGCGGACGGGGGTGCGGTCGCCCTCGAGCGGAACGATCAGGCCGCGACCGAATGCCACCGCGGCCAGGAACCGGCCGTCAGCGGACCAGTCCTCCGGGAAGATCGGTTGAGGTGACCGCTGGACTGCTTCCTCGACCCCTCCAGCCGTCGGTCGAATGACGATTGCCACGCCCTCCGTGTCGGCCCGAGCGTAGGCGATCCGGCTGCTGTCGGGCGACAGAATGGGTTCGAATAACCCTGGCCCCTGCACCACGCGACTGGTCACGCCTCGCGCGAGGTCGCGGACCATGATGTGACCGTCTTCGACGAATGCGAGTCGGGTATCGTCCCTGGACAGGTTGAATGGCGACGCGCCGGTCACACCGAACGGCTCGGCGGCCGAACGGCCGCTTGCATCGACCCATTCGAACTGGTGGTCGAGGCCACCACGCGCGGGGCGGTAGACGAGGACGCCGGTATCGGAGGCACCAACCTCCGACAGCAGATCGGTCGCGAGCACGACGCCCTGTGTATCCACCTCGCCGGCGACGAGGTCATAGCGATGGGCGGTCAGCACCGTGGTCTGTTGTGGCGTGGCGCGGCTGATCAGCAGACCGTCCCGCGTCGCGCGCAGCGCGGTGATGGCCCCGGAGGACGGCAGCAGGCGCCGTAACTGCCCTCCGGCCACGGGGCGCTGGAAGAGTTCGCCGCCTGCGAGCGTTCTGTACACGAGGCCTGTCTGGCCCGGCAGCCACTGGGGATCATCCGCGGGGGTCGCCGGCGCGTTCGCGGCATCGCCCTCCGAGGTGAGCCGCACTGGGTCGCCGCCGGTTGAGGAGATTCGATAGATGCCCGTCGGCGAACCGAAGAGGATGGCGCCGTCGGCGCCCCACGTGGCTGACGTCACGATCGTTCCCAGGATCTTCGAGAGGTCGGCGACCTCGGTCGCGACACCTCCGGTCGCTCGCACCCGCATCAACTTTCCACCCACGAAGTAGCCGATCTCCCCGTCGTCGGGCGACCAGAAGGGGGCACCGGTGAAGATGTGCTCTATTCCTGCCACCGGCTGGAACTCGATGCCGTCGAGCGAGCGAAGCCAGATGCGTCGGGTTCCCTCCTTCTCGCGCAACGCCACCGCCACGAAGCGGCCGTCGTGCGACACCGCGGGCGTCGAGGGCTGTTCGGCACCCGGGGGCAGATTGATCGTGAAGCGCAGAACGGGCTTGGGGCCGGCCGGCCCAGGGGACGCGTCACCAGACAGCAAGAACGTCGCGACGGTCGCCATCAGCGCCCCGGCCCCGACGAGGCCCGCCGCGCGCATCCACGATCGCGTCGCCGGCGCGATCGTGTGAACCGCCTCGTGCAGCCCGGGCTCGGCCAACGCGTCTTCGAGTTCGACGCGCGCATCGCCTGCCGACTGGAGGCGCTGCCGCACGTCCTTCTTCACACACCGTCGCAGCAGCCGGCGCACCGGGAGCGGCGTGTCCGGCGGCAGCAACGACCAGTCGGGTTCCTTCGACACGACGGCGCTCAGCACGTCGGTGATCGTCTCGCCATCGAAGGCGCGCGTTGCCGTCAGCATCTCGAACAGGAGGCAGCCAAGGGCCCACAGATCCGAGCGTGAATCGACGGTTCGGCCCCGCGCCTGCTCCGGTGACATATAGGCGGCGGTGCCGAGAATCACGCCCGCCTGTGTGACCGCGGGTGAGGTGATGGTTGGCGAGTTCCGCGGGCTGGCGTCTGCGCCACCGGTCGATCCCGCGACGCGCCCGGCGCCAAGCTCACCGGGCGCGACCATGCGC
The DNA here is from genome assembly GCA_052389315.1 of Acidobacteriota bacterium. Taxonomy (GTDB): domain Bacteria; phylum Acidobacteriota; class Vicinamibacteria; order Vicinamibacterales; family UBA2999; genus JACCSI01. The sequence goes on from JBQTIE010000260.1 coordinate 2,388, forward strand.
GCCAGCCCGAAGTCGAGCACCTTGACGACGCCGGTCGCAGCGACCTTGACGTTGGCCGGTTTCAGATCGCGGTGGACGATGCCGTGTGCGTGCGCGGCCTCGAGGGCATCGGCGATCTGGCGCGCGAAGGCCACGGCCTCGTCCGCCGGCACGAGTCCGCGTTCGATGCGCGCGTCGAGGCTTTCGCCGTCGACGAATTCCATCACCAGTGCGCGCACGGGCGCGCTGCCGTCACTCGGGGGCGCCGACTCTTCGAGCCCGTGAATCTGGGCGATGTGTGGATGGTTGAGCGCGGCCAGCGTTTCCGCCTCTCGTTCGAACCGCATCAGGCGGTCCGGATCCGCGGCAAAGGTGGCCGGCAGGATCTTGATGGCCACGTCACGCTTCAACCGCGTGTCGCGCGCGCGGTAGACCTCACCCATGCCGCCGGCGCCGATCGGGGTCAGCACCTCGTACGCTCCGAGGCGCGTGCCGGGGACCAGGCTCATGGGGGCGGATTCTACACCGCCCCGACGGCGCTCGCCGCGCGACAACCGGCGACCGTTCGGGTCAACCAGATGTCTCGAAGATCCAGAATCTCGCCCACAGGCGTCAACGGCTGAGCGCGCCGCCGTCGCCTTGCCGTCGAGCTTGCCAGAGGCTGGGCCGGTCACGCCGGCATGAGGAAAGAGCGCTCCTGGTAACGGCGCGCGAGTGGTGGGACAGGGCATAATGGAAGAGTTGCCGGCAGGCCAGTCTGCCCGTTCGACGCCCGAGGATCCGCGACCCCGCTTGGTCGAGTCGCGTGCGGGCCGTGAATCGGAGGGCTCGTCGCTGGTCGCCTGATCCCACGGCATGGACCTGCGCTTCATCCGCAACTTCTCGATCATCGCCCATATCGACCACGGCAAGTCGACGCTGGCTGATCGCTTCCTCGAGATCACGGGTGCTCTCGAGCTGCGCGAGATGTCGGCGCAGGTGCTCGACAGCATGGACCTCGAGCGCGAGCGCGGCATCACGATCAAAGCCCACCCCGTCCGTCTGAACTACACAGCCGCTGACGGTCAGGCCTATGTGCTCAACCTGATCGACACGCCGGGCCACGTGGACTTCAGCTACGAAGTGACGAGGTCGTTGGCCGCGTGCGAAGGGGCGTTGCTGCTGGTCGACGCGTCGCAGGGCGTCGAGGCCCAGACCCTGGCCAACGCGTACCTCGCCGTCGAGCACAACCTCGAGATCATTCCCGTCATCAACAAGGTGGATCTCCCCAGCGCCCAGCCTGACGAGGCTCGCCGTCAGCTGGAAGAGATCATCGGCCTGGACGGGGCGGGCGCCATTCTCGCCAGCGCCAAGGAGGGGCGCGGCGTGAAGGAGATCCTCGAGGCGATCGTCCACCGGCTGCACCCGCCGGTAGGCGAGCACGAGGCGTCGCTGAAAGCGCTGATCTTCGACTCCTGGTACGACGCCTACCGCGGCGTGGTCATCGTCGTCCGCGTGATCGACGGCACGATCAGGCCCCACATGAAGGTGCGCTTGATGGCCACGGGCCGGGACTACGAAGTGGACGAGATAGGCGTCTTCACCCCGAAGCCGGTGCCGGTGGACGAACTCGGTCCCGGCGAGGTCGGCTTCATCGCGTGCGGCATCAAGATCGTGGGGGATGCGCAGATTGGCGATACGGTGACCGACGCCTCGCGACCCGTGCCCGAACCGTACCCCGGATTCAAGCCGCTCAAGCCGATGGTGTTCGCAGGGCTGTATCCCGTCGAGGGCCACCGATACTCGGAACTGCGCGAGGCCCTCGAGAAGCTGCGGCTCAACGATTCGGCGTTCTTCTTCGAGCCCGAAACCTCCGTGGCGCTGGGGTTCGGGTTCCGCTGCGGATTCCTGGGCCTGCTGCACATGGAAATCGTGCAGGAGCGGCTCGAGCGGGAGTTCGACATGGATCTGGTCACGACGGCGCCCGGAGTGCTCTACCGGGTGACGACGACCGACGGAGACGTGGCGGAGATTGACAGCCCGGCCAAGCTGCCAGATCCAGGGAAGATCGACAGAATCGAAGAGCCGGTGATCACCGCGATGATCCTGACGCCGGCCGAGCACGTGGGCGGCATCCTCCAGCTCTGCCAGGACAAGCGCGGCGTCCAGAAAGCCCTCGAATACAAGACCTCTGACCGGGTCTTGATCAGCTACGAGCTGCCGTTCAACGAAGTGGTCCTGGATTTCTACGACCGGCTCAAGACGATCTCGCGCGGCTATGCGTCGCTCGATTACCATGTCACTGGCTACTGGGAATCGCCCCTGGTCAAGCTCGAAATTTTGGTGAACGGGGACCCGGTGGATGCGCTGTCGATCATCGTGCACCGGGACCGGGCCTACGATCGAGGCCGGGCGCTGGCGTCGAAGATGCGCGAGCTCATCCCCAGGCAGATGTTCGAGGTCGCGATTCAGGCGGCCATTGGCGCGCGCATCATCGCGCGCGAGAGCGTCAAGGCCCTGCGGAAGAACGTGCTGGCGAAGTGCTACGGCGGCGACATCACGCGGAAGCGGAAGCTGCTCGAGAAGCAGAAGGAAGGCAAGAAGCGCATGAAGCGGGTGGGGCAGGTCGAGATTCCGCAAGAAGCGTTTCTCGCCGTCCTCAAGGTGGGCACCGAGTAGTCTCCGAACGGCAGGCCCGAGGAAGCGGAATGGCCGAACAATCGTTTCAGAAGTCCACGGTCCGCGAGTACTTCGAGTCCATCGTCGTGGCCGTCATCCTCGCGCTGTTCGTGCGCACGTTCGTCGTGCAGGCGTTCAAGATTCCGACCGGTTCGATGGAGCCCAACCTTCTCGTGGGCGACCATCTCCTCGTCAACAAGTTCGTGTTCGCGCCTGCCGCGTTTGGCGAGCGCTCCGTGCTGCCGATGCGTGCCGTCCGCAGGGGCGATGTCATTGTCTTCAAGTTCCCCGAAGAGCCCGAACGCGATTTCATCAAACGAGTGGTCGGACTTCCAGGCGACACGCTGGAGTTGAAGAGCCGACAGGTGCTGATCAACGGCTCACCCCTTGAAGAGCCGTACGCGCACTATCTATTCCCCGCGAGCCAGGACGAGGAGACGTCGTTCAACGTGCGAGAGCGCTACGGTCCCGTCACCGTACCGGATGGCCACTACTTCATGATGGGCGACAACCGAGACAATTCACAGGACAGCCGCTATTGGGGGTTTCTCCCGGCTCACTACGTCAAGGGCCGGGCGCTCATGATCTACTGGTCGTTCGAGCCGGCACCTGGCGAGCCGCGCGGTGGCCTGGTCGGCCTGGCGCAGACGGCGGCCAGCATCGTGACCGGCACGCGGTGGAGTCGTCTGCTGCACCAGATTCATTGACACGGTCGTGCGAGGTGTTGGCCGCGTCCAGTTACAGGTGAGGAAGTCATGAAGGCGATCGTCATACTGGTGCTCGTGGGGCTCGTTGTCCTCGCCGCAGTTCGGGCCGGCGATTCCATCTGGCGAAACATGAAAGTGGAAGACGCCGTCGAACGCGAGGCGAGGCTCGGAGATCACAAGACGACCAGCCAGCTGCGAAAGGCCGTCATCGCACGGGCGGCCGACGAGGGCGTGGACCTCGAGCCGCAGGACATCGCCATCGAGCTTCGAGGACGCGACGTCGAGATTTCCTTTCAATACTCTGAACCGCTCGCCCTCGTGCCCGCGGTCTATACACGCGAGCAGATCTTCGACGTCAACCTGCGATTGCAGCCCATACGACAGTTGATCTCGGACGAGCAGCGATAGCGGCGTCCAACGTTTTCTCGATGGGCCTGGCGAGCAAATCACGCGAGGGCCGCTCGGGCGGCGGCGGCCGCGGCGGCCAGGCGAGCCGTCAACTGCTTCAGCTCGGCGGCCACGCCGTCGATCTGGCTCGTGTCGTGGAGCCCGGCGAGATTGACGGCGACGTTGGCGGACGCACCGGCCGCGGCCGCGTCGAGCAGTTCGACTGCCACACGGACGTCGCTGGCGGCGGACGGGTTGCCGCACCGCGCCACGGTCTCGCCCTGTGAGAGAGCGTCGGCGGCCCCCCGGACCGTCTCCAGCGGGATGAGGGTCGCGTCGCCGAGAGCGCGCTGAATGGCCTGCCTTCTGCGTTGTTTCTCTTCGTCAGTCCCTTTCGGCAAACGGTAGCCGGCCAGCACGGCGTCAAAGGCCTCGGCATCGCGGTCGGCCAGGTCGATGAGGCGCGTACGTGCGGCGGTCAGCTCCGCCAGCGCGCGGTCCAAGGCGGCGCGTTCATCCCCATGGCCCGTGCGTGTCTTCGCCAGTCCGGCCACCATCATCAGCAGCGAGGCGCCGATGGCGCCGACCAGTGCCGACGCCGTACCCCCGCCGGGGGTGGGTTCGGGGCTGGCGATCCGATCGAGGAGCGTGCTGAAGGGAAGATCGGCGTGACGGGACATCCGAGCACGTTACAGGGTCCGGGCGCAAACTTCAAAAGCTCGCGAGGCACATGGTCTACGCGACGACTTGCCCGCGCTTGATCACCGCACGCACGACGCGCGTGCCCACGCGAACGAGGTCGGCCAGTGTGCCGTCGAGGATCACGGCGTCCAGTTGCTTGCCGACCTCCAGACTCCCGACCCGGTCCGCTCGATCGAGCGAGGCCGCGGCGTTGAGCGTGGCGGCCACCAGCGATTCCTCGAGCGTCATGTGCATGCCGAACGAGGCGAGCGTGATGGCAAACGGCATGGAGGGCGAGAAGCCGCCGCCGGGATTGACGTCGGAGGCCAACGCCACGGGCACGCCGTGCTCGATGAGCATGCGCGCCGGCGCGAAGCGGCCGATCTTGAGATAGAAAGCAGCCGCCGGCAGCAGGGTCGCGACGACGCCCGCCTGGGCCATGGCTCGCGCGCCGGCCTCGTCCGCGAAGATGAGGTGGTCGGCCGATCGCGCGCCCACCGAGGCGGCCACCGTGGCCCCGCCGCTGAACGCCAGCTCATCCGCGTGCATGCGCGGCTTCAAGCCCAGTCGCGTGCCTGCTTCGAGAATGCGCCGCGACTCGTCCGCGGTGAACACACCCTCCTCGCAAAACACATCGCACCATTCCGCCAGTCCCAGGCTGGCCACGGCGGGCAGCATCTCCTCGATGACCATGCGCACGTATCCCGCGCGGTCGTGTCGCCACTCCGGCGGCACCTCGTGCGCACCCATGAAAGTCGGCACGAGCTCGACCGGCTGCATCGCGGCCAGTCGCCGAATGGCGCGGAGCGAGCGCAGCTCCGCCTCCGTCTCCAGGCCGTACCCGCTTTTTACCTCCGCGGTCGTCGTTCCGCAGGCCAGCATGGCGGCCACTCGAGGCAGGGCGGCCTCGACCAGCGCATCCTCCGACGCCGCGCGTGTCGCGGCCACCGTCCGGACAATGCCGCCGCCCTCCGACACGATCTCCCCGTAGGTCGCCCCCGACAGCCGGCGGCGGAGCTCGTCGCGCCGATCTCCGGCATAGATCACGTGCGTGTGCGGATCAACGAAGCCTGGCACCACGGTCGCGCCCGACCCGTCGACCACCCGAGCGTCGCTGCTGAGCGACACCTCCCGGTGCACATCGTCTGCCGGCCCCACCCAAACGATGGATCCCTGCCTGGCGGCGACCGAGCCGTGTTCGATCAAGCCGGCCTCCCGTTGGGCCAGCCCCGCACGCGGCGCCGGGCCGCAGCAGGTATAGAGGTAGTCGGCGCGGTCCAGGAGGAAGTCAGCGTCCATCGATGAGCCGGGCCAGTCGTGCGCGCACAGCGTGAGCGTCCACCCCCACCACTTTCACACGTTTCGACTGGTTGGTGGCGCCCTGAAGGAGGCTCACGTGGCTGGCGGGGACATCGAGCGTCAGGGCCAGGAATCGGAGGAGCTCCGTGTTGGCCGCACCCGCAACCGGTGCGGCCGCCAGGCGGATGAGGAGCGCCCCGCTTCTCGTGCCGGCGACATGGGTGCGCCCGGCGCGGGGCACGACACTGACGTCAAGCGTGACGCCGTCGTCGAGCGCGGTGATCATGCCGCATCCCCGCGCGGGGAGCGCGCGGGCCTGCTACTAGCGGCCGGCGACCGCGACGGGCTCAACGGTGGTGTCGAGTGTCGCCTCGCCCGGCGGCTGGGCAACCTTCCGGGGTCTGTGCAACAGGACTTTCTCGTCGCGCGGCCGTTCATCCTGCGCCCGCACGAACTCGATGGCGTTCTGGAGCGCCGACACGATGCCCTCGAGGCTGGCCTCGACGTCGCGGCGCTTGAGGCGGAGCGTGTCGATCTCGCGCTGCGCCTCCTCGGATCGCGCCTGACATTTCTGGAGCAGCAGGTCGGCGCGCCCTTCGGCGTCGCGCAGTACGCGCGCGGCCTCGCGCTCGGCCAGCTCCTTGGTCTCGTCGGCCAGTTTCTGTGCGGTCATCAGCGTCGCATTGAGGTTCTTCTCGCGCCCTCGATGTTCGTTGAGGAGGGCCTCGCACTTGGCGAGCTCCTGCCGCAGCCGGTCGTTTTCACGCTGGGCCTGCTCGTAGTCGTCGGCGGCTTCCGCGAGAAACGCGGACACGTCGCCGCGATCGTAACCGCGTATCACCGTCTTGAACCGCTGCTGCCTGAGATCGAGTGGCGTGACCTTCATGGTGTCGTCCTCACAGAATGCCCGTTCAGTCCTGCGAACGTCAGGTCCGGTGCGACGCGCGCTCCCCGAAGATCGCCGATCCGACCCTCACCATCGTCGAACCTTCTTCGATGGCTACCTCGAAGTCGTGACTCATGCCCATCGAGAGTTCGCTGAGGCATGCCAACGGTACCCCGCGGGCGATGAGACGGTCACGCTCTTCACGCAACCGCCGGAACCAGGGCCTGGCGTCTTCAGGGTTTTCGGCCAATGGCGGCAGCAACATGAGCCCCTTCACGCGTGCGGCCCGGCAGAGAACCGCCTCGTCGAACAGGGCTGGCAGGCGATCGACCGGCGTGCCGTGCTTGGTGGGTTCGAGCGCGAGATCCACCTGGACCAGCAGATCCGGGGTCCGGCCACACTCGACCGCCGCCGCATCGACGCGGCGCAACAGATCCACGCTGTCGATCGAGTGAATGGCGGCGCAGTGCTCGGCCGCCTTTCTTGCTTTGTTCGACTGCAGGTGGCCGATCAGGTGCCAGCGGATGGCCATATCGGCACCCGCGGCAATCTTCTGTAGGGCTTCCTGCACCCGGTTTTCGCCGAAGTCCCGGTGGCCCGCCGCGTAGGCGGAGCGAATCGCGTCGATTGGGAACGTTTTCGAGACCGCGATGAGGAGAACGTCGGAGGGGGAGCGACCGCGGCGCACAGCCGCATCGGCCGCGCGTCGGCGGACCTCGGTCAACCGGCCCGCGATCTCTTGGTCAACCCCCAACTCAGCGGTCGGACACGCCCGCGCGCTACTTCTTCAGCTGCGCCAGCATGCCCTTGGCTTGCGCCGCAAACTGCCCTGTTGGCGCCAGCTGGAGGTACTTTTCAAAGGCCGCAATCGCCTCGGGCAACTTGCCTTCGTTGAGCAACGCCATCCCGAGCTGGAAGTTCGCCTCCGGGTGGTTGGCATCGGCCTTGAGGGCCTCCTCGAACTTGGCCTTGGCTTCGGGAATCTTGCCCTGGTTCCAAAGGATGATGCCCTGGTTGTAGACCGCGTCGGCGTTGCCGCCAGTGCCTCCGGCCGAAGCGGCCTTGGCGCCCATCGCCGCGGCTTCATCGAAGCGCTTCTGGTTGTTGTAGAGCGTGGCCAGGGCGTTGAGCGCCTCCGCGTAGTCGGCCTTCATCTCCAGGGCCTTGAGCCAGGCCGCTTCAGCCTGCTTGTCGTCTTTCTTCTGTAGGTGTGCGAAGCCGATGTTGTAGTAGCAGTCGAAGCAGGTGGGCATCAAGCCCAGGGCCGTCGTGAATTTCTCGATGGCCAGATCGTGGTTATCGGCGCGGCTTGCCGCGACGCCCTCCTCGAAGATCCCTCGGAGCTGCTTGGCCTTGGCCATTTCTTCGGACTCGACGTTCTTGCCTGGCACGAACGCGAAGTTGGCTTCCGCCGTCGCGCCCAGCCTGACTCGCTGGTTCTGCGACAAGGTGCCGAGCTTGTCGACCGTGGCGGAGATCTTGTAGGTGCCGGGCTGCAGGCCGATCTGAATGAACTCGCCCCGGCGATCCGACTTCAACTCGAACTTCCGCGTCACGCCGTCGGCGAATTCGATGACGATCTGGGCTTCTGGAATCGGCTTGTTGTCCTTGTCGACGACCTTGCCTTTGAGCATGCCCGTCTGGGCGGCGGCGCCCGGTGCCAGTCCGAGCACGAGTCCCGCGGCGACCGTCGCCGCCACAAGCGTCCTGAACATGATGCGAACTCCTGATCGGCACGCCCTTTCCTGGCGGGCCGGCTGCCATCAGTCTAGATCAAAGGCGGAAAAAGCGCTCGACCTCACCCAGGTCCTGCGTCAGCCGGGCCGGCGGCAGCGAGTCCAGGAACCGCCGTCCGTATCCCATGGTCCGAAGCCGCGGGTCGAGCACGGCCAGCACGCCGCGGTCGCGTCGATGCCGAATCAGGCGGCCCAGGCCCTGCAGCAGGGCGAGGACGGCGAGCGGCACCTGGTAGTCGTCGAAGGGATTCCCGCCCTCGGCGCCGATGGCCTCGATGCGCGCCGCCGTGATTGGGTCCCCCGGTGAGGCGAACGGCAGCTTGTCGATGACGACGCAACTCAATTGCTCTCCGGCCACGTCCACCCCCTGCCAGAACGACGAGGTCGCCAGCAGGACCGCGTGGGGCGTGGCCCGGAACGCATTCAGCAGGGCGCTGCGAGGGGCTGTCCCCTGCACCAGCAGAGGATAGGGTATCTGGCCGACGACGCGCTCGTGCACGGCTCGCAGCATGGCGTAGCTCGTGAAGAGCAGGAACGCACGCCCCTGCGATCGCTCGACGAGCGCACACGCCTCTCTGGCCACGGCGTCCGCGAAGCCGAACGCGCGCGGCGACGGCATGCGTCTGGGCAGGTACAGCAGGCTCTGACTGGCATAGTCGAACTCGGACGGACCGCGAAGCTCGACGGCCTCAGCGATGCCCAGTCGCCGGCGGACGTAGTCGAACGACCGGTCGACCGCCAGGGTGGCCGAGGTCAGGACCGTCGCGTGCATCCGGTCGAAGATGTGCTCGCGGACGATGTCCGCGACGTTGATGGGCGCCGCGCGCAGGAACACGGCTCGCCCGCGGAACTCGAGAAAGTAGACGAACGCCGGATCGGCAGCGGCGATCAGGAAGCGCACCTCCGTGCTCAGCTCCCCCGCACGCCGTGCCAGCGCCAGTCGATCGTCGGTGTCGTCGGGGCCGTCCGATGTTCCCTCGCGCGAAAGACCCATATGCGCTTCCAGGCCGTCGAGCGCCGTCGTCAAGGCCGCTGCGTCGGTGGCCGAATCGCCGAGTCCGTCGGGCTGGAGGCGCAACCGTTCGTCGCCCGTGCGCCCGTAGTCGCGGCGGGCCATCGCCAGGCCGTGGAAGAACTGACGCGCATGATCGGCGACGCGCCCCACCGCGCGTCGCAGGTCGCCGTCGGAATCCTCCGTGCGACCAAGGTTCAGGAAGCGCTCGCAGTCCCTGACGAGCCCATCGAGGCGGTACGTGCTGACCGAGACGCCGAAGTACTGGGTGGCGACGTCTTCGATCTGGTGGGCTTCATCCAGCACCAGGTGCCGACACTCGGGAATGACCTCGCCGTACGAGCTCTGGCGTACGGCCGCGTCGGCGCACAGGAGGTGGTGGTTGACGATGACCACGTCCGCCGCCGAGGCGCGCTGCCGCATCCTGGTGACGAAGCAGGCCTCATGCTGAGGACACGTCGATCCGAGACAGGTCTCGGCGGTGGCAGCCACCTCGGTCCAGAGTCCGCTGTCGTCCGGCAGGTCCTCGAGTTCGGCGCGATCGCCAGTGTCCGTCTCGGAGGCCCAGGCGGCGATCGAGTCAAACAGCCCGTCCGGCCCGCTGGCTCGGGCCTGGTCGAGTCGATGCAGGCACAGATAGTTTGCTCGACCTTTCATGTAGGTAGCCGTGAAACGCACCGGCAAAGCGCGCGCGAGCATCGGCAGGTCTTTGAAGTAGATCTGCTCTTGCAGATTCTTCGTGCCGGTGGACACCAGCACACGACGACCGCTCAGGATGGCGGGGACCAGGTATGCCAGGGTCTTGCCGGTGCCCGTACCGGCTTCGGCGAGCAGGGTGCCGCCTTCGGCGAGGACTTGGGCCACGGCCTGCGCCATCTCTCGCTGGCCCTCGCGCGGTTCGAAGAACTCAATGGTCTGCGCGAGGGGACCATTGTCAGCCAACGCCTGCTCGACGGAGATCAGCGTTGTCGCTCGGGGTACAGCGGGAAATTCCGGCACAGCCTGCTGACCTCGCCGTGGACGGTCCGGGCCACCTGCTCGTCTTCGGGGGCGGCCAGCACTCGGGTGATGAACTCGGCGATGCGGTCCATCTCGGCCTCGCGCATACCGCGCGTCGTCACTGCCGGCGTGCCGAGCCGGATGCCGCTCGCGACCATGGGCGGCTGTTGATCGAACGGGATAGCGTTCTTGTTGACAGTGATGCCGGCACGGTCGAGCGCGGCTTCCGCGACCTTGCCGGTGACGCCCTTCGAGAACACATCCACCAGGATCAGGTGGTTGTCGGTGCCGCCGCTCACGAGGCGGAAGCCAGCCGACTCGAGGTTGGCGGCGAGACGCGCCGCGTTGGCCACGACCTGGCCCTGGTACTCCGAGAACTCGGGAGTGGCCGCTTCCTTGAAGCACACAGCCTTGGCCGCGATCACGTGCATCAGCGGCCCGCCCTGCACGCCTGGAAACACCGCGCGGTCGAGCGCCTTGGCATGGGCGGCGCGGCAGAGCACGAGTCCTCCCCTGGGGCCTCGGAGCGTCTTGTGCGTGGTGCTCGTGACGAAGTCCGCATGGGGAACGGGGCTCGGATGCTTCCCGGCGGCGACGAGTCCGGCGATGTGAGCCATGTCCACGACGAGCGCGGCGCCCACGCGGCGCGCGGTCTCGCCAATTCGCGCGAAGTCGATGACACGCGGATACGCGCTGGCGCCCGCCATGATCATCTTGGGCTTGTGGGTCTCGGCCAGCCGCTCGAGCTCGTCGTAGTCGAGGCGCTCATCGTCCTTGCGCACGCCGTAGGGGATGATCGTGTAGAGCTTGCCCGAGAAGTTGAGCGGGTGTCCATGCGTCAAGTGGCCGCCATGGGCGAGGTTCATGCCGAGCACGGTGTCACCGGGCGCCAGCAGCGTCAGGTAGACGCTCATGTTGGCCTGGGCGCCCGAGTGGGGCTGAACGTTGGCGTGATCGGCGCGGAACAGCGCCGTCGCCCGGCTGATCGCCAGCGCCTCGGCCGCGTCGGCGAATTCACACCCGCCGTAGTACCGCTTGCCGGGATAGCCTTCGGCGTACTTGTTGGTGAGCACCGAGCCGACCGCTTCGAGAACGGCCCTGCCGACGAAGTTCTCGGAGGCGATGAGCTCGAGGCCGTCCGACTGGCGCCGGGCTTCCTGTCGAATCGCGTCGGCGATGTCGGGGTCGGCCTCGACGAGCGTGCGCTGCATCTGGCTGAGAGAAGTGAGCATGATGGATGATCGGTCAATCTTACCGGCTCTGCGCGGTCGGCGGGGTCGTTTCATGGAGGAGTCACCATGCAGTTCTCGAGGCCGGCTCTGATGATGATCGCCGCGTGCCTGCTGCTGGCACCCGTGACGGCGGCCGCCCAGGCCGCAGCAGCGAATCCTGTGAGCGAGGCGATCCGCGAAGGGCGGACCGGCGCCGTATCAGTACTGTGACGCGGCCTACACCGCGCTCACCGACCGCACGGCCGGCCAGATGGTGGCCGCGCCGTTTGGCAACGGCAGCTCATCGCGCGCGTCGGTCCTGATGGGGAACACGGGCCATCTGCAGGAGCACTACGGCAACCTCGTGACCTACCTCCGGATCAACGGGCTCGTGCCGCCCTCGTCTGCAGGGCAGTAGCCCGCGGAGTTACCGCCTGGGCCGGCGGGAATGGGGGTGGTCGTTACCGCGAGAGGATTGGTGTCGCAGGGCGCTGGTGTCGCACGCCCGCAAAACGCGCGCGGGGAGGTCGCGGGCTAGCGCTCGAGCGCCCGAATCTTCTCGACACGGTCCGCGTGGCGCCCGCCCTCGAACGCCGTCGAGAGAAACGTGCGCACGATGGCGGCGGCGCCTTCGGGTGAGGTGAGGCGTGCGCCCAGGGCGATGACGTTGGCGTCGTTGTGCTGGCGCGAGAGCCGTGCAGATTCGGCTTCGGTCACGACTGCGGCCCGCACGCCGGGGACCTTGTTGGCGGCGATGGCCATCCCGATGCCGCTGCCGCACACGAGAATCCCGCGGTCGAAGCGGCCTTCCGCGACGCCCTCGGCCACGGCCTGCGCATAGTCCGGGTAGTCCACTGAGGCTGGAGAATTCGTGCCGAGGTCGTCATAGGCGACGCCCAGCTCGTCCAACACGCCCTTGAGCGCGTCCTTCATCGCAAAACCGGCATGATCCGCGCCCAAAGCGACCTTCACGGCGCGCATTCTACACCCGGTGACACTGCGCCGGGGGGCGATTCCGCATTCCCTCGGAGGCGCAGGTCGTCGCCAGGTGGGCTGCGGTCGGTGGAAGGGGAGGAGACGCCCGACGCGCGGGACCGCTAAGATCTGACGGTGATTCCAACAGCCGTCGTGTCTGCCCGAGGTGAACAACGCGTGCGACGCGGGCACCCGTGGATCTACCGCGTCGACGTCGCCGACGTCGCGGCGGATTCCGGGGCGGTCGTCGAGGTTCTCGGCCCTCGTCACCGTCCTCTCGGCAAAGCCTTGTACAGCGATCGCTCGCAGATCACGCTGCGAATGTTGACGCGCGGCGACGAAGACATCGACGGGCGCTTCTGGCGCACGCGGCTCGAGACGGCCCTGGCGTTTCGTCGCTCCCTGCAGATCGATGCCACCGCGTACCGCCTCGTGCACGCGGAAGCCGATCTGCTGCCATCGCTCGTCGTCGACCGATACGGGGATTGCCTGGTCGTCCAGGCCCTCTCGCAGGGAATGGATCGCCTGTTGCCGTCGCTGATCCCAACGCTGGTCGAGATCTCTGGCGCCGCTGGCGTGCTGGCACGAAACGACCCGAAGGTGCGGCTGCTCGAAGGCCTCGACCAGCGCGTGGAGGTCCTGGCCGGCGAGGTCCCGGATCGGATGGTGGTACGCGAGGGCCCGATCGAATACGACGTGGACACGCGCCACGGCCAGAAGACCGGGCTGTTTCTGGATCAGCGCGAAAACCGCGAGGCTGCTGCGCTCTACGCGCACGGGCGCCTGCTCGACTGCTTTGCGTATCACGGCGGATTCTCGCTGCGGCTGGCGCCCCGCTGCTCGCGCGTCGAAGCGCTGGACATCTCGCCGGAGGCCGTCTTGCGCATCACGGCCAACGCCACGCGTAACGGTGCCGCGAACATCGAAGCCAGGGAAGCCAACGTGTTCGACGAGCTTCGACGGCTCGAGCGCGCGGGTGAGCGCTACGACACCATCGTTCTGGATCCACCGGCCTTCGCCAAGAACAAAGCATCGGTGCCGAAGGCGCTGGCCGGATACAAGGACATCAATCTCCGCGCGCTGCGGCTGCTCAATCCAGGAGGGTTCCTCGTGACCTGCAGCTGCTCCTACCACGTCGACGAGGCGACGTTCGCGACTACGCTGTACGAGGCGTCCGTCGACAGCCACGTGCCGGTGACGATCGTCGAGAAGCGCATGCAGGGTCGGGACCATCCTGTCCTGCTCGGTGTCCCAGAGACCTATTACTTGAAATGCCTGATCGCCCGACACGTCGGCTAGAAAACTTGACTCTGCAGATTTCCAACCACTTGAGTCAAGTTTTCCCGCCCGGCCGGAGGCCGGGCAAAGCCAGCACTGCCCCCTAGCGAGGCGAAGCCACACCTTGGCATGCTTGACGGTCCGAGGTGGAGCCTCGCTAGCGCTGACGGGGCTCTGTCTCGGCCCGGCAAGCCCATCGCGGCGCCGCGCCGTTGAGCGAGGGCCGTGTCGTCTTGCCCCGCGCCGACAAGTCGGACGGCTGGTCGTGACGCGCTGGCCGTTCAGCACGCTTCGACGTCGAGCCGAGCCGGACGGGCGTCAGGGCGAGGGGCCCCGTGCGACGGTGTTTGCTATAGTTGGAGGCGACCGCCAGGGGCATTCCGGTCGAGCGAGTCTGTTCGCGGAATTGAGAACGTACCCTTGGAACCTGATCCGGTTCACACCGGCGGAGGGAGCGCGGAGATGAAGCCCGCACCAGCATTGACGCCCGGCGCCGACTACGCGACGGCGTTTCCGCAGTCCACCAAGGTCTTCGACACGGCCGTCGTGACCACCGCAGGCGGCCCGATCGAGATTCGCGTACCGATGCGTGAAGTCGCGCTCTCGGGCGGCGAGCCGCCCCTCCGGCTCTACGACACCAGCGGGCCACAGGGCCACGATCCGCGTGTGGGCCTGCCGAAGCTGCGCGCCGACTGGGTTGCGCCTCGTCGCGGGGCCGCGTGTGTCACCCAGCTCCACTACGCACGGCGCGGCGACATCACCCCTGAAATGGAGTTCGTCGCGCTGCGCGAAGGCTTGCCTGCCGCGTTCGTGCGGGACGAGGTGGCGCGTGGCCGCGCGATCATCCCCGCCAACATCCACCACCCGGAGCTCGAGCCGATGATCATCGGCCGCAATTTCCTGGTGAAGATCAACGCGAACATCGGCAACTCGGTGGTCTCCTCGTCCATCGATGAGGAAGTGGACAAGCTGCGGTGGGCCACCTTGTGGGGCGCCGATACCGCCATGGACCTCTCGACAGGCAAGCAGATCCACGAGACTCGGGAGTGGATCATCCGCAATTCGCCGGTGCCGATCGGCACGGTCCCGATCTACCAGGCCCTCGAGAAGGTCGGCGGCCGCCCGGAAGAGCTGACCTGGGAGCTCTACCGTGACACGATCGTCGAGCAGTGCGAGCAGGGCGTGGACTACTTCACGGTGCACGCCGGCGTGCTGCTGCGCTACGTCCCGCTGACGGCGCGGCGCGTGACCGGCATCGTCTCCCGGGGCGGCTCGATCCTCGCCAAGTGGTGCCTCGCCCATCACAAGGAGAACTTCCTCTACACGCACTTCCGCGAGCTCTGCGAGATCATGCGGACCTACGATGTCTCGTTCTCGCTCGGCGACGGGTTGCGGCCAGGGTCCATCGCCGACGCCAACGACGAGGCGCAGTTCGCCGAGCTGAAGACACAGGGCGAGCTGACGCGGATCGCCTGGGAGTACGACGTCCAGGTCATGAACGAGGGACCTGGTCACGTGCCCATGCACCTGATCCGCGACAACATGGACAAGCAGCTGGCGTGGTGCGATGAAGCGCCGTTCTACACGCTGGGACCGCTGACGACCGACGTGGCACCGGGATACGACCACATCACGTCAGCCATCGGCGCGGCGATGATCGGATGGTACGGCACGGCCATGCTCTGCTACGTCACGCCCAAGGAACATCTCGGTCTCCCGAACAAGGACGATGTCAAGGCCGGCGTGATCGCCTACAAGATCGCGGCCCACGCCGCCGACCTCGCCAAGGGGCATCCACGGGCGCGCGCCTGGGACGACGCGCTCTCCAAGGCGAGATTCGAGTTCCGCTGGCAGGATCAGTTCAACCTGTCGATGGATCCGGTCACCGCCCGGGCCTTCCACGACGAAACGCTCCCGGCCGACGGAGCGAAGGTCGCGCACTTCTGCTCCATGTGCGGGCCGAAGTTCTGCAGCATGGAGCTCACCCAGCAGGTCAGGCAGATGGCCGAGCGGGGCATGGAAGAGAAGTCTGTCGAGTTCAGGAAGGCCGGCGAAATCTACGTCAAGCAAGGGGACTCGGGCGATGCTGTGCCCGAGTCGATCCAGGCTCCATCCCGCTAGAACCGCCGCCCCATGTCTTGTCGGCGGTCGGAGGCGGAGCTGCGCGACGCTAGCGCTCGCCGCCCGGGGGGACGGGCACGATCTGCACGAGCGTCGGATAGCGTGCCGGCTGCCCGCCAAGCTTCAGGTTGGGATAGCCCCCTGATCCGCCGAAGGTGAAATCCTTGATCGTCACCGTCGGCGGAAAGGCCATCGTCTCGTCGCGGAACCGTCCGATCTCGAATTGATAGGTCGGTGGCGACTGAAACAGCTCGTCACCGCGCTGCTTGAGCGTGTTCCGGTAGTAGCTCACGAGATCCGCGTACGGCGCGTTCACCCCGAACACGTAGAAGCGCTGCCCACGGCCCGCGTCGTACGACGTCAGAAACTGCGCCAACGGATACAGGGGCACGCCGAGCGACGCTTCGGAAGGTTCAGCGCCCGTGGGCGACTGGTCGCCCGGCACGGGGCTCGGTGGCGTGACACGCTCGGGGGCCTCCGGTCGTGGCTGCCCGGGCACGGGGAATGGCCGCGGCGTCTGGGCCTGAGGCGTGGCGCCCGACACCAGCAACGTGACGACGAGGGAGAGACACGATCGGCTGGACACCTCGCCATATTATAGAGCCCGCGTGATGTCAGATCCTCGGACGATCCTCGATTTTTGCCGCGACCAGCACGCGTGGCTCCTCGAGACCATCGAGGCGCTGGTCCGCCTCGAGTCCCCCACGGACGACAAAGCCGCCGTGGACCGGTGTGGGGATGAGCTGGTGCGGCGTCTGGCGACCATCGGCGGCCGCGTCACCAGGGTCTCGGCCGGCGCGGTCGGCGACCACCTCCGTGCCGAGTTTGGCGAGACCGGGCGACAGGTGCTGCTGCTGGGACACTTCGACACCGTGTGGCCCATCGGGCAGCTCGACCGTATGCCCCTCACGCGAACAGGCGACCGGCTCACGGGGCCGGGCGTGTTGGACATGAAGGCGGGGATCGCGCTGGGAATGCTGGCGACGCGTGCGTGGGGTCGGCACGATCCGCTGTCGGGGCGCGTGGTCATGCTGTGGACGACCGACGAGGAGACGGGCAGCGACACGTCTCGCGCGCTGGTGGAGACCGAGGCGCAGCGGAGCGATGCGGTGCTGGTGCTCGAACCGGCGCTGCCGGGCGGTCGGTTGAAGACCAGCCGTAAAGGGTGCGGCGAATACCTGCTGGTCGCGCACGGCGAAGCCGCACACGCCGGCGTGGATCCCGGCAAGGGTGTGAGCGCCGTCCGAGAGCTCGCCCGGCAGATCCTGTTGCTCGAAACGCTGCAGGATCTCGACCGTGGAGTCTCGCTCAATGTTGGTGTGATCGACGGCGGCACGCGGCCCAACGTGATCGCCGCACGCGCCTCGGCGCGGGTGGATGTGCGGGCTCCGTCCGTCGAAGACGCCGAACGGCTGGACGCCGCGATTCGGGCGCTGACGCCGCACCTCCCCGGTGCCACCCTCGAGGTGCAGGGTGGATTCAGCCGACCGCCGATGGAGCGTACGCCGGGCGTGGCGCGGCTCTATGCGCTTGCGCAAGAGGCGGGGGCCGACCTCGGCGTGCCGATCGCGGAGGGCTCGACGGGCGGCGGTTCGGACGGCAACTTCTGTGCGGCGCTCGGAGTGCCAACGCTCGATGGCCTCGGCGCCACCGGTGACGGCGCGCACGCGCTTCACGAGCACGTCGTGGTGTCGGCGCTGGCACCGCGTGCGGCGCTCATCGCCCATTTGATGTGGCGGCTTACTTGCTCTCCATGACAGCCACGCCGTCCCACGCCTCCGGCGGGTGCGCCCGGTAGTGTTCGCAGCGAGTCGCGAAGGTGCGGCTGGGGCCATCCTCTGGATCCTCGCGCAGGGCGTCGGCGAAGCAGGTGGCGGCCTCCGTCCAACGCTGGTCGCGGTACCGACTGAGACCGTCGGCAAAATGCCTGAAGGCGCGGACGCGGTGGTCGTCGAGCCGGCCTGCCTCCGCGGCGAGCTCGTAGATGGCGACCGGCCGCGTCTTTCCCTTGACGCGAATCCAGTCGAGTTCACGGGCCTCGAATTGATCGCGGACCTGCGCCCATGTGTCTTCCCCGATGATGATCAGCGTGCCGTACACCTTGTTGACGCCCTCCAGGCGCGAGGCCAGGTTCACGCAGTCGCCGAGAATCGTGTAGTTGAAGATGGTGTGCGTTCCCATGTTGCCCGCCACCGCCGTGCCGGTGTTGAGACCGACCCGCGTTCGAAGGCGAGGCAATCCCTCACGCTGCCAGCGCGCGTTGAGCGCGACCATGCGCTCCTGCATCGCCAGCGCCGCCCGGCACGCGTCGGCGGCGTGTCGGGCATCGCGAATCGGGCAACCGAAATACGCCATGATCGCGTCGCCGATCAGCTTGTCGAGCGTGCCGCGCTGCGGGATCACGACGTCGAGCATCTCCTTGAAGTACTCGCCAAGGTGTTCGCTGAGCCGGGCCGGCGTGACGCGCTCCGAGAGCGTGGTGAAGCCTTCCAGGTCGCTGAAGAGCACGGTCACTTCGTACTCTTCGCCTCCGAGCCGGAGCTTCGACGGGTCGTCCAGCATCTGTTGGACGATGGCCGGCGAGACGTAGTGCTGAAACGCCCGCTTGATGAGCCGTCGTTCACGGGTCGCGAGCCCATAGCGGTACGCGGCCGTGACGGCGTAGGTGGCCGCGATCGTCAGCGATGGGGTCAGCGCTGGCCATCGCACACCCGCGGCCAGCGAGGCGACTCCCGCGCCGATCAGCAGCAGGATGGCGGCCAGCACCGCCGCCGGCGCGCCGACAGGCCCGAGCCGGTAGATGGGCGCGGCGACGAGCGCGGCGGCGAGAGCGCTCCACGCCGCCAGCAACCAGGGCGCGCCCATGGGGTCGCCGACAAAGCGATCGCGCAGCAGCGCGTCGACGATCGTGGCATGGACTTCCACTCCGGGCATCCGAATCGCGACCGGCGTCATGAAGTGATCGGCGACCTCGTCGATCGTCGTCACGCCGAGCGCGCGCCCGACCAGGACGTGCGTGCCCTCGAAGAACCCCGGCGGCAGGAACTGCTCGGGATCGAGCGCCTGATAATAGGACGCCGTACGGATGCCTCGACGCGGCTCGCCGTTGAAGCGAAACAAGCGTGGCCGCGCGGCGAGGCCCGAGACCGCGGCGAAGCCCGGGTCGAGGGCCGCCACCGCAAGCGCCAGCGACTTGCGCCCCTCGTCTTCGAGCACCGCCCGCCGAAGGACACCATCCGGATCGTACGGAATCCGAACGGTCCCGACCGCGGCGGCGTGGGCAGACAACGCAGGCAGGGGTTCGCTCCACTGCGTCAGCGAATACCCGCGGTCGTCAATCACCGCCCGGTCAGCCGCCAGCACGACGTGGCCGGCCCGACCGATCGCCTCGGCGAGCGCGATGTCGTCGTCGGGATCGGCCGCCGGCACGTCGAACAAGATGTCGAACGCGATCGACCGGGCGCCCGCCTTCGTCAGCTGATCGACGAGCGCGGCGTGCAGGGACCGGGGCCAGGGCCACGGCATCCCGACTTCGGTGAAGGACGGCTCATCGATGGCGACCACCACAACACCGGGCGCCGGATCCGAGCCGATTGTCGCGGCACGCGTCTGGCGATCGTACAAGCCCCATTCGAGTCGCTGTCCGAAATCGCTCAGCGCGAGCGCAAGGCCGATCGCGACGCCGATCCCGGCGACGACGGCGTACGGTTGCGGCAGCAGCACACCGCGTTCGGGCAGGAAGAAGCGGCGGAGTCGGTGCCACATGGCATCACGCGGAGTCGTCGGTGCGAGCCACCCTCATGGCGCTTCGTCCGCCACCCGGCGCCTCCAGTACTCGAGCATGTCGTCCACCGTCTGACCGAATCCAATCTGCGGCACCCATCCGGTCTCTTCGGTCAGCCGCGAGTGATCGCCGACGAGCAGCGGTGTGTCGTTGGGCCGCAGCCGCGCCGGATCCTGGACGATGCCGACGGGACGCTTCGCACGGGAGACGAACGCCTCGACGATCTCGCCGATCGATCGTCCGACGCCGGAGCACACGTTATACGGCCGCCCCGGGCGGGCGAGTCGCATCATCGCCTGGTAGGCGCGCACCGTATCACGAACGTCGGTCAGATCTCGTTTCGGGTCGAGGTTGCCCATCACGAGCACCGGCTCCTGACGCCCGGCGTCGATGAGGGCAATCTGTCGTGCCACCGAGGGCGCCACGTACGCCGGCTCCTGTCGCGGGCCCGAGTGGTTGAACGATCGCGCCAGCACCACCGGCAGCCCCTGGTCCGTCCACGCGCGGCGCCCGCAGATCTCCTGGGCCAGTTTGCTGACCGCGTAGGGACTGTTGGGCCCGAGCGGGTCGTCTTCGGCAATCGGCCGACTCTGCGGTCGATAGACGGTCGCCGACCCCGTGATGAGCACTCGGGGAGGAGGGGCAAGGCCTGCCAGCGCGTCCAGCAGAAAGTGCGTGGCGAGGACGTTCCCTTCGTACGTCTCGACGGTATGGTGCCAGGAGTCGGCGACGTGCGCCGCCCCCGCGAGGTGGTAGACGGCGGAGGGTTGGACCGTGTCGATCTCTCGAGCCACGCGGTGGCGATCGAGCAGGTCGACGGCGTGCCACTCGACGCCCTCGACCCGGCGCCTCGGGGGCGCGGCCGGGTGAAACCAGGCGACGACGGAAGGCTCGTGCGGCGTGAGCAGGTCCAGCAGATGTCCGCCGACGAACCCAGCGGCGCCGGTGACCAGGAGGGGTCCGGCCATCGGGCGGCTAGGAGCGGCGACCGTACTGGGCCTCGTAATAGGCCTTGAACGCCGGATCGCGCTCCTTGATCGGGCGCCACCACCACTCGTGCTCGCGATACCACGCCACGGTCTGCTCCAGACCGACTTCGAAGGGGACCTGGGGGACCCACCCGAGGCCTCGCAGCTTGGTGGTGTCCAGGGCATAGCGCCGATCGTGGCCGGGACGGTCCGGCACGGCCCGGATCAGCGTGTCCGGCTTGCCCATCAGAGTCAGGATGCGATGGGTGAGCTCCACGTTCCGCACTTCATTGCCGCCGCCGATGTTGTAGACCTCTCCATCGACGCCGGCGTCGATGAGCCGATCGACCGCCCGGCAGTGGTCGGCGACGTGCAGCCAGTCGCGGACGTTGCCGCCGTCTCCGTACAGGGGCACGGGAATGTCGTCCACCAGGTTCGTCACGAACAACGGCAGCACCTTCTCCGGAAACTGATAGGGGCCGTAGTTGTTCGACGCCCGCGTCACGATGACCGGCACGCCATAGGTGGCGAAATAGCTGTACGCCAGGCGATCCGCCCCTGCCTTGCTGGCCGAATAGGGGTTGCGCGGCCTGAGCTCATCGCGTTCCGTGCTCGCCCCCTCCGGCACGCTGCCATAGACTTCGTCGGTCGAAATCTGGATGAATCGTCGAAGCGCGGGGGCGCGGCGCGCTGCTTCGAGCAGCACGAACGTGCCCTCGACATCGGTGCGAATGAAGTCGCCCGCCGCCATGATCGATCGGTCGACGTGGGTCTCCGCCGCAAAATGGACGACGAGGCTGGCGCGCTCGACGAGCGGGGCTGCACACGACGCGTCGCAGATGTCGCCGTGGACGAACGTGTGTCGTGGGTCGTCCATCACGTCGTGCAGGTTCTCGCGGCGTCCCGCGTACGTCAGCTTGTCGAGCGTCGTGACATGCCAGTCGGGATGGGCGGCGAGCGCGTGACGAACGAAGTTGGAGCCGATGAACCCGGCTCCACCCGTGACGAGCACTTCAACCATCGTGACGCGTCCAGTCGTAGGGCAGCGTGCCGTGCGGCGCCAGGCGATACTCGTCGGGGGTCTGGTAGTCGTAGACGGCGGTCGGCAGGTTCAACACCATCGCCATGTCCGTGCTGATGCACTTCCATCCGTGGTACACGAGGGCGGGAATCTGGACCAGCATCCGCTGGTCGGCGCCGATGAAGAACTCGTTGATCGCGCCGTTGGTCGGAGAGTCCTCGCGGGTATCGACCAGCACCAGCTTGATCATGCCCGCCAGGCAGGCGAAGTTGTCGACCTGCTTGCGGTGATAGTGCCAGGCCTTGACGACACCCGGATACGTGGCCGAGACGTACGCCTGACCGAACCTCACGAACAGGTCCGATTCGTCCTCCCTCAGAACCTCCATGAGCCACCCGCGCTCGTCCGGAATCATCTTCAGCGTCTTGACCTTGACGCCGTCTATTCTCGGGTGACGCGCGGCGGACGCGCCATAGGGGCTGGGCGTGGTCACAACGGGGCTCCTCTTACCAGCGGATCCAGACTTCCGAGTTGTCGCCGAGCATGAAACGGTAGGCGGAGGGTTTGAGCGGCTCTCGCGTGATCGTCACGTTCTTGCCGATGAGGCTGTCGGCCACGCGCGTGCCGACGTCCCGCAGGCGCGAACCCTCCAGCACGATGCTGTGCTCGATTTCCGAATCGCGCACTTCGACGTCGTTCATGATCGCGGTGAACGGTCCCACGTAGGCATGAAGCACACGCGCGTTGGCACCGATGATGGCCGGCCCTCGCACCACCGACCGTTCGACCACGGCCCCGGCTTCGATGACCACCTTGCCTTCGACGCGAGACTCCGCATCGACCGTGCCGTCGATGCGCCGCTCGAGCGTGTCGAGAATCAGGCGGTTCGCCTCGAGCATGTCTTCGAGCTTGCCGGTATCCTTCCACCAGCCGTCCACCAGGTGCGGCGTCACCGTCAGGCCGCGCTCGATGAGATCCTGGATGGCGTCGGTAATCTCCAGCTCGTTCCGGAAGCTTGGTTTGATGCGCCGGACCGAGTCGAAGATGGCGCCGCTGAACATGTAGACCCCGACCAGGGCGAGGTTGCTCTTCGGCTCCTTGGGCTTCTCGACCAGTCGGACGACGTGGCCGTTGCTGAGCTCGGCGACGCCGAACATCTGGGGATCGGGGACGGGCGTCAACAGGATCTGGGCCGCCGGCTTTTCGCGCACGAACTGCTCGACGAACGGGACGATCCCCTTGTTCAGCAGGTTGTCGCCCAGGTACATCACGAACGGCTCGTGCCCGATGAACGCCTCGCTGATGAGCACCGCGTGGGCCAGACCCCGAGGCGCGTCCTGTTCGATGTAGGTCACCTGGGCGTTCCAGCGTGAGCCGTCGCCGACCGCGGCCCGAATCTCCGCCTGCGTGTCGCCGACGACGATGCCGATGTTCCGGATGCCGGCCCCGACCAGCGCCTCGATGCCGTAGAAGAGCACCGGCTTGTTGGCCACCGGCACGAGCTGCTTGGCGCTGGTGTAGGTGAGGGGACGCAGCCGCGTGCCGCGACCGCCACTCAGGATCAGGCCTTTCATGCTGAGTCGATCATCTTACCGCTTCAGGGGCGGCCCCCGCCAAAGGCGCCGAAGAAGTTCGAGAAGGTGCCGATCCCCGCGAGGGTGAACGAGAGATTGAAGCGGCGGTCCTTGGGAATCGGAAACCGCCGGTCGAAAGCCGGAAAATTGAACTCCTGATACTCGACCGCCAGGCCGCAGCACTGGGCGTTGTAGAAGCCCACCCAGCGCTGCTGAATCACGTAGCCCCGGCCGATGTCCCAGTTGAGCAGGTAGGTGCCGCCCGTCCGCCCTCCGACCAGATTCAGGGTGGTCGATGCGTTGAGCGCGTTCTCGCGGAACGTCGAGGAGTACTGGCGCGTGCTCCATCCCACCGCGACCTGGGCCGCGCGGTAGTTGCTGTTGCCGGTGGTGCTGAAGCTGCGAATCGACCCCTCTTCGTGGTCGTACTCCAGGCGCATGGTGGCGGTCGTCAGCGACGACGGCACGGCCCGGACGGTCACCGCCACGGGCGAAAAGCTGCTCGGCGGCCGCAACGGGTTGAAGCTCGACTGATACGTGGTGTCGAACTGGCTGGCGCGCGGGTCCGTGTAGTAGGACTGCGTGAGCGAGACGCTCACCAGTTCGCGAGGGGCCGCCGACGCCGACGACTGGCTGGGATCCGACGGCGCCTTGCGCACCAGGATGCGGTTGGTCAGTCCGTAGTTGATGCGCGTGACGCCGCCGATGACGAAGTCATACGAGCTCGCGGTCGTCACGACCCGGCTGAGATTCTGGAACTCGGTGATGCGCTGGAAGCTGACGTTGGGTTCGATCACGTGCTTCAGCCGATCGGCGAGTGCATTGTTCGGCGTGTACACCCGGCTGAAGACGGGACCCACCACGTCGGCGCGCAGGTCGAAGTAGCGGCGCGTGAGAGGGACCGCCACCTGCACGCCGCGCGTGTCGAGGCTCTCGCTGAAGTACGTGTGCCGGTAGGCGATGGTCCCATTGACCGTGAGGAATGGCCAGTTGCTCAGGGCCGCGCGAAGCGACGGCGTGGCGTCGAACCGGCGCACCCCCAGGTCGACCGATTCCCGTGCGCTTCGCGTGTGGTACAGGATGTTGCTCGATTCGCTCGTCACCGCGACGTAGAGCGGCAGCTGTCCGAGACGCTTGCTGGAGAGGTTGGCCGTCACCGACGGCGCGTAGCCGTTGACGATCGAATCGGTATCGGACGAGAAGAGCTCGCTGCGCTGGAAGTTCGACGTGAGGCTGAGGCCGCCCCACGTGCCCGTCACGCTGCCGCCGACCGTCCGCTGGCGGCGCGAGGCCTCGTAGATGTTCGTGTTGTAGAGCTGCTGGGTGGTCAGGCTGGAGAAATAGTCGACACGACCGCGCGCGCGCAGCCGGAACGGCAGCGCCTGCGCGACCCCGCCGGTGATCTCGTAGCTGCGCCCCGCGGGCGTGGTCACCACCGTCCCGCCCGGTCTCGTGAACTCGGCCTCCTTCTGCGCCAGCCAGTAGCCACGGAACTGGCCCTCCGATCCGGGCCCGGCGATGTACCGATACTCCGAGCCCGTACCCTGGCCAGTCTTCGTGTACCAGTCGTGCATGAGCGTCAGGTCGTGGCTGCGGTTGACGGCCCAGAAGAACGCGTTGCTCAGCGACTGTCCGCGGTACGTCGAGCTGCCGTAAGTGGGCAACAGGAATCCGGTCGCCCGATCGTCGCTCTGGATCGGGTAGTAGAGCACGGGCAGGTAGAAGAGAGGGACGTCTTTGACCCGCAGCACGGCGTTGCGCAGCACGGCATAGTCCTCGAGATCGATCGTGGCGCGTCCGGTCACGATTTCCCAACGCGGCGTGGGCTGGACGCACGTCGTGAAGCCGCCCCGCGTGATCCGGTAGCGGTCCTCACCGATCTTCTCGATCGTCTCGCCCCAGAAGTAGATGTCGGGTTCGAGCGTGCCGAACATGCTCCGTTCCTGTGTGGCTCGATCGCCGAGCGAGGCGAGCCCGGAGGCGGTATGGAACGTCCCGAGACCGGTCTTCGTGTTGAACACGACGCGCTCGGCGGAGAGCCGCGCGGTGGGTGACGCCAGCAGCACGTTGCCGCTCGCCGTGAATTCGCCGGTGACGGTGTTCCACTCGAGCTCGTCGGCGAAGATCTGCTGTCCGGCGTTGGGGCCGATGCCGTTGATCTCGACCTCGCGCATCAGCCTGATGCGCTCCGCATCGATGCGCTCGAAGGTGAACTGGCGCGTGTCCCACCCAGGGATGAGCTGGGCGGCGGCGGGGCTGGCTGCGAGGCACAGGCACGCCGTCAACGCCCAACCAACCAGCCAAGGGCTTCGCCCTTGATATCCCGCGAATCCCTTGGCTGGTTGCCAGTGTCTTTTCGGCCCGCTCCGCGGGCCCAGGACCGCTATGCGAACCACAACGAGGACACAATTCACGTTCC
>JBQTIE010000261.1:0-1589 GCA_052389315.1 Acidobacteriota bacterium
CAATGCGCTGGACGGCGAGGGCGTCGAGCGACAGCAGGTCCTGCGCGATCAGCACCGGCGAGTCCAGGAGCGTGCGGGCCACGCGCGTGACCTCCGACTGGGCCCGAATGCCGTACTCGGCCCACCAGCGTCCCCGCGGCTCGGTGAATCGCGCAGTCAGCAGGGCTTTGACCGGCGTGATGTTGTCGGCCGGTGTGTCGGCCAACGACACGCCGTTGACCGCGTTGACGCCGTCGGTGATCGTGCCGCGCGTCAGGGCCAGCGCACCCGACAACGTGACGACGCCGCGGCGGGTGACGAGCGGCGTATCGGCCGCGACCTCTACGCCACTGATGCGCACATCCGCGTAGTTGATCGCCTGTGCCAGCGCCCCGGACGGCGTGGTTGCGACGAAGTCCTGGGAGATGAAGTCCCGATACCGGTTCACGAACCCGTAGGCGCCGCCGGATACCCGGCCTGACCTGAACTTCGCCCCGAAGTCCACGTTGGTCCCTCGCTCCGGTCGCACGGTGACGTTCGGCGCGATGCTGCCGACCGTGGCGGGTCCGGCAAAGAGCAGCTCCTCGAGGTTGGGGTGGCGATAGCTGCGGCCGACGCGGACAAACGGGTTGATCACGCCGTCGGCGTTGGCGACGAGGCCGATGTCCCCCGTGAGGGCCTTGCGGGCGATCGCATCGCCGCCCGGGTTGGGCAGAGTGGCCGGATCGATGGCTGGGCGGGCGCCAGCGACGACCGACGCGACGTTGTAGCCCGGCGTCGCCTCCGTGGACACGGCGTAGAAATCCCCTCGCAGCCCCGCGATGACCGACAGCCCTGGCCGCACGCGCCACTCGTCTTGGGCGAAGAGGGCGACATCGCGGAGGCTGGCGTTGGGGACGCGGACCGGATGCGCAATCGACGGGGCGCCCAGCGGCACCGGTGCGGGGAACACGACCGCGGCTGGCCCACGCGCCCCGGCCACCACCTGCCCGACGAGCGACGTCGTGGTGGTCGTCGTCCGGCGGTCGCTGCTGCGATCGCGATAAAAGGACAGGCCGGTCGTGAGCACGTGCGTCGGCGCCGGGACGAACACGGCCTGGAGATCCACGCCCGGCGTCCACACGCGCTGCTCGGTCTCCGACAGGATATTCAGCCGAAACACGCTGATCGGAAGGAACGACAGGGGCGTTGGCGCCGGGAACTGCACGGGAAGCTCGTTGCGCAGCAGGCGCTCGGTGCGCTGAAAGTACGTGGACAGCGACAGGTTCGCCAGCCATGGCGTGACCGCCTGCGCCTCATAACGGGCCGAGAGCTTGTCGAGATTGCTGTGCGGCAGCGACGTGCGGTTGAAGAAGTACGGGTCCGCAAAGTCGGCAAACCCGATGTCCGACATGCGCCGCCGCTGGTAGCGCAGTCGGAGCGATCTGCGATCGCCCAGTCTGACCAGCGTGGAGGCATTGACGAACCGACCGTGGGCGCTCGAGTTGCGCACTTCATTGTCCGTGCGCACGTAGGGGGCGTTGAAGGGGTCTGGAAATGCCCCGAGCCCCAAGCCGAAGTTGGTGTCGATCGTGTCCGCGCGCCGGAGCGTGCCATCCGCGAAGAACGGA
>JBQTIE010000262.1:0-4654 GCA_052389315.1 Acidobacteriota bacterium
CGCCGGCCTGCGGAGCCGGGTGACCGCGGTCGTGGGGATTGATTACGCGTTCTGAAGCGCGTGGCGACCGTGCGTTCTCGGGGACCTCGCGAACACCACGGCACGAACGTCGGAGTCCGTCTGGCCCGAAGCCGCGACCAGCGCCGAGGCCGGACCGGGATCGTGATCGGCGCGGTCACTCCGGGAGGCCCATCCGCCGCAGGTGCGCCGCGAACCGTGGATCGCGGCGCAGGCCGTCGAACGGCGCAAATCCTGGCAGGGCGAGGAAGCACTGGCGTTCCTCGTAGGCGCGGTCCAACAGCTCGAACGCGCGGTCGAGCTCGCCGAGCGCGGCCAGCAACCAGGAAATCCACAGTGGAGACACCCACTCGTGCCTGGCTCGCTCGTCCAGTTCGTCGAGCACACGCCGCGCCCGGTCCACGTGCCCGGCCTCCGCGTAGGTCGCGCCCAGGATTCCGAGATAAAACGAGGCGCGGTCTGCGAGCGACACGGCTCGCTCCATAGCGGCGATAGCCTCGTCGTGCCGTCCAAGCCGCGAGTAGGCGCCGGTGACCGAGTACAGCGCCACGAGATAGTCTGGTTCGGTGTCGAGCGCCTTGCGGCACTCGACCAGGGCTTCCTCGTAGCGGCGCTCGCCGACGAGCTGCAGGCCGGCCATGCTGTTGATGTACGCGGACAAGGGGTCGATCGCCTGCGCGCGCTCGCGTTCCGCGGTCTCCTCGTCGAGGCGCCCGAGATAACACAGCATGTGGGCGTACCAGCAGTGCGCCACCGAGTTGTTCGGGTTGAGCTCGATCGCTCGACGGAAGTGCCGCTCGGCGGCCAGCCAGTCGAAGTCATAGCACCACGCCCGCGCCGCCGCTGAGAAGTGCCCCTCCGGCAGCGCGGGGTCGAGCGCCAACGCCTGTTCGGTCGCCCGGCTCGCTCTCGAAAACGCCTGGTGAGGCGGCACGAATCCATAGATTGCCTGCACGGCGTGGAGGTCGGCCTGGCCTGAATAGGCGAGCGCGTACGACGGGTCCTTCTCGATCGCCTGCTCGAAGTACTGCAACGCGCGCTGCAACCCGCCCTTGGTCCTTGCGAACCAGTGGTAACGGCCCTGCAGGTACAGGTGATACGCCTCGAGGTTGTCGGTGTACCGCTTGAGGCGCGGCGCGGGGTGGCTGCCACCCAACTGCAGCTGGAGCGCCTCGACGATGTCGGAGGCGATTTCGTCCTGGATGGCGAACACGTCGTCCATCTCGCGGTCGTAGCGCTTCGACCAGATCTGAAAGCCCTTGACCGCATCGTTGAGCTGCGCGGTGACGCGCAGCCGCTGGCCGGCCGTCCGCACACTGCCTTCGAGCACGGTCTTCACGTCCAGGGCCTCGCCCACACGTCGCACATCGCCCGTGTGGCCCTTGAACTGAAAGGCCGAGGAACGGGCAGCGACACGCAAGCCCTCGATCCGCATCAGGCCGTTGATCAGTTCCTCGGCCATCCCTTCGCAGAAGTAATCCTGGTCCTTGCCCGGGCTCATGTCGATGAACGGCAGCACCGCGATCGACGCCGCGCTTTCGCTCCGGTCGCCGGCCCGGGCTGCCTCGACCAGCGCCGCCCGAAGCTCGAGCGCCGACGCGTAGCGTGCCGACGGCTCCTTGGCGAGGCATCGACGCAGCACGCGGCCGAGGCCCGCCGGAATGGCGCCGGCGTCGCGTGCAAGCTCTGGTGGCGTCTCCGTGAGGATCGCGCTGATGGTGTCGGCGCCGCTCTTGCCGGCAAACGCGCGGCGTCCCGTGATGAGTTCGTAGAGGACGGCGCCCAGGGAGAAGAGATCCGAGCGTGCATCGACGTCGTCACCGCGCACCTGCTCCGGCGACATGTAGCCAATCGTGCCGATGATGGTGCCGGGCATCGTATGCGCGTTGAGGGTGACCCCGGTCGGTCCATCATTGCCGGCGGCAGCCGCCGTCTTGGCGACGCCGAAATCGAGAATCTTCACGCGACCCTCGACGGTCATGAACAGGTTGTCGGGCTTGACGCCGCGATGGACGAGGCCGCGCTCGTGCGCCGCGGCGAGCCCGTCCGCGATGGCCGTGCCGCAGGCGAGGGCCTCGGCAAGGGGGAGCGGGCCCCGCGTCAGGCGCGCGCCCAGCGTTTCGCCCGTCAGCAGCTCCGTGACGGCGAACACGACCCCCTGCTCTTCGCCGATGTCGTACAGCGCGAGGATGTTGGGGTGTGAGAGCGCCGCGACGGCCCGTGCCTCACGCCGGAATCGGGCCAGCGCGCTCGAATCCTGTGTCAGGTGCGCGGGCAGCACTTTCACCGCCACGTCACGATCGAGCCGCGTGTCGCGGGCGCGGTAGACTTCGCCCATCCCGCCCGCGCCGATGGCGGTGGTGATCGCGTAAGGCCCCAGTCGTGTGCCCGCCGTGAGCGTCAGAGCGTCCCCTCCAGGGCGCCGATCATATGACGCTCGGTTCACCCGGTCCAAACGCACGGCACCGCATCGACCGTCGCCGCATCGACCTGGCATCCGCCGTGCGCGGGGCGGACGCTGACGCCGCACGTCTCCCGGCCTCCGGGGGGTGATGGCGAGGAGGCCCGCCGAGATTCCGATTCTGCAACCTCACCCACTTCCTGGTGCGCCGGTCGTCCACATTCGGCGCGAAGATCTGCCCGGCGGTCAGCAATTCGCCGCCGCCGGGAATGGCGTGCTCTTTGCTGCTCCGGCTCGATTGCCATGACCAATCTTCGTCTGCTGCTCGCGCTGATCGTGCTGGTTTCCGTCCCCGTTCCTGGCCAGGCACAGCGCCGGGAAGCGAGGCAGCCGGAAGCCGCGCCGGCACCCGCACCGTCGACGATCCGCGGCGCCGGATCGGCAACGGCCCCCGGCGCAGCCGTGCAGACGCCGGACCCGGTCACCATCCCCATGGAACTGCTCGCCAACCGACCGATCGTCCGCGTCACCGTCAACGGCCGTGGCCCGTTTCCATTCCTGATCGCGCCGGAAGCCGCCATGAGCGCCATCGATGCGGAACTGGCTGAACTCGTGAAAGTACGGGAACCATCGTCGCGTCGCGGCGAGTCGCATCCCGTCGTCGAACTGGGCGTCAACGCCGCCACGAACACGATTCCAACCACCATGCCGGTGACCTTCACGGTTCCCGTACGCGTGGCCGAGGTCGGCCGAATCATGCCGGATTTTGCCCCGCCCTCGCTCCCGCGCGGGATCATCAGCCTGTCGGCGTTCGCGGATCGGCTGGTGCGATTGGACTTTGCCCGGTTCCGGCTGACCATCGAGACCGGCGCCCTGCCACAGGCTGATGGGAAAGGAGTGTTCTCCCTGAGCGCGTCCGGGCGCATCGGACTCCCGCTTTCGATCGGCGGCACGTCGGTCGACTGTCACGTGGATCCGCTGTTCAAGGGCGGGCTGCTCCTGCCGGCGACCTATGCCACCAACTTGCCCCTGCATCCGTCTCTGCGTGATCTGGGCGGCATCACGACGCCAACCGGTGCGTTCCGTGCCCGCGAGGGACAGCTGACGGCGAACGCGCACCTCGGGCCCTTCGAGCTGAAGACGCCGTTGGTGCTGTTTGCCGACGGCGCCGAGGCGGCCACCATCGGCGTGCAGTGGCTGAGCCAGTACGTCGTGACCTACGACCTCGCCAACGCTCGGGTGCGGCTCGACCGTCCCAGCCAGACCACCGAGTACTAAACGGACAGTCCCCGTCTATTCAGCGCCTGTGCGGAAGGTTTCGACGGGTGGGCTGTGCCGGCAGGAATCTCGCGCAGAGATGCACGACCGACGGCCGTGACCCGCGCTTCTTGCGGGGAGCGGATCAGCGCTGCGACGGGGCCGCGGCGACGATCACTTCGACGTCGTGCGGCGTGTGGATGCGTGCGTCCTCGGCGTAGGCCCGGAGGACGTAGCGCCCTGGCTTGTCGAACTCGATCGTGGTCGTGGCCTTTCCATCGGCGACGCGCACCACGCGCGGCTCGAAGGAGGCGATCCCCGGGCCCCGCCATTGGATCCAGCTGACGCGCAGCGACTGGTTGAGCGGCGGTTCCGCGGGTTTGGCCTCTGCGCCCTTGATGCCCGCCACCCGCGCCCCGCGGTCGGCACGCGGCTTGGGGTTGCCATCGTCCTCGATGGAGAGCGTGAGGGACAACGGCGTTCCCACTGCAGCTTTCTGGGGGGCGGGCGGATTGACCACACGGGGGGCTTCGTTGGGCGGCTCATCGAAATCGACGGCCGTACGCGCGCCGCGATTGGCCGAGATGGTGTTCTGATCGACCTCCCACACCGGCCACAGCGAGCCGAAGGCGCGCAGCGTCACGCCGTTGGCCTTGACCGTCCAGACGAGGTCTCGATCCTTGGGAAAGGTCGCGGGCACGGTGACCTTGAACGCGAACTGCTGCCGGCGCGTTTCGAAGAACTCCGGCTGGCCCATGTCCTCGCCGTTGAACCCGTTGTCGGGTCCCGCCGGGATGTTGAGGCGCTCTTCGTAGTTGCGGTTCAGGTACCCGAACCACATGTCGAACGACCCGTCGGGGTTGCGCGTCCAGCCTTCGAAGACCGGTTGGATGCTCTGGCCGCGTGAGTAGCGGACCGAATTGACGTACACCTCCTGCGAACCGCCGGGCCTCGCGGGAGCAGTCTGACCGGTCTGCC
>JBQTIE010000263.1:0-2602 GCA_052389315.1 Acidobacteriota bacterium
CGCCCGCCGTTCCCCTTCCTGCACATCGACACCACCTGGAAGTTCCGCGAGATGATCACGTTTCGCGACGAGACGGCGCGGCGGCTGGGACTCGACCTTCGGGTGCACATCAACCAGGAGGGGTTGGCCTTGGGGATCAACCCGTTCGCCAGCGGATCGGCCCTGCACACGGACGTCATGAAGACCCAGGCTCTGAAGCAAGCCCTCGACCGATTCGGGTTCGATGCCGCCTTCGGAGGCGCGCGCCGCGACGAAGAAAAATCCCGCGCCAAAGAACGGGTCTTCTCAATCCGGTCAACCCAGCACCGGTGGGACCCGAAGCGACAGCGCCCGGAGCTGTGGTGCCTCTACAACACCCGCGTGCTCAAGGGCGAGAGCATCCGCGTATTCCCCCTCTCGAACTGGACCGAGCTCGACGTCTGGCAGTACATCCACGTGGAGAACATCCCGATCGTTCCCCTGTATTTCGCCAAGCCGCGCCCTGTCGTCCGTCGCAACGGCGCGCTGATCCTGGTGGACGACGATCGGCTCCCGCTCGACCCCGGCGAAGAACCCGAGATGCGAGTGGTGCGCTTCCGCACGCTCGGGTGCTATCCGCTGACTGGCGCCATCGACAGCACGGCGACCACGTTGCCCGAGATCATCCAGGAAATGCTGCTGACGAACCACTCGGAGCGGCAGGGACGCGTCATCGACCATGACCAATCGGCGTCGATGGAGAAGAAGAAGCAGGAAGGATACTTCTGATGCTGCCGGCATCGGCGTTGATCAACAGCGACATCGAGCAATACCTGCACGCACACGAGCACAAGAGCCTGCTCAGGTTCATCACCTGCGGAAGTGTGGACGATGGCAAGTCGACGCTGATTGGGCGGCTGCTCTATGAGTGCCAGATGATCTTCGACGATCAGCTGGCTGCCCTCGAGAAGGACTCGAAGAAGGTGGGCACGCGGGGCGGTGAAATCGATTTCGCTCTGCTCGTGGACGGCCTTGCGGCGGAGCGGGAACAAGGCATCACCATCGATGTCGCCTACCGCTTTTTCTCTACCGACAAACGCAAATTCATCGTCGCCGACACGCCGGGGCACGAGCAGTACACGCGAAACATGGCCACGGGCGCATCAACCGCCGATCTGGCCGTCCTCCTGCTCGACGCGCGGAAGGGCGTCCTGACCCAGACGCGTCGCCACAGTTATCTGGTCTCGCTCCTCGGCATCCGCCGGGTGGTCCTCGCGATCAACAAGATGGACCTCGTGGACTTTTCTCGCGATGTCTTCGAGAGGATTCAGGCCGACTACCTGGGGTTTGCGGGAGCGATCGGCCTGACCGATATCACGTGCATTCCCGTCTCTGCGGTCCACGGCGACAACATCGTGAACGGCAGTCTCAGAACGCCTTGGTACGCGGGCACAACGCTCCTTCAGCACCTGGAGCAAGTGCCTGTCGATGTCGGCCTCGCCGCAAAGCCGTTTCGGCTGCCCGTTCAGTGGGTTGCACGACCTAATCACGAGTTCAGAGGCTTCTCCGGCTTGGTCGCCAGCGGCAGCGTTCAGTTGAACGACCAAATCTGCGTCGTGCCTTCCGGTCGCCAGAGCCGAATCAGTCGCATCCTCGTCGGAGACCGCGAACTCGAGCGGGCCGTGGCCGGGCAGTCGGTGATGGTGACGCTGGCAGACGCCGTGGATGTGAGCCGGGGAGACGTGCTCGCGACCCCAGAGGCGCCGCCGGAAGTCGCGGACCAGTTCGAGGCGACTGTCATTTGGATGCATGAGAACCCGATGCTGCCTGGGCGTTCCTATGTGATCAAGGTCGGGAATCGCACGGTGACCGGGACCATAGCTCCGCTGAAATACCGGGTGAACGTCAACACGATGGAGCATGAGCCAGCCAAGATCCTGGAACTGAATGAGATTGGCGTGTGCAGTCTCGAACTCGCGCGTCCGGTCCCGTTCGAGCCCTACCAGGCGAGCCGTGATCTGGGCGGCTTCATCGTGATCGATCCGCTCACCAACAACACCGCCGGGGCAGGCCTGCTTCACTTCGCGCTACGCCGATCCCACAACGTCCATTGGCAAACGCTGGACATCAACAAGCGGGCGCGGGCGGATTCCAAGGGCCAGAAGCCCTGCATTCTCTGGTTCACGGGGTTGTCCGGTGCCGGCAAGTCAACCATTGCCAACCTGGTGGAGAAGAAGCTGCATGCGCTAGGACGACACACCTACCTGCTGGACGGCGACAACGTCCGCCACGGCCTGAACAAGGACCTCGGGTTCACGGACGCAGACCGCGTCGAAAACATTCGGCGCGTGGCCGAGGTCGCTCGGCTCATGGTGGATGCCGGTCTCATCGTCCTCGTGTCGTTCATCTCGCCATTTCGGTCGGAGCGGCACATGGCGCGCGGGTTGGTCGCCGAGTCGGAGTTCCTCGAGGTGTTCGTTGATACGCCGCTCGATATCGCAGAGAAGCGGGACCCTAAGGGGCTGTACAGGAAGGCTCGGAGCGGCGAGTTGAAGAACTTCACCGGGATTGACTCGCCGTACGAAGCGCCCGAGGCGCCGGAGATTCATCTCCAGACCTCAACCTTGACCCCCGAGCAGGCGGC
>JBQTIE010000264.1:0-16604 GCA_052389315.1 Acidobacteriota bacterium
GCTATATGGACTCCTCCCGGCGATCAACGAGAACGCTGAATCCTGCCCGTGACTGAGATCGGATGCAGTCGTATATCCGGCCTCATCGTTGGAGCATCGTGGCTCCGGGCCATCATGGTGATCCGCGCACTGGGGGCCAATCGTTGGTCAGCGGCCTCGAGGGGCCAGCCGTGTTATCGGCCTTGTGCCAGTGCCGGTCCGACCGGTCACGCCATGATTCAGAATGTTCTCGCTGAGCACTCCGTGGACAAGTTCGTTATGCGGCGACGGGCATCTGCGGCCCGTCACTGAAATCTCGTTCCCCGCGCCAGACCGCCCAGACCACGCGCGCCAGCTTGTTGGCGACAGCGATGGCCGCTTTGTTGTGGCCGCGCCGAGCTGCGACGGCGACCGCCCAATGCTGAAACCGCGTCCCCTGGCCCTTCCCCCGAAGCGTGCGTTGGGCCGTGAGCAAGACGGCACGCGCCCCGTGCGTCAGCAAGCCACGGAGATAGACATCACCGCGCTTGCTGATACGACCGAGATGGCGTCGGAATCCGCTCGACCGTTCACTGGGCGTCAGTCCTAACCAGCTCGCAAAATGGCGCGCCCGGCGAAACGCGTGGATGTGGGCGACGGTGCCGAGGAGCGCCGTCGCGGTGATGACGCCGATGCCCGGAATCGTGAGGAGGCGCTGGGCCACCGGATCGGCTGCCGCGACGCGCGCCAGTTGGCGATCAATGTCCCTGAGATCTCGTTCAAGGGCACGCACCTCGTTGGAGACGAGCGCCAGCGCCAGGCACAGCTGCGCGGGCAGGCCATTGTCGGCGTCTTCCAAGATCCGTGGCATCTTCGTCAGCACGGTCCGGGCCCCCAGGGCTATGGGGATCCCGTGTTCGCGCAGCATCCCGCGCAGCGTGTTAATCCGCGCCGTCCGAGTCCGCTGCCACTGTGTGCGCACGCGATGGAGCGCTTGCAACGCTTGTTGCTCGGGCGTCTTGAGCGGGACAGGGTGAATCCCCGCACACCGCGCGGCTTCGAGCAGGGCTTCCGTATCCATCCGGTCCGTCTTATTGCGTCGCACGTAGGGTTTCACGTACTGGACCGGCAACAGCTGCACGTCATGCCCGTGCGCCTGACAGCGGCGGCCCCAGTAGTGCGCCGTCCCGCAGGCCTCCATCACGACCCGGGTGCCGGCTGGCAGTGCGTCGACAAACGCTTCGAATTGTCGACGCGTCAGTCGCTTGCGTTCGAGGATCCGCCCAACCCGATTCGCCGTCGCCACTTCGAAGACATCCTTTGCCAAGTCCACCGCGACCGTCGTAGCATCCATCTCGGCCTCCTCTTCGTTCAGCTTGTTGAACCCAAGCCTTCTCTGCGGCACATGATGCCGCGAACGAACGGGGAGGAGTCCATACCAATCACTGGAGCCGACGCGCTGTCGTCCTGTGCGATCATGTCGCTGCGGCGCGCGGCTCAAGCCGCGCGTTGGGCAGACAAGACCGAGGCGGTTCGGCTAAAGATCGTCTGGCGTCAGGCCGGTCCGCTTCGCGATTCGGGCCAGCATGACCGGGCCAATTTCCTCTTCGTCGTGGAACGCGAAGACGAAGTCGGCCCACCCCTCACGCGCGAGCGTGCGGTGGGAGCCAGATTGTCGCTTTGTTTTCCACCCGATTCGCAACAGCGCCGCGAGGACTCGCCGCGCTTTGGCCGCTGGCCAGTTGCTCACGCCGCCTGGAAAGTCACGTTCAGGAGTTCGCCGGGCGTCTCCTGATGTTCGAGCCGCTCAGCCAATACCCGCAATGCCAAGGCCTGTACTTTGGCCACCGCCTCGGGTTGGTTCGCACCGTAACAGAGCACCCCCGCAAGGTCCGGGATTTCGGCGATCCAGCGGCCATCCGCCTCGCGTTCGAGCTCGATCTTGAAGGTCACAGGGGCACTCTAGCACCCGACTGGCTGCCCAACAAGCCGCTGCAGCCGACGAGCGGCGGATGGTTTAGACTCCTTCGCGTGACCGTGCCCACCGCTCGCGGCTGAGCGGCAGGCGTTGGGCGGACCTCGAGACAATTTGCCGCATGACGTGCACGCCTGCAACGCTACTGCTTTGGTCGCCTGCGGGGATGGCAGCGTGCAGCTTGGTAGGCAGGCTGTTTATGGCAGCACTTCGCATGAACCGGCGCTGAGGCGCAGCTAACCACGATGGAGGGCGGCCATGGCCCACACAGTCAGTTGTCCCGCATGTAAAGCGGCCATCACTCTCAACCAGTTGTTCTGGACGGGAACATTGCTCCGTTTCAAATGTCCGCATTGCGCGACAAGGATCCAGCCAGAGAACAGATCGTTCGCTACGAGGTGGCTGATCATTGCCGCCGTCATTGGCGTGTTGGTTGGTGTGGCCGGGGTCATGATTTCTGGTCTCGCAGGCGACGGTGTGTCCCGAGTCCTGGCCTATGTCGGCCTGGTCATTCTGGTGGTCGGAGCCGTGGCGCTCATAAAGTGGCGTGCCTCCCTCGCCCTGATCAAGACAACTGAGCTCAGACGTGCACCGTAGGCGGCAATGGATGGCCCGCTGCTCGGGACGTGGACTTCCACAGAGGCCCAGTTTCGATGAGCCAGGCGCGTGTATTCTCGGTGCAACGGTCCAGGTGATGCGCGGACAGGGGCTC
Organism: Acidobacteriota bacterium; assembly: GCA_052389315.1. GTDB lineage: Bacteria > Acidobacteriota > Vicinamibacteria > Vicinamibacterales > UBA2999 > JACCSI01. The sequence continues at coordinate 2,646 of JBQTIE010000264.1, forward strand.
GGCCAGAACATCGCGCAGAGTACACCCTGCGACGCCTGGGCCTCTGACGGAGGCACCGTCTTCAAGGGCTTGACGCGGGCGTGGAGATGACCCTCCGTGCGTCTGCACCGGGCGACGCCGCTCAGGAGAAGACCGTCGTTCCATCATTTGATGCCGTCCTCTTTGTGCTCTCTCGAATTCAATGAGCGCCAACCAGAAGCGTGCCTGGCGCCTACGTGCGGGCCTTGCCATCACGGCCGGTAGTCCTTCAGCCGCGTCTAACCTCTCGGTAAGGAGGACACCGTGAAGATCGAATCCCGCAATCTCGTGATGGGGATGGTGCTGGGTCTGGCACTCGGGAGCGCCTCGGCGACGGCGTACCCCCAAGGCGCCATTCGACCCCAACCAGTAGAGCCAAGAATCCTGACAGGGGACGACCTGGGCTTCCGAATGACGGCCCGAAAGGGAGAGTCCCCGGTCGGTCAGTTGGTCGTCCGCGTAGACGGCCAATGGAAGGAAGTCGAGTTCTCCTACGGCGTCAAGCTGGTCGCCAAGTAACCGAACCGCGGGCTCACAACCAATCGCCATTCAAATACATGGCGGCAGTCAACGGTGGCAACCGGGTGGCATGTGGCGATGGCGGACAGCGCCGTTCGTGAAGTGCCACGACGCTGATACGGCTCTTGCATGGGATTGACTCACATCCGAAATGCACCCGACGCGCTCCGAACCGGATAGCGGTCGGCTCATTCGCAGTCGTTGGGCGGACAAGATCAACCATCGGCCAGTTCGCGTGGCCTGATGGCGATATCTGGAAAGGTCCGCAATACGGCCTTATCGAAGGTTATCAAGGGGCATTTGGCTCGGACGGCAAGTTCGACAAACAGCGTGTCGTAGACTGCGAGACCGGTAGCCGTGGAGCGGAGGAGCGCACCTTGGCAGAGCGTCCCGATCGCCATCGATTCGATACCGAGTCGCCTGGCCAAGCTCAGACGATTCGGGGCATCCGTCGACGGCAGGACCCCCGACCGGACAGCCATCCAGACGACGTTCGTAAGCTCGGCCTCCCAATGGGCGGGTGCGAGCGGCGTGGTCACCGCCTCCAGGGCGGTGCGGGCCTCCTCGACGAACGGCTCGCTGCCCAGCAACAGATAGGCGACCACGTTGGTGTCGACGACGGCGTTCACGGTCGGCCGACGCCCATCCAGGTGTCAATCTCAGCTGCGGTCGGTCGCCGCGTTTGCTTGCTCCAGCCGGCCTCGATTTGGTCCAGGACCGCGCGGCGCTCGGCCACGTATCCCTCCAGGAGTTCTCGGACTTCCTGCTCCATGGACCGGCTGTGGCGGCGGGCGAGGGCCTTGAGCGATTGCACAACTTTGGCTGGGACGTTGCGCACGGTAAGCGTGGGCATGGCGAGCTCCTATGCTAGCGATATGCTAGCATGAGGAGGGCCGCCCGACGACCCGTGAGGCCGAGGTAATTCTTCCACGACCTTGTCCTTCGCGACGGCGCGGTGACGTTGCCCATGCTGGGTTTCGTTGGGCGAGAATCGATGCTCGCTCTGAATCGCGTGGCCTCCGGTGTCGGACGGCGCGGAAACGATAGGATTCAATCCATGCATGTCCACTACCTCGAGATCGTCACGCCAGAAGTCGATGCGGTGTGCGCGACCTATGCGCAGCTGCACGGCGTGAGCTTCAGCGACCCAGAAGCGGGGCTGGGCAACGCCCGCACGGCCGCCCTCGCCGGCGGGGGCCTGGTCGGCGTGCGCGCGCCCATGCACGAGACGGAGGCGCCCGTGGTGCGGCCCTACCTGCTGGTCGACGACATCGACGCCGCCGCCAAGGCGGCCGCCGAGGCCGGCGCCGAGATCGCCCATCCGCCCATGGAGATTCCCGGCCGCGGCAAGTTCGCGATCTTCATCCAGGGCGGCGTCCACCACGGCCTCTGGCAGGTGTGATCGGCCTCACGCGCGACTCGCAGCCGCTGCCAGTGCCGGTCCCGTGACGGGTGACGCTCAACGCGTGGGTGTCGCGCTTCAGCCGGTTGCGGCTGGTGAGTTCCGGAGAACTGCGGGCAGCTGCAGCCTGGTATGGCTGGCATAGGCAGCAGAGGCGCCCGGCCTTTGTGAAGGGTGTCAGGTGGACGAGCATTCACCTTGCCGAGCGTGCATGAACGAGTCAAGACGACTGCTTCAACATTTCCTCGCGGCGCTGGCGTATCGGACGCAGAAGGCGCTCCGTGATGCTCCGGCCGGCTTCGACTCGTTTCGCGCGGGTACGCATGTGCGCACGCCGCACGAGTTGGTGTGGCACATGACCGGCGTGATCGGGTACGCACGAACGTTCCTCCACGGAGGGGAGTATGCCCCGTCGAAGATGCCGACGTTCCCGGAGGAAGTGGATCGATTCCACGAGGCTCTCGCCGCGCTGCGTGATGACCTGGCAGACGAGGCGCTGGAGGCCAGACTCACGGACGAGCAGTTCCTGCAGGGACCGCTCGCCGATGCGATGACTCACGCCGGACAACTGGCGATGCTGCGGCGCCTGGCCGGGGCCCCGGTGCCGTCCGAGAACTTCATCCATGCCGCCGTGCGGGCCGAGAACGTTGGTACCGACCAGCCGGCACCGGCCGCGCCAGACCCGTGGTGGCGTGCCGACCAGCCGCCGCTCCCGCCAGGGCCGATCCGTGACGTCCCACCGGACTGAACCCGAAGAGCCGGTTGCGCAGGCTGACGAGGCCACGCGTCACAGAGACCCGTGTCCCTCAGTGCATGGTTTCGTTAGAACGGAGTAAGAGCGTGCGCATGAAACGTCTCGTCGTCTGTCTCCTGGCCGCCACCCTGTTCCCCGGAGTGGCGCTCACCCAGGCGCCACGCGGCCGCGGACCGAATGTCATCTTCATCATGACGGACGACCACGCGGCGCACGCCATCGGTGCCTACGGCTCTCGAGTGAACACGACGCCGAACCTGGACCGATTGGCGCGTGAAGGCGCGCTGCTGACGAATGTCTTTGCGACCAACGCCATCTGCACCCCGAGTCGCGCCGCGATCCTCACCGGCCAGTACTCGCACCTCAACGGCGTCACCATGTTCAACCGGTTTGACAGCGCGCGAATGACGGTCGCGCGGCTGTTGCAGCAGGCCGGCTACTACACGGGCATGATCGGCAAGTGGCACCTGGGGAGCGATCCGGTCGGTTTCGATCGCTGGGAGATTCTTCCCGGTCAGGGAGCCTACAAGGCCCCGGTGCTCTATACGGCCGATGGCGAGACAACCTATTCGGGCCGCTATGTCACGGACGTGATCACGGACCTGGCGGTTGCATTTCTGGAGAGCCGGCCTCGGGACAAGCCCTTCTTCCTCATGATGCATCACAAGGCTCCCCACCGGCCGTGGGAGCCCGATGACGACCATGCGGCGCGTTTTGCCAGTCAGCGAATCCCGGAACCCGTCACGTTCTGGGACTCCTACCAGACGCGGACCGATGCCCTGCACGAGAACCTCCAGCGGGTGGCGGCGGACCTGAACAACCGCGACCTCAAGCTGCCGCCGCCTGCCGGTCTGGCGGGCTCCGAGCTGTCGAAATGGCTCTCCACCAAGCCGGCGTCAGTGACGACCACGCTGGATGGCAAGACGGTGACTTTGACCGGTGAGGCCCTGGCACGGTGGAAGTATCAGCGCTACATGCAGGACTACCTCGCAACGGTTCAATCGGTAGACGACAGTGTCGGACGCGTCCTGGCCTATCTGGACAAGGCTGGCCTGTCGCGGAACACCGTCGTGGTGTACACCAGCGACCAGGGGTTCTTTCTCGGCGACCACGGCCTGTTCGACAAGCGCTTCATGTACGAGGAGTCGATCCGGATGCCGTTGCTCGTCCGCTGGCCGGCGGGCATCAAGCCGGGAACCAGGAGCCCGGCCATGGCGTTGAATATCGACTTCGCACCGACCTTCCTCGACATGGCCAACCTGCCGATCCCGGGTGAGATGCAGGGGCGGAGCCTGGTGCCGGTCTTGCGCGGCAGCGCGCCGCGCGAGTGGCGAACGTCGATGTACTACCGCTACTACCACGACCCTGGCGATCACAACACCCGGGCTCACTACGGCGTACGGACGAGGACGCACAAGCTGATCTACTTCTGGCAGAAAGATCAGTACGAACTCTTCGATTTGGTCAACGACCCCCTGGAGCTCCACAATCTCTACGGCGAGCCAGGCCAGGGAGCGCTCGTCGAGTCCCTGAAGGCAGAGTTGGCCCGGCTCAAGCGCGAGCTTCGAGACGACGATCAACTCGCGGATCGCCAGTTGCCGAACGGGGTGGACGGCCCGGTCAAGACCCTGCGAGGAAAATGACCATTTACGAGGCCACACCGTCGGCGGAGCCGCCCTTCGCGACGTCGAACCTGTCAATCGGCACGTTCGGCTTTCTCTGCGGCGCGCTCTTTGCCCTGGCCCGCGGCGTCGGTGCCGTGCGCGACAGGTTGCGATCGTGAAGACCGCACCAAAGACGAGTCCTTTCCGACCAGCGAAAAGGCCGGTTCGGTGGCCGCGCGCGAACTGTGACCGGACAACCAAGACATGCTGGTGAGATCCGCGCGACCGTCCGACGGCGAAGCCATCGCGACGTTGCATGCGTTGAGTTGGCGGCGTGCGTACCAAGGGATCCTGGCGCAGGAGTTTCTCGACCACCGCGCTGACGGCGATCGTCGCCGTCTCTGGCGGGAGCGCCTGGCGGACCCTCGGAGCGACACGCAGTTAGTGCGAGTCGCGGTCACGCAGGATCGAATCGTGGGCTTCGTATGCGTGTATCTCGATCACGATGAACGGTGGGGCGCGCTGCTGGACAATCTCCACATCCATCCTGACCTCACGGGTCGAGGAGTTGGCCGCCAGCTGATGGCTCACGCCGCGTCATGGGTGCTCGAACACCGGCCACGGAGTGGGCTGCACTTGTGGGTCTTTGAAGACAATCTTGCGGCACGAGGGTTCTATGAGCGCTTCGGCGGCGTTCCGATCGACAAGGCGCTTCATCACGCCCCGGATGGCCGGGACGTCCGGGCCGTAAAGTATGTGTGGGAGGATCTCGGAGGGCTGGTGAGAAGCACTCTGATGTCGGGAGACAGCGTCCAAAGGCCTTGAATGGTCCGCTCGCGTGGTTTCAGCACAGCACTGGGAGGACCCGATGCGAAACATCGTCGCCGTTCTCGTCGTCGTTGTGGTGGGTGTGGCCAGCGCTCCGGCCGGAGGGCAGACGCCGGCCGACGCCAGACAGGAAATCCTCGACTATCAGCTCAGCGCCGCGCGTGCCGACCAACTGATCGCCGCGCTCGAGGCGATGACGAAGTATCTGGTGTCCCTGCCGGATTTTCAGGATCGTCTGGTGAAGGCGATGAAGATGAGTCCCGCCGAGCAGCGAGCCCAGCTGGACAAGGATCCGAAGGCGATGGCCATCCTCAAGGCCAACGGCCTCACGTCGCACGATTACTTGGTCGGCGTGCCGGCCTTGCGCATGGCCCTGATGGCTGCGCAGGGCGTCACCGCCCCCACCGTCATTGCCTCGCCGGCCAATACAGCGTTCGCTAGAGCAAATCTGTCCCGCCTGAAGCCGAAGATGGACGCCGCCGACGGCCTCGGCGCCAGGAAGTAGAGGGCCTGAAAGGCGCGCCGTCATGGAGGGCGTCGCCGCTGCGTCGGTCACCGTGTCAGCACGCGAATGGTGCCGTCGGCCTTGTTGATGAGGAACACCTGATTGTCATGGCCGATGTTGAGGCGGAGATCCGCGCGAGGCGCCGGAGGCTTGCCTTGCTCCCGGTTCTTGTCCTGAATCAGCTCGAGCACCGTCTTCGCCGTGGCGTTCACGTTGATGAGCACCCGACGTATGACGTCCTGCCCGCCGCCCGGCAGCTTGTCGGCACTGACGTAGAAGATCTCGCCGCTCGGCATGTCGGTGAACACCACCAGGTTGTCGAGCTGCGGGATCTGGCTGCCGCGATACACGATGAGGCCGCTGGCAGCGGCGCTCCGCTGGATCAACGGATCGGTCTGGTCCCATTCGGCGATCGGATAGGTGACGGAGGGGTCGCTGCGTGGCTTCTCGATGCTGACGCCCTGACGGCTCACGAAGCGGTAGCTGCCCTCCCATTCGTTCCAGCCCAGATTGGCGCCCGCGGTGACTGGACTGATCTCCTCGACGATGTTCTGGCCGATGTCGGAGACGAAGAGGTTGCCGTTTCGGCGATCCCACGCGAAGCGCTGCGGATTGCGCACGCCGTAGGCGTAGATTTCGGGAAGGGCGCCGTGCTTCGCAACGAACGGATTCGCGGCAGGGATGCCGTACTGCTTGTTGGCGCTGGACGTGCCCAGCGGGTCGATGCGGAGAATCTTGCCGAATGCCGAGCCCAGGTTCTGGGCCAGGCGCAGCGGGTCTCCCCCGCTGCCGCCGTCGGCGACACCCACGTAGAGCAGACCGAACTCGGGGCTGCCCGGGGTGGCCACGTGATTGAACGCGAGATGTCCGGCGTTGTGGTTGGCGTACGGCTGTCGGAACCGCATCAGCTCACGTGGCTCGCCGCCGTCGTAGGTCGCGGCGCCGGCCGTCTTCGCCGTCCACTCGAGCAGAACGGTGTCGTGCGTGGTGGCGGTATGGCTCGTCGTGAAGTCGGCGGCCGGAACCTGGTTGATCGTGTCGGTGTAGGTGTAGAACCTGCCGAAGCCGGGGGTGCCGGGCTGGCCGAACTGCGGGTGAAAGGCAAAGCTCTGGAAGCCTCGCTCCCGGCCCGCCGACTGCACGCGCACACCCCACGCCGCGTCGTTGATGTCCAGGTACAGCGTCACGCGCGTCCCGTCGTAGCTGACGCTGTAGATCGGGCCGCGCATGTCGTTCACGAACAAGCGGCGCGTGGCGGGCTCGTCAACCAGGTTCATCATGCGCGCGGCCACGCCGGCCACGTCCGGCAGCGACGCGAACTCGCGAGCGGTGACCGTGATGGTCCCTTCCTTGGCGGCGATGGGCGTTGGGAAGGGATCGTTGGTCTGACCGGGTGGCAACGGCACCGTCTGTCCCGGTGGCTGGGCCGCCACGGGCGCGGCGATCACGAGCACAGCCGACAGCAGCCACGTCGTGTGAATCGTCATCGAAGGTCCTCCATGCGCCGTGAACCGATTATATGAGCCTCCACCTTCAGCCCGGCCAGGACGCTCAGATCTCTGAGACGAACCGGTATAGAGTGGCCCCAACGCCATGAGCCGGCTGTGGCCGAGAGCCAGCAGACACCGGCCATCGACCAGAGGTTTGCGATGCAGATGCACCCGTATCTGAGCTTCAACGGAGACTGCGAGGCCGCGTTCACGTTCTATGCGCAGTGCCTGGGCGGACAACCCGGGGCGATCTTCCGTTACGCCGGGTCGCCCTTGGCGGACCGGGTGCCGGGTGACTGGGCGGACAGGGTCATGCACGGCAGCGTGACGCTCGGCAGCCAGGTGTTGATGGGTGCCGACGTCGCGCCGGACCAATATGAGGCCCCGCGGGGTTTCACGCTCTCGCTTCAGATCGCGAGCGCGGGCGATGCCGAGCGTATTTTTCACGACCTTTCCAAGGACGGCAAGGTCGTGGTGCCGCTCGAGCAGACGTTCTGGGCCGCGCGCTTTGGCGTGCTCGTCGATCGGTTCGGCATACCGTGGTCGATCAACTGCGAGGGTTCCGGACAGCATCAGGAAGGGTGACTCGCCCGGATTCATGCCGCTCGCGAGAGCACTCGGGCATGCAGGTCGATGGAGGCGCGATGAGTGTTGAGCAGGGGACAGCGGCGGCTTTGCCGCCACATGTGCAGCTGATTCAAATGGGCGCGGCGGCGTGGGTTTCCGCCGTGATGTACGCCACGGCGAAATTGAGACAAGTCTGGGGAATGCCGGTGTTCGACTACCTGGCGCAGCATCCCGAGGAGGCTTCGTATTTCAGCGAAGCCATGGTGGGGTTCCACGGCGCGGAGCCCCCGGCCGTCGCCAAGGCATACGATTTCTCGGGGTTCAAGACCGTGGTGGACGTCGGCGGCGCCACCGGCAACATGCTGGCGGCGATTCTGTCCCATCACGCGGCACCGCGCGGCATCCTGTTCGATCGGCCCAATGTCGTGCGCGAGGCCCCAGCCCCGCTCCAGGCACGCGGCGTCGAGGGGCGTGTGACGATCGAGGCCGGCAATTTCTTCGAGACGGTCCCGGCGGGGGGCGATGTCTATGTGCTGTCGCACATCATCCACGATTGGAACGAGGCACAGTGCCTGACGATTTTGGGATACTGTCGGAACGCCATGAAGACGGATGGCCGACTCTTGATCGTCGAGACAGTCCTTCCTCCGGGCGATACGCCCCACCAGGGCAAGATACAGGACATGGTCATGCTGGTCATCCCTGGGGGCCAGGAGCGCACGGAAGCGGAGTACATCTCGCTGCTCGGGAAGGCAGGATTTCGTCTGACGCGCGTGGTGCCCACCGAGTCGGTCGTGAGCGTGGTGGAAGCGATTCCGGTCTAGCAAGGCGAACTACGGCGCCTGCAGGCTGACCGTCCACGACACCGGCGAATTGGACGGCCGGCAGTAAGGGCGCCCGTGCCGTCAAGACGTGGCGCGTCGAAGGTCCGGTGGCTCGACTGGAAGGGCAAGTGGCCAGGGGACCCTTATATGAGACCCAGCACGTCATTTGTTGCGACTGTCGTGCTCGGCCTGTCGATGGTTTCGACCGAGCCCGCGCAAGTCCAGCGCCCGAATGTCATCCTGATCTTCGCAGACGACCTTGGATACGGCGACATCGGCGCCTTCGGCGCGCCGAACGTGCGAACGCCGCGGCTTGACGCGATGGCCGCCGAAGGCCAGAAGTGGACCAACTTCTATGTGCAGCCGGTCTGCTCGCCAAGCCGCTCGGCGCTCCTGACAGGACGGTTGCCGATCCGCAACGGCATGTTCGGAACTCCTGGCCCTCGGGCGCCACAGGTATTTCGAGAGAACGCGGCGCAAGGCCTGCCGCCTGCAGAGGTCACCATAGCCGAGGTCCTCAAGCCCGTCGGCTACGCCACGGGCATCATCGGCAAGTGGCACCTGGGACACTTGCCGCCGTTTCTCCCGATGCGCCAGGGCTTCGACACCTGGTTTGGTCTGCCTTTCTCGCACGACATGCGCATGACCGTTCCGCGCGACCAGGGGCTCCAGACCGAGGCGTACTACGTTCCCAAACCGGAGTACTGGGATGTCCCGCTCATGCGCAACGGCGACGTGGTCGAACGGCCCGTCGATCACCGTACGCTGACGGCACGCTACACCGAGGAGGCCGTTCGGTTCATCGCGGCCCGCAAGGGAGGACCATTCTTCCTGTACCTCGCCCACTCCATGCCCCACATCCCGCTCGCCAGATCGGACGACTTCGTCGGGCGGAGCGAGGCAGGCCTGTACGGTGACGTGATCGAGGAGTTGGACTGGAGCGTCGGGCGCGTGCTGGACGCGCTGCGCGAACACGGCATCGATCGACGTACGCTGGTGGCATTCACGAGCGACAATGGTCCCTGGCTCCCGTTCCGCCACCACGGCGGCTCCGCAGGCCCGCTTCGTGACGGCAAAGGGACGACGTGGGAGGGCGGCGTCCGCACCCCGGCGATCTTCTGGTGGCCGGGGACGGTGCGCCCAGGCGTGGTGACCGGCGTGGGATCGGCGTTGGACTTCATGGCCACCATCGCCGCCCTTGCCGACCTACGGCCACCCGCTGGCCGCACCATGGACAGTGTCGATCTCGGTCCGGCCCTCTTCAGCCGTGGTCCCAGCCCCCGACGCGAGTTGTTCTACTACTGGGACAACGAGCTGAGGGCCGTCCGCAAGGGCCGTTACAAGGCGCACTTCGTCACGAGCGGCGCGTACGGCGAGGGTGAGCCGCGCATCGTCCACACGCCGCCGTTGCTCTTCGACCTTTCGACCGACGCCGGAGAGCGGATCAATATCGCCGCAGCGCACCCCGAGATCGTGGCGGATCTCCTGGCGGCCGCCGACTCGCACCGGCGCACCGTCGTCCCCACAGAGCCCCTGTTCGACCAGACTCTGCCAGTGGCACCCAAGTAGCGTCCGCGTGCCTGACCTCGGCGCGACGTTCGCGGCCGGGGCCTGGATGCGCGGGCGGTGGCGCATCAGGATCCCTGGGCCAGCGGTGGGCGTGGGCCTGCCGGACCGGTGGAGCGGGCGGGTCCACCGATGCCCCACTCGCCGACGGTTAGTCGGCCGGGCCTGGACTCGTGGTCAGCGCCTGGCCTGATGGAGGAGTGCGCTACCGCTGAGGGGGCTTCCGCTGCAACGCACTCAACGTCAGTGGCAGCCCGGCGATCTCAAGGACGACGGCCCAGATGGGACCCTGGAAGTCATCCCAGCGCACCGGGCGCCAGAGCCATGGGGTGTCAGCCGCAATCGCGCCGTAGGTCAACCAGAGTGCCGCGGCCAGCAGCCCCAGCTGAAAGGCGCGCGGGTAGGCGCTTCCGCCGGCCGGACACTCGTGCCGCTCGAGGTGACCCGCGAGCCGGAAGAGCGCGGCGGCCCACCCGGCCCCGGCCACCGCCGCGGCCAGCCACCACCACCCGTTCTCCGTGACCCCGGCCACGACGATCGCCGCGACGACGAGGACGATAGTCAGTTGATGAACGACGGCGAGCCGGCGAGACGCAGCAGCGGCGCGTGGGTCGAGGGCGGTGGCAGTCGGCTGTGCGCCGTCCAGGACGCGCGCGTGGATCGTGTTGATCGACACGCCGGCGCCGAGCGCCGCGCCAAAGGCCGCGAGCACGACGGCCGGCCACGCGTCGGCGACAGACAGCGCCGCCACCACGGCCAGCGCCCCCGCGATCACGCCTGCCGCGATTCCAATGGCGCCGGCGGCTGGGGAGTCTGGCACGCGCTGATTATCGCCCGCGGCTGGTGGGTGGCCGCGCGTCCCACTACAATGGGAGTTCGACAGGCCACGAGCGCCGACGGTTGGGCGCGAGAGCGCGTGGCGTTCACCTACCCACAGGAGCTTCCGATGTCCTCGAGTTTCGCCGGCATCCGGCGTGTACCGCCACCTGAGAACGAGCCCAATCTCGTGTATGCGCCGGGATCGCCAGAGCGTGCCGAGATCAAGGCACGCCTGTCCGCGATGGCCAAAGAGCGGCTGGACATTCCGCTGATGATCGGCGGACGGGAGGTTCGCACGGGCCGCACCGCGCAGGCGGTGATGCCGCACAAGCACGGGCACGTGCTCGCCGACTGGCACAAAGCCGGTCCGAAGGAGGTGGCGCAAGCGGTCAGAGCTGCAGCGACGGCACGCCGCGATTGGGCCAACTGGTCGTGGGAGGCCCGCGCCGCCGTTTTCCTGCGTGCGGCCGAGCTGCTGACCACGACCTGGCGACAGACGCTCAACGCGGCGACGATGCTGGGGCAGTCGAAGACGGTGTTCCAGGCGGAGATCGATGCCGCGTCGGAAACGATTGACTTCTGGCGGTTCAACGTCGCCTTTGCTCAGGAGCTCTACGCCGAACAGCCCCTGAGCACGCACGGCGTGTGGAACCAGTCCGACTACCGCCCGCTCGAAGGATTCGTTTACGCCGTCACGCCGTTCAACTTCACGGCGATTGGCGGCAATCTCCCGACGGCGCCGGCGTTGATGGGCTGCACGGTGGTCTGGAAGCCGGCGTCGAGCGCGATGCTCAGCGCCTACTACCTCATGAAGCTGTTCGAGGCCGCCGGGTTGCCGCCTGGTGTGATCAACTTCGTGCCGGGTGATGCCGCCGACGTGTCGGCCGTGCTGCTCGACCATCCCGATTTTGCCGGTCTTCACTTCACGGGCTCGACGGCCGTCTTCAACAGCATCTGGCAGCGCGTCGGCCAGAATCTGGGCAAGTACCGGAGCTATCCCCGGATTGTCGGCGAGACAGGCGGCAAGGACTTCGTCCTCGTGCACGCGTCCGCAGATCCCCAGGACGTGGCCGTGGGTCTGGTGCGCGGGGCTTTCGAGTACCAGGGGCAGAAATGCTCGGCGGCAAGCCGTGCGTACATCCCGAAGTCCCTCTGGCCCGAGGTCAAGGACCGCGTGCTGGCCATGACGGCTGAGCTCAAGATGGGGGATGTTCGCGATTTCCGCAACTTCATGGGCGCCGTGATCGACGACAAAGCCTTCGCGAAGATCAGCGAGTACCTCGCCGACGCCAAGAAGCACGCGACGATCCTGACGGGCGGCGGCGCGGACGGGGGAACGGGCTATTTCATCGAGCCCACGGTGGTCCTGGCGAAGAAGCCAGACTACCGGCTGATGCGCGAGGAGATCTTCGGCCCTGTCCTGACCATCTATGTGTACGCCGATGCTGACTGGTCGAAGACCATGAAGCTGGTGGACACGACCTCCCCGTACGCGCTGACCGGTTCGGTGTTCGCACGCGACCGGCGCGCCATCGAGCAGGCGGCAGTGGCGCTGCGCCATGCGGCGGGCAACTTCTATATCAACGACAAGCCAACCGGCGCCGTCGTGGGCCAGCAGCCGTTCGGGGGCGCGCGTGCCTCGGGCACGAACGACAAAGCCGGGTCCAAGATGAACCTGCTGCGCTGGGTGAGCGCGCGCAGCGTGAAGGAAACGTTCTCGCCACCGCGGGACTTCCGCTATCCGTTCATGGCGGCCCAGTAGCGCGACAGGGGCGTGGTTTTCAACGCCCTGAGACCGTTGGGCTGGTGCGGCGATCGACGGCGGTTCCCGGCTCGCGGGGCCGGCCGGGCTACCAGCGAAACAGCCGCGTGACCTTGACGACGAAACTCCGGTTGTCGATGGTGGGGAAGCCGCGCGTCAACGTTGTCCGGCCGTCGCTGTAGACGACGAACAGCTCGCTTCCCGGAAGGTATTCCCACCGGAAACGTGCGTTGGTGCTGATGGCGGAGAGTTGTGACTGGTACTGTACCAGCGCGCCGACGAACATGCGTGGGGACAGCGTGTAGGTGACGCGTGTGCTCACGAGATTGGTGTTGCCACGCCCCCAGGGGCCGTCGGCGCGGTTCCACGAGATGCCTGGCTCGGCGTAGAAGCGGGCCGACAGCTCGGCGCGTCCGCGCCAGCCGATCTCCGTGAGCGTCCCGCCGTAGAAGCTCCCGTGGCCAATCGTGAGGAAGCCGTTGATGCGGCGCTGCGGACCGAAGGTGTAGTTGCCCTGGACCTTCTGGAAGGAATAGGCGCCGGCGGGCACCGTGACGTCCTTTGAGACGAGCAGCCCCGTTTTGAGCGCCTCAAAGCTGTCGGTGAACTCGACGTTCCATTGGTCGCCGCTTTCCATCTCCATCCGGAACGTGCTTTGCGCCTCGCGCGATTCGAGGTCTCCCTTCGGGTCGGTCGTGTAATCGAAACTCGCCTCGTAGAAGAGCTTTCTGACCCGGGGCATGTTCTGCGGGCGAGGGCTGAACCGGGCGTCAACATACGTGCGGCGAAACGCCTCTCGACGAAGGAACCCCATCTCGGGGTTGAAATCCTTGCCCACGAACAGGTGCTCGGCCTGCAGGCCGTAGCGATCGGCATTCCAGTCGTAGCGCGCCCGGTAGCTGGTGTCGTCGCCGGTGCGGCCGACGGTGTCGGTCTTGGCCCAGTAGGCCATGAGCGAGACGGTGTCGCGGACGTTGAAAACGCCGTCCACGCCGTAGGCGTAGTTGACGTTGCCGCCCGTCGGCGCACGCCTGGTCGCGAGCACGCCGACACGGCTTCGGCGGAGGATGTCGCGGTTGATCCGGAACACGGAGAAGTCCGTCGTCGGGATGCCGAACTCGGAGACTTCGTCGGTGCGCATGTTGAGGGCGCCAATCTGATAGCCCCCGGCGCGCCCGAGCAGGCGGCCGCCGCCGAGAATCGGCACGACCTGACCGCTGTTCAGACCGATCCTCCGGCTGAAGAAGAGCACGGGCGTGTTGTTGGGGCCGAAGCGGCTTCCTCCCGCACCCCCGCCCCCG
>JBQTIE010000265.1:0-6542 GCA_052389315.1 Acidobacteriota bacterium
AGACGGCTAGCGCCGCCAACATGCCGAACGCCTGCATCGCTCCATGATACGGCCGGCCACCCCGCACCGTCCCGGCGGTTTCGACTGCCAGGGCCATCCTCCGGCTCACCGTGCTACCGGGCGACACATCTTGCACGGGCCTGGCGGCACCTGGACTCATACGGGCCTCAAAACCGCCCAGAAACTCAGACGAGCCTCCGCTTCGCTCGCGTCCGTATCTCGTCTTGCCCCGCCTCCGGCGGGGCGGCCATCTCCTATGGCCGGTCGAAAAACTTGCTGCATTCGTGACGCCTCAGGCCATAGAAGATGTCTATCGCCCGGGTCCCTCGATGGCCAGGACCTTCAAGACGGAGGCCACCTCCGCGCGGTGCGCCTCGACGAAGGCCACGTTGTCGGTTGGAGCGCCAGGCGGAACACGACGCATGGCGCCAGACTCGACGAATCCGTGGGCGAGACGCGCCGCGACGAGCGCGAGGGCGAAGGTCGTGAACTCGCGGGGCGTGGTTCTGGCCGCGCGAAGGGCGGCGCTCAGCTCCGGATGCGTCCTGAGTCGCCTGTCGAGTGCCGAGGCCATCTCGAGCGCGTCGCCCTGAATGGCCACCTCGTGTGTGAAGAGCGGCGTCGCGCGCAGCGCTGCGTCTCCCTCGACGACCACGGCGATTCGGCGGCTGGCGTCGGCAAACCGCTGGAAGGCCGGCGTCGTCAGCCGGAATTCAGCGAGTTCCTTGACGTCGTATCGCGCCTGTGCCCCGTCGAGTGTCGCGATGACGGCGACAAGCAGTGCGATCGCGCCACCGGCACGCCGGACGTGCCGAGAAAGGCCCCCTCCGATCAGTCCTCGCACCGATGTCGTCGCGGTGGACGGCATCAGGGGCCGATCGAGGGGCTCACGCCAATCGCCCATGTGGTGTCGGCGGCGTCAAAAGAAGAATCCACCACCGGGCCCGCCGAGGCGCGGGTTGACGACGTTGTTGTTGATCGACCCGAAGCGATACGTCACGCCAATCGAAAAGAAGTACCGATACGATGTCGCCAGCTGACGCTGGCGGACGAGGATCTCTTCGTCGGTAGCCGAGCCCCTTGGGAGAAAGATCTGGTCGTGCAGGACGGCGTAGTTCCCGTCGATGTTGAGCGACAGCCCGCGTGTGAGCCGCAGCTCGTTGTCGACCGACACCATGATGCGATGCTTCCCGAGGTCGTCGAAATAGTGCGAGAGCTCGTTCGTGATTCGGACGGTGCCAAACGGCTGACGCAGCGAGAGCTGGGAGACCAGCGCCTCGTCGAAGCGGGTTTCGCGGAGCAGTCCAAAGAGCGTTTCCCTGTCGTAGCGGAAGTGATTGACGCCGGCTGACCACTGAATCGTCAGCTGGCGATGGTTCGACTGCGAGTAGGGGAACACGTTGTATTCGAGCGCGGGGGCGGTGCGCACGGCGAGCTGTTGGTTGGTGAACGTGGAGCGCGAAACCCCCGAGCGCCCGCCGATCGACCAATGATCGCCGAGGCTCTTGACGAGGAGGGCATTCGTAAACCAGCTCTTGCGAATCGACGTGAACGTGGACCCGTCGCTGAGCGTGAAATCGTTCGTGTTGTAGTTGATCCCCATGCCGAGGTTGAACTTCCACTCCTCGGTCGTCCGGTTCGCGG
Organism: Acidobacteriota bacterium; assembly: GCA_052389315.1. Lineage (GTDB taxonomy): Bacteria > Acidobacteriota > Vicinamibacteria > Vicinamibacterales > UBA2999 > JACCSI01. Next base: position 1,645 of record JBQTIE010000265.1, read on the forward strand.
AGTGGTTGGCGTTGATCGATTGTGACTGGCTGGTGGCTTCGCCGTTGACGAAGGTATTGACGCTGAGCCGGAACACCCAGTAGTTCCACGAATCGGCCGCGGGCGTCGTCTGGGCGGATGCCGCGGCCGTTGTCGACGCCACGCTCAGGCCGGCGCCGACGGGGGTCCTGGCGGCGAACCGCGCGAGGCCGAGGCCGAAGACCTGCAGCAGCGCACGGCGGCGTTGGTCGTCGGTGGAGTTGGCCTGCACGGTTCGCACGATCGTGTCCTCTTCGCCGTCCCAGACGCCGTGTCCGATGATCCGCACCGTGTACTGCGTGCCGCCGCCGCCGGTCGGCTGTCCGGTGATGAGCACGTGGACGTCGGCGACGTGCTGGTCGCGGACGTGGTCGACCCAGGTGAGCTCGCGGCGGAAGAACTCCTGATCGCACCCTCCGGCGCGGCAATCGAAGAACACACGCAGCGTACGATCGAGCCGCGCCGCGGACGCGTCAGCCTGCCCGCGGGCGTCGGCGACGGTGGCAGAGGCGAGACACGCCAGGACAGCCAGGCCCAACAACAGCGGGAAGCGGACGCAGGTGCGTGACGACGGGACGAGCGGACGCGAACGGATGAGCCATTGTCTGAGGCTTGGCGCGGGTTTGCAAGTGCGGCGCGGCGGACGGGGATGGACACATCGTATCCTTGTGCACATGGTGGTCACCGAACGAGCCGAGATCGCGACGACGGGCCAGGGCGACATCCAGGATGTGACGGCGGCGGTGACCCGCGCCGTCGCCCGGTCCGGCCTCGAGGCCGGCGTGGCCACCGTCTTCGTCGTGGGTTCCACCGCGGCGGTGACGACCCTCGAATTCGAGCCGGGCGTCGTCCACGATCTCAATGCGGTCTTCGAGCACCTCGCGCCCCGCGGCGGAAGCTATCGCCACCATGAGCGATGGGGTGATGACAACGGATCGAGCCACGTCCGGGCGGCGATGCTCGGGCCATCGATCACTTTGCCGTTCCAGCAGGGGGGCTGATGCTGGGGCAGTGGCAGCAAGTGGCGCTCGTCGAGTGCGACACGCGGCCGCGGCATCGGGAGCTGGTGATCCAGATCATCGGCGAGTGACGGGCGTCACGCCTCCCAAGGCGCGCCGGTGTCGTGCCGGAACGCCTCACCGACGCATCATTCGACACACTGCTGGGGTTCTACCGGACCTGGCCCACCCGTCACTTCAAGACGTTGAGGGTCACGTCGATTCTGATGACCTCACCGGTAATCCGGTCGGTGGCTGCCGTGAATTGGGTTGACTGACCGTCTCGAAGAATCAGGTCGTTTCTCGAGCGGAATGAGCGAAGGATTGGCGGGTCATTGCCCTTCGAGACGCCCTTGACGGCTTGATCGTCTACGTAGATCGAGCTGTCCTCGATGGAAATGCTCAGCTCGAAGCGCCCATCGGCGGCCGGAACGGCGGAGCAATCGATCTGCGTGCCGAAGTACTGATAGGTGTAGCCACGGTTCGCGGTCGCGCCGCCCGTTGCCGGCTCGCCCGCCGGCTTGTCGCTGGTGACGGGGGGCGCCATGATCGGAACGCTCGACCCCATTTTCAGCTGCGCCGGCCGGGTAGGGACCCCCGGCCCAGGGCGGGTCGCATTCACGGCGAGCGTGTAGGGGAGGCTGGCCATCTTCTTCTCGCCCTGGTATTTCGAAATGACGACTTGCACCTGAAGGGGGATGGGACTTTTTGCTCCGGGCGGCGGCAAGTGATCCTGTGGTTGTGGCTCGGCCTGTGCCCGAAGGCCGCTGACTCCGAGCGCCATCGCCAGCGCCACCGCGAACATGATCGTGTGAAGAGGCTTCGTCACGGGCGTTCTCCTTCCAGAAGGGCCAGCCGCGGGAGCGGCTCGAAGACGATGGGGTGAATGTCGATGGTGTCAAGCGGTTCGAGCGCCGTGGTTTCGGTTTGGAGCACGTTCAACGCCGTGGGGTCGATACGACCTTCTCGGATGCGCTCCATCAATGCGGCCAAAGCCGCCAGGTGCCGGTGCGAGATCGACACGTCCGGCCCGACGGCTGGTGTGGCCTGCAGCAGCTGCACAGGGCCGGGTGAGCTCAGCGGCGGTGCTGACGCTGTGGCCCGAGGCGACGGAGGGGCGACGGGCGAGCCGGCTGGCGACGACTCGACAATCGGCGTGGCGACCGCTGCCTCGGCGGGCAGCGCGGGAGCCGATGGGCGCTCCGGCCGCGTAACCACGAGCGCCACCAGCACGGTTGCCGCCAGCGCTCCGGCGCCGACGACTCTCCACGACAGACCCCAGCCAGACGCCGCAGGCTCGCTGGCAATGCGCGTTCGGACTCGAGCCAGGAACTCCGGCGACGGGTCGACGTCCAGTGCGCGTTCGATCTCGCCGGCGAGCGCCTCGTCGCTCATCACGTCGTCGGTGCGTTCCGTGTCCATGCCAGACGCTCCTTCAAACGCCGTCGCGCCAGGAACAATCGCGACTTGACGGTTCCCTCCGGCAGCCCGAGCAGCACCGCCACTTCCCTGAGGTCGTGTCCTTCGATGCCGGCGAGGACGGTCACCAGCCGCAGCTTCTCAGGGAGCAGATCAATCGCCTGCCACAACTGCGCTGCGCGTTCGCGCGTCTCCAAGGTGTCAAAGGGTGCCGGCCCCTGCACGGCTTCCGCGCGAAGCGCACGAGACAGGCGCCGCCGGTTGGCGCGTTGCCGATTGATCGCCAGCCGCCATGTCAAACGGACCAGCCAGGCCCGAAAACGGTTTCGGTCGCGAAGTCGCGGGAAGCTGCGATACGCCCGGGCGAAGGCCTCCTGTGCCGTGTCTTCCGCATCTTCGTGATGCCTCAGCACGCCGAACGCGACGCGAAACGCCAGCTTCGAAGACTCCACGAGCCGCTCCTCGAATTCGCGTTCGAGCTGTTCATCCACGGTCAAGAGGCCACCGGCAAGCCGGTCGGCGTGTTCACGCATGTCCGACTATGCTTCACCCGATCAAGACACCGCCGAGCGGTCCAAGGTTCACTTGGATGGCGGGTCCGTTTTGGCTCTGCGGTCGGATCGTCGGATCAGTGGGTGTTGGTGCCGTCCGGCCGTTGAGCACGATCGACCTTCAGGCGGAACGTCGCGCTCACGGCGCGGGCACACGCGCCCTCAGATCCTGGAACCAGTGCTGCACCACGACGATTTGCCTGGGGCCTGCCATCCGGTCGACCGGATCGGTCCCCTCGGCCGCCTTGAGCATCAGGAACCGCTTCCCGTCGCGCGAGATGTCGTAGCCGCTGCTCCCACCTGAGTCGTGATGGTAAGGGCCCGCCACGATGAGCGCGGGCACACTGGCGGAGAAGCCGCTCGTGGTCTCCACCGAGACCCTCATCACGCCGGCAGGCGTCCTGTAGAACAGCTCCCGCTCATCCGGCGACCAGAGCGGCTCCGTGCCCCCGGCCGTCGAGATCTGCCATCGCCCCCGTTCAACTGCTGGAAACGGCTGCACGTAGACTTCGGCCCGGCCGGAGGTATTCGACCGGTACGCCAGCCATCGCCCGTCGGGCGAGATTTCGGCATTCGTCGCCTTGAACTCCGTGACGATCAGCGGCTTACTGCGTCGCTCGTCGTCCAGCGTGAGGACATGCAGGTCGGTCGCCTCGTACGGTCCGCGCCCGTAGACGAGCCCCGTGCCGTCTGGCGTGATGCTCATGGGCCACAACGGGTCCGGACCCTGGAGGAGCTTCTCGACCACCCCGGTGCCGTCTGCCTCGCGCCAATACAGCGCGCGGGTGCCCTCATGGTCGGAGTTGAACAGCACCCGCCGCCCGTTTGTTGTCCACGTCCCTCTGAGTTCTGTCGCCGGCGTCACCGTCAACCGCGTCAGCGTCTCGCGGGCGAAATCCCAGACCCACAGATCGCGGTCCGCATCATTGGCGTAGATGACAAGACGCTTCCCATCCGGGGACAGTCTGGGCGTGTAATAGGGGCGGGGGGGCGCGGGGATAACCTCTTCCCGTCCCGCGCGGTCCACCCACACGAGCCTGCGGGGAGTCTCATGCTCACCCGTCCGATAAGCCAGCGTCCCGGTCCGCGACACATCGGCGTTGGCCGCGCCGCTGATACCGGCCCGGCTCACGCCCTGCACGAGGGGCACTGCGCCACCGGTTACCGCCCGCCGAGCGAGGTCGAAGGGAACCGCCAGCAGCGTGCTGCCGAGCGCGTAGACCAGATGCCCGCTCGCCAGGTACCGCGCGTCCGCACCGCCCTCCACCACCACTCGCCGCTCGCCGGTCGCCAGGTTCTCGACGACGACCTGCGCCGCGTCCCACGTGCCGGGGGTCGAACACCCACCAGACGTACACAGGGTATAGGGGACCGCCTGGCCTCCCGGAAGCACCTGGGGCTGCTGGACTCGTGCCGGGGCCTCGACCGCGACCATCACCTCGGGCTGCCCTCCAGCGGCCGACACCCGGAGGATCCCCTGATCTTCCTGGCCGTAGACGATCGTGCCGTCTTCTCCCCAGGCGGCGCCGTTAGTGACGCCGGCCGCCGCGAGCCTGACGGCGGCCCCCCCCTGCAAGGCCACCTTCTGCAGCGCGCCGTCACGGCGCGAGTAGAAGCCGACCCACTGGCCGTCCGGCGAGAAGAAGGGATCGGTGGCTGCGGTCTTTTCGGTGCCGGACAGCGGCCGCGCCTCCAGCTCGTCGAGCGCGCGCACGTAAAGTTGCTGGTCCGCCACGTATACGACGTGTGTCCCGGCCGGCGAGATCGCGATCACTCGGCGCCCGTCAGGACTCAACACTTGCGTCGGCGGCAGGTTCACCGACGTGCGGCTCACGAGTGCCGGCAATGCCGGAGCGGGACGCGTGACGATCCACATCGTCAGTGCGGTCACTGCGACCGTGCCGAGCACCAA
>JBQTIE010000266.1:0-4408 GCA_052389315.1 Acidobacteriota bacterium
ACGTGGTCGTCGTGACGGCGTCGAGGCATGAGGAACAGCTGATCAACGCCCCGGTCACGATGACGGTGATTCCCGAGTCGGTGATCAACGGCGCACCGTCGCAGAGCCTGACCGATCTGCTGCGCGCCGTGCCGGGCCTCAACACGGTGCAGACCTCTGCACGCGACATCAACGTGACCAGCCGCGGGGCGACGGGCAGCTTGTCGAATACGCTGCTGGTCCTGCTCGACGGGCGCTCCATCTACCAGGATTCTTTTGGCATTGTGATGTGGGATCTCCTGCCGGTGGACACGGCTGAAATCAAGCAGGTGGAGGTGATCCGCGGTCCGGCGTCGGCCGTGTGGGGCGCCAACGCGATGACCGGCGTCGTCAATGTGATTTCCAAGACGCCCAGGGAGATGCAGGGCACCTCGGTCTCGGTGCGTTTCGGACAGTTGGACCGCACGCGGAGTGGCGAGGCGTTCGATGGCGGCGGCCTCTTCGCGGTGAACGCCGTCCACGCCGACGCGCCAGACGAGCGCTTTGCATTCAAGGTGTCGGCCGGATTCCTGGCGCAGGAGCCGTTCCTGCGGCCGGCGGGCACGGTGCCTGGCACGGGCACGCCCTATCCGGCCTTCCCCAACAAAGGCACGACCCAGCACCGGGTGGACGCACGGGCAGACTACGACTTCCCGGACAAACGCCAGGCGCTCATCATCGCCGGCGGTCTGGCGGCCACAGATGGCCTCATCCACACGGGGCTCGGGCCACTCGACGTCCAGCGCGGATCGATGCTGAAGTACGGCCGGATGACCTATCGACGGGATCGCCTGAAGGTGCAGGTCTTCGTCAACGACGTCGATGGGAGAGCGCCCTTCCTCCTGCAGCAGCGTCCCGACGGCCACCCCCTTCAGCTCGACGTGGAGGATCAGGCGTACGAGGTGGAGTTCTCGAACACGAAGGTGCTGGGGACGCGGCACCTGCTCGCCTACGGTGGCAACTTCCGGCACAACAGATTCGACATCCCGCTGGCGCCGCGCGGCCGTCGGCGTGACGAAGGAGGGCTGTACGTTCAGGACCAGATCTTTCTCTCCGATCGGTTTCGATGGCTCGTCGGTACGCGCGTCGACCGGTTCGGCATTCTGGACCGCGCGCTGTTCTCACCACGCACGGCGCTGATCGTGAAGCCGCGTCCCAATCACTCCGTCCGCGTCTCGTTCAACAAGGCCTTCAGGGCACCTTCCTTCATCAACAACTTCTTCGACACGTCCTTCGTGTCGCAGGTCGATCTGGGGCCGGCGGGCCCCTTCCAGTTTGCCTCGGTGGCCATCGGCAACGAGAATCTGAAGGCCGAGCAATTGTCGGCGTACGAGATTGGCTACATCGCCGGGCTGGGACGGGTCACGCTCGATGCCGCGTTCTACGTGAACCGAACGCGGAACATAGTGCTGTTCGCGCAGACAGGAGCTTATACGAGCGCCAATCCGCCGGCGGGATGGCCCCTGCCTCCTGTGGTGCTCGACCAGCTCAACGCGAGCGGTCGAGGCCTGCCATCGAGCTTCTCGTACCGCAACTTCGAGCGCATCACCGATCGCGGCGTCGAGCTGGCGGTGGAGGCCGGGGTGCTCGAGGGTTTGACCGCGTACGCCAACTACACCTGGCAGGACGACCCTGCAGCCAGGGGGTTTGACCTCTCCGAGCTGAACCTCCCGCCGACGCACCGATTCAACGCGGGCCTGCGGCGGACGGGGCCTCGCTATTTCTGGGGCGTCTCGGCGAGCTTCCACGACGAAGCGTTCTGGCAGGACGTCCTCGATGCACGCTTCCACGGCTGGACGCCGGCGTACACCATCGTCGATGCCGGGGCGGGGGTGCGGTCTCCCGATGGCTCGATGACAGTTGCTGTTCGCGCCACCAACCTGTTGAACAGCGTGTCCCAGCAGCATGTTTTCGGCGACCTCATCAGGCGGACGGTGACCGGTGAAGTGCGTTTTGCCTTCTGAGCGGGATGGGCAGGGCCTCGTATCGGCTTCAAGTCCGGGTGACTGGGGATAGTTGACTTGCAGCCTACTGCGCGGTGGTAGGCTGCGGCTGTAGCGCACCGCCATGAGCACGCCCTCGGTCTGCAAGACGTGCGGCGCCGTGCTGACGCCGGATGCGTCCACGGCCGGGCTGTGCCCGGCCTGTCTCCTGGCCCGCGCGCTGTCAGAGGACGAACTCGAACCGGCGGGAGAGGCAGAATCGTCGGACCTCGCTGCCGGCGCCAGCTTCGGCCCCTTTGAAATCGCGGCGGTGCTCGGCAGGGGCGGCATGGCGACCGTCTATCGAGCCCGTGAGACGACGCTCCAACGAGAGGTCGCGCTCAAGGTGCTCCCGTCCGCGTTTCTTCACGACGAGTCGTTCGCGAGACGCTTTCAGCGCGAAGCACGGGTGGTCGCCGCGCTGGAGCATCCGCACATCGTCCCGCTCTATGCGAGCGGCGTCGAGGACGGCGTCCCCTGGATGAGCATGCGCCTGCTGGCCGGCAGCCTGCAGGAGGTCATTGCGGGCGGCCAGGTGACGGTCGAGCGGACCGTCCGCACGCTGGGGGACATCGCCTCGGCGCTCGACTACGCGCACGCGCGCGGCGTCGTGCACCGCGACGTCAAGCCCACCAATATCCTGATCGATCGCGCGGGGCACGCGTGCGTCGGCGACTTCGGGCTCGCCCACATGGTGGAGCGCCACGTCGCCGCCACGCGCACCGGCGTCATCACGGGCACGCCGCATAACATGGCGCCCGAACAGGCGCTTGGCAAGGCTGTCGATCATCGAGCTGACATCTACAGTTTGGGCGTAGTGGCCTACGAGATGATGACCGGCCGGCCGCCGTTCGATGGCGACTCGCCGGTGGCGGTGCTCATGAAGCACGCCAGCGATCCGCTGCCCGTGCCCTCGACCGAGTCGGTGCCCCCGGCCGCGTTCGCCGTGATCCGCCGGGCGCTCGCCAAGGATCCCACGGAACGGTGGCCGACGGCGAGCGCGTTTGCCGCCGCGCTCGAAGCGAGCCTGGCCGTGCCTGCCAGCCGCCGCGGTATGTCTGCGCGAATCGTGTGGGCCGCGGGGCTCGCGGCCGTCGCCATCATCGGCGCCCTCCTCTTGCGACCGCCGCCGCCGGTGGGCGAGCCCGAGCCAGCGCCCTCCGAGGACGCCATCATCGTTCAGCCGGCAGCGGACCCGGTACCGGCCCCACCGAGCCCCGGGCCACTCCCCGCACCCACGGAGCCGGTGCCCCCGACCACACGCCCGCTCGCCACCCCCGCCTCGACGACGGGGCCGCCCGCGCCGCGGCCGGCCCAGTCCCGGCCGCCTCGAGCGCAGGTCACGCGGGAGCCGCTGGATCCATCGCCTCCGGCGTTGACCGTCGCAGAGACACCTTCGGTCACGCCGCGCGAAACGCTGCCGGCCGCAAATGCCGCCGCGGGGACACCCGCCGTGACGCCGCCTGTCGAGCCGCCGGACGCCGCGCTGCCGCTGAGCAAGCCCGCCGTGGCCCAACCCGAACCATCCACCAACACGAGCGCTCCCGGTGCAGCCGCCGCGCCTCGTTCGACGCCGCCTCCGCCCGAGGCCGTCACTGAGCCCGTCCGCGTGCACACGGTCAATCCCACGTATCCCCCCGTTGCCCTGGCCGCGGGGATTGAAGGCGACGTAGTCCTCGAGGCCGTCGTTTCTGCGGACGGCGCGGTCACGGCGGTGGAGGTCCTTCGCTCCCCGCACGCCCTGCTCTCCGACGCGGCCCGGGAGGCGGTGCGACAGTATCGGTACACTCCGGGCCACCGCAACGGTGTGCCCGAGACCTTCCGTGTCCAGGAAACCGTGAGGTTCAGCCTCAAGTAGCTGTAACGCCCGGTCCTCCTTCCTGTAGTGGCCTGCAGGACGAAACGCCAAGGAGGCCTGAGATGTTATCCACGCTGCTGCCGCGCCCCTGGTTCGTGCTCTTGATTGGCATGTTGCTGCTCCCGGCTGGTCTGGCTGAGGCGCAGGTCACGCATGGTGACGGTGAGGGGACCGGCGGGTCGCTGGAGCGACTCGTGCGGACCAGCCACGATGGCCCGACTCCGATTCTCGATGCCGGCCGCCGCGCTGTGACGGGGCAAATACCGACGGGGAGCCTCAGAGCCTCGAACAAGCAGACCCGCCTCGTTCGCGGACTGACCCTCATCAGCGGCGGCGTTGCGGCCATGGTGTTGGGCAGCAAGGGATGCGACGGATTTGGGAAGGACGCTTGCCTGGGGCTGAGTTTTGGCCTGGGCGCTGGCGCGATCGTCTTCGGCATCGTCGACGTCGTCAAATCCCGCCCCGACACGCGCAGCCCGGTGAGGTTTCCCAACGGCGCCGGTCCGAGCGACTTCTTCCCGGGGGACACAGCTCCCCGTCCGGACGCGCC
>JBQTIE010000267.1:0-1696 GCA_052389315.1 Acidobacteriota bacterium
CTCTTCGTCGAGGCGGCCATCGATGGTGGGGGGAACCTGGACTCGAACCGCCTGCAGGCTGGGCACGGGCCCGTGCGTGCTCTGCCCTCGTTCCCCCGTCCGCGCCCGCGACGTGCGGCCAGGGCCAGCACGCATCCGAACGACGGACGAAGCCCTGCCCGGGGGCGTGCATGGCCGCACGCCACCGGACGAGTTCGCGGCCGTCAACACTGCCGCCCCCCTCCCGACGTGCGCGCCCCGCGCTGGAGCCGGCCACACGACCGCCAGCGCCGTCATGACGAGGCAGGCCGTCTGCCCGCGCAGCGAGCGCATGAGGGCTTGGACGCCCATGACCGGTGTTTGGTTCGGGAGGCGGGCGCGCACGAGTTCGGGGCCGGGTCGCAGCAGGGCGACTACACCAGGGGAGGGTTCCCACCGTTCGCGCGCGCCGCCGGTCCGCTGACCGCCGTCCGGAACCCCCACACGGCCAGTGCCACGGGAATGGCGGTCGTCATCATCGCCACGCCTGCGTACCAGGCGGAGAAGTCCGTCGTCGCGGGCGTGACCAGCAGCAGCTCGGAGCTGAGCACGCTCACGGCGAGCGTCGTCAGGCCCCATCGCAGGACGGCGAACGCGAGCAGGCCGATGTAGAAAAAGGTGGCGAGCGCGTCGATCAGTGGCCGTTGGCTCTCGAGCGCGTTGAGCATCGAGAAGATCGTGAGCAGCGCGAGCGCGGCCGCCCATTGATTGCGAAGGACCACCCGCAGCAGCACCAGCAGGAAGAAGATGAGGAGGGCCGTGCGCACCGCGTACACGCCGCGCATCAGCAGGTCACCCGCCGTGCCACGCGGGCCGAGCAGGAACCCCGTCGGGATCCAGGAGTGGTTGTCGGCGACGACATCGATCACGCGGATGAACACCGCGACGGCGACGCCGACCGCGACGCCGACCAGCACGTCGCGCCCGACGATGGCGTCGCGGACGCGCCCGCCGAGGAGCGTCGTCCACGACATCAGCGTCTGCGGCCAGTGGCGGCGCACGAACGGTTCGAGCGCCAGGTAGATCGTCCAGAACAGCACCGCGTAGAACGACGTCGTGCAGACGGCGAGAAGGGCGATGCCGAGCATGCCCGGCGCCGCCGACACGTGGACCTGGCAGAGCCACAGCGCCCACAGAGCGATGCCGATGGCGGTGGCCAGCGCCAGCGCGCCTCGCTGGTCGCCGCGCCCGTCGCGAAGGTTGCGGCGGGCGAGAGACACGGCGCCGATCAGGATGGACATCGTAATCAGAAAGACGACCACGAGCACGGCGGTTTCGCCGCCCGTGCCAGGGTCCGACGAGCGCCACTGCCGGGTCCACGGGCCGATCATCTGGAACGCGACAGGGCGGCCCCCGAGCGCTGCCGCCTCCACACGCAGCGGCGACGCGCCGCCCGGCCACGTGCCGGTCCACGCCGCGCGCGTGTCGGAGGCCGCGAGCCAGCGCCACTGCGGCTCGGCACGCTCGAGCGCGGCGGCGTCGAGGCCGGCAAGCGCAAAGAGCGGCGTCCAGTCCACGGGCGCCGCGGCGACGGGCTGGCTCTCGACTTCGGGCGGGATCGCCTCGAACGCGGTGAGCCGCCCGTGATGGTCGAGCGTCATACGCACCATGCCCGACTCGATCGGCGGCGGATCGTCGTGGGTGACGATGCCGGGCGTCAGCAGATCGTGATGGAACA
>JBQTIE010000268.1:0-39742 GCA_052389315.1 Acidobacteriota bacterium
CCGCCGATCTCGCTGCTGTCTCGTTCTTCACGCGTCTGAAACACGGTCTGTCCGCCCTCGGCCTTGAGCGATGTGTTGATCTCCACCTTGTGCGGAGGGGCGCCCGCTGCCTCGTACACTTCGGTGAACAGGGCGATCTCATCCGCCTGGGCGAACTCGCGATAGGTCGTCAGTGGTGCCGGCAGGAGCTTGGCGAGCGGGTCTTTCGGTCTGGCCGTGGGCGCCACGGCGCTGCTGGCAGACGTCAGCGCGAGACTGCTCATCGACATCGGCTCTTTGAAGAAATCCGGAACGTCCACGTCGCAGAGGACGGAACCGGATCGGCGGGTGTTGGCCTCGCGGACGGCCACGCGGAGCTGATAGCGCCCGGGCGGAAGATCGATGGCGGTGACCACGCGAAACCCCGCGGCTCGCACACGGGGCAGCGTGTCGGGCTTGAGCGTGAGGTTGATGGTGTTGCGGTCGCCGGGGAATACCTTGCCCTTGGCGTCGACGGCCATGACCAGGATCTCGAGGTCGTTGCGGAACGAGCCTTCCTTCTCGACAAACGCCACGTCGCGCGTGCCCACGAGCGTGGACACGACGACCGATCCGTTGCGATCAGGTCCCTTGAAGACGCTCGCCGTCGCTGCGACGGGCAGACCGCTCACCGGCACGGGGCTGCTCATCGCTTCGCGAAGCTCGGCGGACGCCTCGTTGGGGCCGGCCAGGCGGGGCTCGCTGGCGCGCCCTCGGGGAGCTACGTAACCGCGGCGGGCGCGAACCGTGAGCCCGGGCCTCGTGACCCGAACCTCGATTCTGCGAAACCGTCCATCCCGGCGGTCGTTGCTGGGGTAGTACCCGAGGATGTAGTACGAGCTGTTCTCGTCCACGAGCCGCCGGAACGACGCCGCGATGTCGTTGGTGTTCACCGACGCAAACCCCCCGGTCTCGTCGGCCAGCACGCGCAGGCTGTCCTGTCCCATGCGCACTTCGTTCTGAAAGGCCGTGCTCGTCAGGCCGAGCGTCGTATCGTCTGGCAGCGATTGGATCTCGATCGCATCATCGGCGCCAGCGCCCAGGCCGCGCACGTCGATCCCGTAGATGGCCACGTTGGCGCGAGTCGCGGCGGCGATGGCCTCGCGCGTGGCGTCGAGAATGGTCCCGGCATCGCGATTGTTGAACGGATCCGCGATGTCGTAGTCGATGCCTTCGCTGAAGTACACCAGGGCCTTCCGCCGGCCGCGCACTCCGGCGAGCACGTCGGTCAGCGCTTTCACCGAATCGAGCGTGTTTCTGGCGTGGAAGCCGCGCTCGGCCGTGTCGGGATCGTCAATGCGCTCCCCGGGCTGGCGAATTCCCCGCGTCAACTGTTCCTGTTCGAGCCGCCCAAGGAAGGCTGACCGCAGTTTCCGGCCCATGAACTTCTCGGTCGCGCTCACCAACAGCCGCGGGTTGCTGGTGAACTCCTGGGCGGCGTCGGTCCGCCCGCTCGAATACACCACCGCCGCAAGATCGTTGGTGCCCATGTAGCGCTCGATGAACTGGCGCGCGGCCTGCCGAACACGCGACGACCGCAAGGGGTGCGTATGGAGATCGTCGAGGAGCAGGAGGTACAAACGGCCGTTGTACCCGGCGTCGTTGGTCTGCACGTCCGGTTCAATCGGGCGGGTTGCAAAGAGCGGACGCGCCGTGCGTTCCACGGGAATGTGCACGCGCGAGAAGACACTGATCTTCTGTGGCTTCCCGTCTTCGAACAGCTGGAAATCAGCATCGGTCAAATCCGCCATGAAGTTGCCCTGGACATCAACCACACGGGCATCCACCTCGACGAAATTGACTTCCGCGCGGAACGTGAGCGGAGGCTGCGGCGCCGCCTGCTCCGGCACGCGCGGGGAGCCCGCCTGCCCGCGCGCCGGGACCACGCCGCCAGTCACAAGCACCACCACGAGCAGGACAAACATGTTTCGGTTCATAGGGTTACCGCCGGACCACAGGCGCGCTGAACTGACTACAGATTATAGGACGTCCCGGCAGGACGACTGGTTCGTCAGACCGGGCCGCCGAAATCCTTAACATGCGCGGGAAAACTTCCCCGCCCGTCGCGGCGTCGAATCGATCAGGGGTCGGATGATTGCTGTTCAAGAGGTCTTGCAACCTTCGACGCCGGGAGTCGAGTGCGGAGCCGTGAAGACGGCTGGCGCCACGCAACGTTCGATGTCGTCAGCAGCCGCCGTCAGCCCGTATACTGAAGCGTCTATGTCGATCGACGTGGGTGCGGTGCAGGATGCACTGCGTGCTCAGGGTCTGGACGGATGGCTCTGGTACGACTTTCAGGGGGTCAACCCCATTGCCCGGCGCCTGGCGGGGTTGTCCGACGGAGGGCAACTCGCGTCCCGCCGATGGTTCTATCTCATTCCAGCCGCGGGAGAACCGCGAGGCCTGGTGCACGCCATCGAGCCGAACAACCTCGACGCGCTGCCGGGGACCAAGACGCTGTATGCGGGCCGCACGGCGCTCGAGTCCGGCCTCAAGGCCATCCTGTCGGGCACTCGGCACGTCGCGATGGAGTACTCGCCGCTCGGCGCGATCCCGTACGTGTCGCGGGTCGATTCAGGCACGATCGAGCTGGTTCGAGCGCAAGGCGTTGACGTCGTGTCGTCGGGTGATCTGGTCCAACAGTTCGAAGCCCATTGGGGCGCTGAGGCCATCGCTTCGCATCGGGCCGCCGCCCGAAAGCTCTATCGCGTGAAGGATCGCGCGTTTGAGACGGCGGCGGCGCGGGTGCGCGACGGGGTGCCGACCACCGAGTTCGATCTCCAGCAGCTGATGTGGGGCTGGTTCGCAGAGGAGGGGCTGGTGAGCGACTCGGCGCCCAATGTATCGGCGCAGGAGCACTCGGGCAACCCGCACCACATGCCGTCGGCCAGCCGCGGCCGCCCCATCCGCCCGCAGGAATTGTTGTTGCTCGACTTGTGGGGCAAGCTCGACGGGAAGGGCGCGGTGTTTGCCGACATCTGCTGGGTGGGCTACACCGGGCCGCGAGTACCGCCCGAGATGGCAGCGGCCTTTGGCGCCGTACGCGACGCCCGTGACGCGGCCATCGACGTCGTCTTTCAGGCGGCGCGCGCACAGCGCGAAGTGCGAGGATACGAAGTGGACCGGGCGGCACGCTCGGTGCTCCTCGAGGCCGGCTACGCCGGCCACATTCTGCACCGCACCGGCCACAGCCTCGGCGAGACGGTGCACGGCAACGGCGCCCATCTGGATGATTACGAGACCCACGACGAGCGACGGCTGCTGCCGGGCACCGGATTCACGATCGAGCCAGGTCTGTATTTCGAGCGGTTCGGCGTGCGCACGGAGGTCAACGTGGTCTGGGACGAGAACGGCCCCGAAGTGACCGGGCCTTGGCAGGACGAGATCGTGTTGTTGGTGTGATCAAGAATGACGGTGTCCCGGGCCGGCGCTGGCCGGCGCCTGGGCGGAGGGCGTGATGTCTAGTCGAAAAACCACGGTGTTCTACGGGTTGCTGATCGGAGTGGCATCGCTCGCGGTCGGCATGGTGATCGCGTCTCGCCTCGATCTGTCGCCGCCCTCGCTGGCACAGCCCTCGCTGGCACAGCCGCCGTCCAACAGCGCGCCGAGCGGCGGGGCGCTCGACGCGAGCACCTTCCGCAACATCGCCCGGGCGGTCAGCCCGTCGGTCGTGAACATCCGGACCGAATCGCGGCAACGGACGCAGGATCTGACGGAGTTCTTTGGAGGCGGCGAGGACCTGCTCGAACGGTTTTTCGGCGGCCAGCCGAGACCAGAGCGCCCCCGTGAGCAGGTCGCGGTGGCGGCCGGCACCGGATTCATCATCAGCAAAGACGGATTCATCCTGACCAACAATCACGTGGTCGAGAACGCGACGAAGATCGAGGTCAACCTCTTCGGGGATGACCAGGACGTCAGTTACGGCGCCAAGGTCGTCGGCCGTGATCCGCTCACCGACAGCGCGTTGATCGAGCTCACCGAACAGCCAGGGCGGAGCTTGAGCGAAGTCAAATTCGGCGACTCGTCGCAGATGGCGGCGGGCGATTGGGTCATGGCGATTGGCAACCCGTTCGGCCTCACGCACACGGTGAGCGTCGGGGTCGTCAGCGCAGCGCGTCCGGATGGCCTGCCGGTCGCCGATGGGCGCTTCGCGGACGTCATCCAGACCGACGCCGCCATCAATCCCGGCAACTCCGGCGGCCCGCTGCTCAACGTCCGCGGCGAAGTCATTGGAATCAACACGGCGATCTACGCCGACTCCCGCCAGCAGGGGAACATGGGGATCGGCTTCGCCATTCCCATCAACGTCGTGCGCGACCTGCTCCCGCAGCTGCGTGGCGGGAAGGTGACCCGGGGGGTGATTGGCATCGCCGTCACCGAAGTGCCGGTGAGCGCGCTGGCAGAGTTCGGGTTGAAGGAGCGCCGAGGCGCCCTGGTCGGGAGCGTCAACAGCGGAGGTCCGGCGTCGAAGGCCGGCATCGAGCCGGGCGACGTGATCGTTGAATTCAACGGCAAGCCCATTCAGCGGCGCAATCAGCTGGTTGACCTGGTGGTCGCCACCAGGCCCGGCACCACCGTTCCCGTCAAGGTCCTGCGCGACAAACAAGAACGGTCGCTGACCATCACGGTGGACGAACTGAACCTCGAGACCGAGAGCGCGCGGGCGGCCGCTCGGGGTGACAGCAGCGATCCCGACGTGCAGGAACCGAGCGGATTCGGCCTGTCGCTGAGCGTCCTGACGTCAGACATGGCGCGTCGCCTGCGGGTCCCGCCGGACACGGAAGGGGTCCTCGTGACGGATGTGGAGATCGGCAGCTCGGCGCAGCGTGCCGGCATTTCACGCGGCGACATTCTCCTCCAGGTCAATCGCCGGCAGGTCACCTCGCCGCGCGAGGCCGGCCGACTGCTGGGCCAGGTTCCTTCCGGAGGCACCGCATTTCTGCTCGTTCTGCGCAACGGCCGGGAGATCTTCGTGACCGTGCGCAAGGAGTAGGAGAGGAGTACCGACCGGATGCCCCTCGAACGGGAAATCAAGCTCAAGTTCGAGAGCGTCGAGGACGCGCGTGCGCGTGTGTTGTCGCCGGGGGTCGGCGCGACACCGCTCCGCGGCCGCAGGCTCCAGGAAGACTGTCTGCTCGACACGCACGAGGACCGGTTGTACGAACGCCGCTGCGTGCTCCGCGTCCGATCGGAGGGCGGCAAAAGCGTCCTCACCTTCAAAGGGCCCGTGCAGCCCGGCGCGATGAAGCTGCGCGAAGAGCATGAAACCATCGTGGCCGATGGGGACGCCCTGCTGACGATCCTGGCCGAACTCGGACTGCACGTCTGGTTCCGGTACGAGAAGTACCGCGAGGAGTACGCGGCCGAAGACGTCATCATCGCCATCGACGAGACACCCGTCGGGGTGTTCGTGGAAATCGAGGGCGGCGAGGCACACATTCACCGGACGGCGGCGGCTTTGGGGAAATCCGTCAGAGACTACGTCACCGATTCGTATCGCACGTTGTTCGTGGAGATGTGCCGCGCGCAGGGATCGGACGTGCGCGACATGCTGTTTGCGACCGCCGAGACTGCCGGCACGGGCAGCCGGCGGCGCGCATGATCGACCTGTCCGAATGGCCAGCCCTCGTGCTGGCTGCGGGCCTCGGCACCCGCTTGCGCCCGTTGTCGTTGATTCGCGCCAAAGCGGCCCTCCCCGTGGGCGATCAGCCGCTCATCGGGCGCGTGTTGACCTGGCTCCGCGCCGCGGGGCTCCGCCGCGTCGTCATCAACCTTCATCATCGGCCCGAGACGATCACGAGCCTCGTCGGCGACGGGTCGCCTTGGGACGTGCACGTCCGCTACTCGTGGGAACCGGTCGTGATGGGGTCGGCCGGCGGACCTCGCCGCGCGTTGCCACTCCTCGGGTCGGATCGCTTCCTCATCATCAACGGCGACACGCTGACGGACTGTGACCTGGCCAGCCTCGTGGCCCAGCACGTGGCCAGCCAGGCCCGCGTCACGATGGCTGTGACCGCGGGCGACGTCGGCCGCTACGGCGGCGTGCTGGTGAGGCCCGACGATGTGGTCACCGGCTTCAGTCACGCCGGGGCGCCGCCCGCCGAGCGTCCTGGCGTCGCCAGCCGCGCCGCCGCGACGCCGTGGCATTTCATCGGCGTCCAGGCCGCCAATCGAGAGGCATTCGCCGACCTGCCCGACGACGCACCGAGCGAGACCATGCGCACGGTGTATCCGCGGCTGATCGCCGATCACCCCGGGGCCATTCGCGCGTTCAAGAGCGGCGCTGGGTTCCTGGACATCGGCACGCCGGCCGACTACCTCCGGACCGTGGCGGAGGTGATCGCCCGCGAGCGGCGGCCCCTCGGCCGGGGCCAGGGCTGCCTCGTCGATGCATCGGCACGCCTGACGGGCACCATCCTCTGGGATCGCGTCACGATCGGCAGGCGCGCCGTGCTCACCGACTGCATCGTCGCCGATGATGTGCGGGTGCCCGACGAGGCTTGCTACGAGCGATCGGTCCTGGCGGTCGTCGGCGGGGTCCTGCGGATCCAACGGTTCTGACGCCCTCACCGGGTAAGATCAGGTGTGGCGGATCCGACCTCGGAACGCATTGCGCGCTATCTCGACGCGCAGGGCCTGACGGGGCGCGTGTCGCGCGTGGTTCGCCTGACGGGTGATGCGTCGGATCGCCGCTACCTGCGGGTCTGGTTCCGCGACGGAGATTCCATCGTCCTCGCGTTGCACGCCGGCCCCATCGACTACGAGCGCATGGCGTTTGTTCGGGTCGCGGCCCTGCTGGAACTCGTCCCGCTGCCAGTGCCACGGATTCTGCACCACTCCAATGAACTCGGGATCATCGGACTCGAGGACCTGGGCGATGTCACGCTGCAGGCGCACCTGGGGGCCTCCGACCCTGGCGAGCACGACGCGCTTTATCGACAGGCCGTGGCGTTCATCGCCCGCCTGCAGATACGCGGGGCGGAGTTGCGCTCGGACGAGTATCCGCCGTACGGAATTGCCTTTGACGTCGAGAAACTCACGTGGGAGCTGGAGTTCTTCGTCAAGCACTTCCTGATCGCGTACCGCAGCCTCGCCATCCCGCCGAGCGTGCGCCTCGCGTTGAGCGCGGAGTGGCGCGAGATCGTCGAGGAGCTCGCGGCGGAGCCTCGCGTCCTCTGTCATCGTGATTATCACAGCCGCAACCTGATGGTGCGCGAGCATGGATTGTGCGTCATCGACTTTCAGGACGCCAGGATGGGGCCCGACTGCTACGACCTCGTTTCGCTCCTGCGAGATTCGTACGTCGATCTGGCTGCTCGCCAGGTCGACGAGCTGACGACGCGGTACTTGGCGGAAACGCGTGGGGCGTCCCTGACAGAAGCGGAGCGCACCCGTTTCGCGCGCCGTTTCGATTTGATGGCCCTTCAACGCAACCTCAAGGCACTCGGGACCTTCGGCTACCAGACGGTCAGCCGCGACAACCCCGTGTACCTGCAGTACGTTCCGCGAACGCTCAGCTATGTGCGCGCCAACCTCGCGCGTCACCCGCGTTTCGGGCGCCTCCGCGACCTGCTCGCCGGGCTCGTCGAAGAGTTCGGCGAGGCCTGCTAGAATGCCTGGTTGGACCTTCGACGAGCAGCCTCGTGAGCCACCCGCGCTTCGGCGTTTCGACGCATCTCTTCCACGACCAGCGCCTCGACCTCAGCCATCTGCAGGAGCTGGCGGCGCACGCGTTCGCGAGCATCGAGCTGTTCGCGACCCGCGCCCACTTCGACTATCACGATGCGCACGCGATCGAACGGCTGGCGGGGTGGTTGAGTGAGACGGGGCTGACGCTCGACTCCGTCCACGCGCCCATCGGCGCCAGCCTGATCGGTGGAGTGCTCGAAGGGCCCCTCTCGACGGCCGCCTCCGACGAGACCCGGCGCCGGCAGGCCACCTCGGAGGCAGAAGCGGCGCTGGCACTCGCCACGCTGATCCCGTATCGCCATCTGGTCGTGCACCTCGGTGTGCCGGCGGCGTTCAATCAGCAGGGCGTCGACAATCGCCCCGATGCCGCGCGGCGGAGCATCGAGGCGCTGCTCGCCCCGGCGGCGAAGGTCGGGGTCACGATCGCGATCGAATTGATCCCCAACCCACTGTCGAATGCCGACGCCCTCGTCCGCTTCATCGAGCAGGACCTTGACGGAGCCCCCGTCGGCGTCTGCCTGGACGTGGGGCATGCCTTCCTGATGGGTGAGGTCGCCGAAGCCGTCGAGTCCACCGCGGAGTATCTCGTCACGACGCATCTGCACGATAACCACGGGCAGTCCGACGATCACCTCGCGCCCGGCGAGGGAAGCATCGACTGGGCCGCGGCGTTGATGGCCTTCCAGAAGGTGGGCTATGACGGGACGTGGATGTTCGAAGTGGCCAACGCCACCACGCCGGGCGCCGCGCTCGAGAAAATGGCGCGGGCCAGGAGCCGCTTCACCGAGCTGCTCGATCAGAGCTTCGAGAACCTCACCACATGACCCGCGCGTACATCGACCGAATCGGCGATCACGTCGGACAGACGGTCGCCATCAAAGGCTGGCTGCACAATCGCCGGTCGAGCGGCAAGATCCACTTCCTCGTCGTCCGCGACGGCACGGGGTTCCTCCAGGTGGTCATGGGCCGAAACGACGTGCCCGAAGAGACCTTTCGCGCCGCCGATCATCTGGCCCAGGAGAGCGCGATTGTCGTGACGGGGACCGTGCGCCAGGACGCCCGGGCGAAGGGCGGCTACGAGCTCACGGCCAGCGCGCTCGAGGTCGTCTCGTCGGCGCAGGACTATCCCATCACGCCGAAGGAGCACGGTGTCGACTATCTCCTCGATCGGCGCCACCTGTGGATCCGGTCAGAGCGTCAGGCCGCCATCCTGCGCGTGCGCCACGAAGTCGTGAACGCCGTACGGGACTTCTTCAATGCGCAGGGGTTCATCCTCGCGGACACGCCCATCTTCACGCCCGCCGCCTGCGAGGGCACGACCACGCTGTTCCCCGTGCAGTATTTCGACGACCGCACCGCGTTTCTGACCCAGAGCGGACAGCTGTACAACGAGGCCAACGCCATGGCGCTCGGCAAGGTCTACTGCTTCGGGCCGACCTTCCGCGCCGAAAAGAGCAAGACTCGTCGCCACCTGACCGAGTTCTGGATGGTCGAACCGGAGATGGCCTACGCCGACCTCGATGACGCGATCGCGCTGGCGGAACAACTGCTGACGGCGGTGGTCGCCCGCGTGCTCGATCGACGGGCGCGCGAGCTGGCGACCCTCGAGCGAGACGTCTCGAAGCTGGAACAGGTCAAGACGCCCTTTCCTCGTGTCCGCTACGACGAGGCGGCGCGCATCCTGCGCGAGAAAGGCCTGCCGTTCGAAGTGGGCGGCGACCTGGGCGGCACCGACGAAACGGTCCTGTCCGAGCAGTTCGATCGCCCCGTCTGTGTCACGCACTATCCCTCGGCGGTCAAAGCGTTCTACATGAAGCCCGATCCCGATCAGCCGGACCGCGCCCTCTGCGTCGATGTCCTGGCGCCGGAGGGATACGGCGAGATCATCGGCGGCGGGCAGCGCCTGGACGACTACGACCTCCTGATGGCGCGCATCCACGAGCACAAGCTGCCCCAGGAGGCCTTCGAGTGGTACCTGGACCTGCGCCGCTTCGGCTCGGTGCCCCACAGCGGCTTCGGCATGGGCATCGAGCGGTGCGTGACCTGGATCTGCGGCCTCGAGCATCTACGCGAGACCATTCCCTATCCGCGCATGCTCTATCGCCTCTATCCTTGAATGGCACACATGAAGATCGGATTTGTGTCCCTCGGTTGCCCAAAGAATCTCGTCGATTCTGAAGTCATGCTCGGCCTGGCTGAACAGGCCGGCCACGAGATCACCGCGGAACCTTCGTCGGCCGACGTGCTCGTGGTCAACACGTGCGCGTTCATCGACCGTGCCAAGCAGGAATCCATCGACACGATCCTCGAGCTGGCTCAGGTCAAACAGCAGCGCGAAGGGCGGCGGCTCGTCGTGACGGGGTGCCTCGCCGAGCGCTACCGGGAGGAGCTGCAGCGGGAGATCCCGGAAATCGACGCCGTGCTCGGCACCGGCGAGCTCACGGGGATCGTCGACGCGATCGCCGGTCGTGCCGCCGCCTCCGCGCAGCCGGTCTCCTTCTATCGCCGCGATCCGTCGCATGGGCGGGCGACGTCGAGCGGACCGCCGGAAGGGCCGCCGAGGGCCGCTCCCACGTTCGGCGTCGACCTCCCGACGTATCTCTACGACTCGGCGACTCCCCGGCGCCTGACCACGCCCGGACACTATGCCTATCTGAAGATCGCGGAGGGATGCGACTACGCCTGCGCCTTCTGCATCATCCCGAAGATGCGCGGGCACTACCGCAGTCGAGAACCAGCCTCGATCGTACAAGAGGCACGGGCACTGGCCGCTCGAGGCGTCCGCGAGTTGCTGCTGGTGTCCCAGGACACAACGTTCTTCGGGGTGGACCGTCGCGAGCGGGGGGCGTTGCCCCGCCTGCTACGGGACTTGAATGGCGTCGACGGGATCGCATGGATCCGCCTCCTGTACCTCTATCCCACGACGATTTCCGACGAGGTCATCGAAGCGATGGCCGTGAATGACAAGGTCTGTCGGTACATCGACCTGCCGCTGCAGCACGCCTCCGATGCCGTTCTGCGACGCATGCGGCGCCCGGGAACACGCGCCGGCTATGAACGGCTGCTCGCGAAGATCCGCCACCGGTTGCCAGAGGTGACGCTCCGCACGACCTTCATCGTCGGCTTCCCGGGCGAGACGGAGGACGACGTCGAGACACTGGCCGACTTCGTCGGAACCGTCGGCTTCGACCACGTCGGCGTGTTCACCTACTCCCACGAAGAGGGCACGGCGGCCCACGCCTTTGCCGATGACGTCCCCGAGGCGACCAAACGCCGCCGGCACGCCCACGTCATGCGCACCCAACAGCGGCTGGTCACGCGTCGTCAGCGTGCCCAGGTCGGCCGCCGGCATCAACTGCTGATCGACGGGGTCGCACCCGATCACGACCTGGTCGTGCGGGGCCGGTTGCGCGGACAGGCACCGGACATCGACCCGTGCGTGTATCTCACCGAGTGCGACCCCTCGAGCCTTCCGGCCGGCCGGTTCATCGACGTCGAGGTCGTGGGCGCGCAGGGGTATGACCTGATCGCGCGTCCCCTGGCCGACGAGTCGTCGGCCCCCGCCACAGGCGGCTGACCGCCGCGGGACCCGGTCGCGGCCGTCTGTCCCCCCGGGCCGAGCCCGGGGCCCTCATGCTAGAATGACGAGTCCGGTCGAAGTCTGGGAAACCAGAGTGGGCCTTTCGCCCACTTTTTGTGTTTAAGGGCCGCTTTTGACGCCTCTCGATCGCATACGCGGAATCGCGACGCGCGTGGCCGAGACCTACGGACTGACTGTTGACGAGGTGACGGTTGGCCGAGTGAGCGGCCAGGAGGTGCTTCGCGTTGTGCTGGATCGGCCCGGACCGTCTGCAACGCCGAGTGACAGCGTCAGCATCGAAGACTGCGAGCGGGTCAGTCGCGAGCTGAGCACGCTGCTCGACGTCGAGGAGATGATGACGGACCGCTACGTCTTGGAGGTGTCGTCGCCAGGGTTGGATCGACCGTTACGAGTCCCGGCCGATTACGAGCGGTTCGCCGGACGACTGGCCAAGATCGTGATGCGGGAACCAGTCAACCGCCAAACGGCGTTTGCCGGACGGCTTCGGGGCCTCGACGGCGATGACGTGCTGTTCGAGTCGGAGGGGGGGAAGTCGGTTCGCCTTCCGCTCAAGGCGATCAGTCGCGCGCGACTAGACGTGGAGTTCTGACGAGTCATGACGAGCAGCAATCCCCTGCAACAGACGATCGAGGCGCTCGCCAAGGAAAAGGGCATCGAGCCGGATGTCGTGATCCAGGCCATGGAAGAAGCGGTGCTGACGGCGTCGCGAAAGTACTACAAGAGCACCGAGGACCTGCGGGCGAAGTTCAATCCCGAGAACGGTCAGATCGAGCTCTTCGCCGTCAAGACCATCGTCGAGACGGTCTCCGATCCGTCGACCGAAATCTCCATCGCCGAAGCGCGAGAGATGTACGGGGAAGAAGCCGAAATCGAACTCGGGTATCAGATCGAGTTCCCCAAGCGCACCGATGTGCTTGGTCGCATCGCCGCACAGACCGCCAAGCAGGTGATCTTCCAGAAGGTCCGCGAAGCCGAACGGGAGATCGTCTTTGCCGACTACAATCAACGCGTCGGCGACGTCCTGAACGGCATCGTCAAGCGTTTTGAACAGGGCGACATCATCGTCGAAGTCGGACGCGTCGAAGCGATTCTGCCGCGCAAGGAACAGTCGCGCGCCGAAAGCTACACGCAGGGCGACCGTCTGCGCGCCGTCATCAAGGGCGTCAGCAAGAGCGCCAAGGGCCCGCAGATCGTCCTGTCGCGGACGGATCCGGCGTTGTTGATCAAATTGTTCGAGCAGGAAGTGCCGGAAATCTACGACGGGACCGTGATCGTGCGGGGCGCCCAGCGAGAAGCCGGCGATCGAGCCAAGGTCGCCGTGTACTCGCGGGAACGTGACGTCGACCCCGTGGGCGCCTGCGTCGGCATGAAGGGCACCAGGGTGCAGGCCATCATCCGGGAACTGCGCGGAGAAAAAATCGACATCGTCGAGTGGTCAGACGACGCGGTGACCTTCGTGACCAACGCGCTCTCCCCAGCCAAGGTGCAGCGCGTGACCATCGTCGACGACCAGGAGAAAGTGGTGGAGGTCGTCGTCGAAGACAAGCAGTTGTCGCTGGCCATCGGCAAGAAGGGTCAGAACGTCCGGTTGGCCGCGAAGCTGACGGGCTGGCGGATCGACATCAAGAGCGAGGAGGAGAAGCGCAAGGAAGTTGAGGCGCAGCTGGGGGCGTTCGGTGCCGCCGCCGACGGAGAGACCTCGGACGCGGCGCCCGGCGCGGACGCGGCGGCCGGCGCGGAGGCGGAGGGCAACGACGAGGCGGCCGCTGGGGCAGCCACGGGCGAGGAGGCTCAACCGGAGCCCGCGCCAAGCGCCGAGGCGAGCGGGCCAGTCGAAGGCCTCGACAACCCGGAACCTTCACCAGAGGACCGAACGGCGAGGGCCAACCCGCCAGCACGTCCTGACGAGGAAGACTGACTTGGCAACAGTCCGGATCTACAAAGTCGCTGAGCTGCTGAACACCTCCAGCCAGGAAGTGCTCCAGTTGCTCAAGCAGAATCACGGCATCGAGCTGAAGAGCGCGTCGAGCACGGTCGAAGAGATCGTCGCCCGGCAGTTCGTCGAGCGCTTGGCGCGTCAACGCGGCGTCGAGTTGCCGAAGGGAGACATCTTCTCGGACGCCGCCGTCAAGGCGGCCAAGAAAGCTGGCGCCTCGAAGAAAGGCGCGGCACCGCCGGAACCTCCAAAGGCCTCGGCCGCGTTGCCACCCCCGCGCCTGATCAAGACCGTCAGGCCCCCAACCCCGCCTCCCGACCTGGTGGGGGCCGAGGGGGAAGACACGGCGCCGCCGGCCGTTCAGGCGATCGAAGCCTCGGAGGCAGTCGTTGTGCCCGGTCTTCAAGAGGAGGCCGTGCTGGCCGCCCAGGAGGCGCCGCCGCCTGCGCCGGTGGTCGAAGAACCAGCAACCCCGGCAGCGGCTGCACAGAGCCCTGACACCGAGGCCCTGGTAGACCCAGCGCCTCCGGCGGTTGCGGCCAAGCCGGCCGGCCGCTTCGTGCCGCCGAGCATTCGGCTGCGGGTCGAAGAGCCGGGCAAGGCGCCACCGATCGCACCGCCGTTGCAGCCTCGCCGTCCAGCCCCGCAGCGACCGCGTGTGGTCGCTCCGCCGGCGTCGCCGACGTCGGCACGCGCCACGACCTCCGGAACCTCGAGACTGCCAGCGCGGCCCGCGGCTGGAACCACGCCGGCGATGATCGGCGGACCGCGACCGCTGCCGTCGCAGCCGGTCCGCCCGACCGGCCAGCCCACTCGCCCTGGCGGCTTCGGTGCCCGACCGGGGGCGCAGCGTCCCGGCGGATACACCCAGCGTCCCGGCCCGCGACCCGTGGGGCACAGGCCGTCGGGTGGGCGCCGTGAAGCGCCCCAGCACCCGGTGGCGCAAGCGCCCGCCGAGATGCCACCCGTCTCCCGCACGATCACCCTCGCCGAGGGGATGACCGTCAAGGACCTCGCCGACAAGCTGGACGTCCGCGTGAAGGACGTGCTCAAGGCGCTGCTCGATCGCCGCTTGATGATGACGATCAACTCGGCCATTCCCATTGACGCCGCCCGAGACGTCGCCCGTCAATTCGGGGCGGACATCCAAGCCCGCAGCTTCGAGGAAGAGCTGATCGACGTCGCATCCGAGGCGGTCGACGACAAGGACCGCGTCGGGCGCGCACCGGTCGTCACCGTCATGGGCCACGTCGATCACGGCAAGACCACGTTGCTCGACTCCATCCGCACGACCCGCGTGGCCGAGCGGGAGGCTGGCGGCATCACGCAGCACATCGGCGCGTACCTCGTCGCCGTCGGCGCGAAAAACGACAAACAGATCGTGTTCCTCGACACTCCCGGCCACGAGGCCTTCACCCTGATGCGCGCCCGGGGATCGAAGGTCACCGATGTCGTGGTGCTCGTGGTGGCCGCCGACGACGGCGTGATGCCGCAGACGCGGGAGGCCATCGACCATGCCCGCGCGGCCAACGTGCCGATCATCGTGGCCGTCAACAAGATCGACAAACCCGGCGCCAACCCGGAGACCGTGAAGCGTCAGCTCGCCGATTTGAACCTCGTTCCCGAGGAATGGGGTGGCCAGACCGTCTTTGTCGAGGTCTCGGCGAAGAAGAAGCAGGGACTGGACCTGCTGCTCGAGATGATTCTGCTCGTGACGGAGATCAGCGAGCTCAAGGCCAACCCCAAGCGCGCCGCGCTCGGCACGGTGCTCGAGACCAAGCTCGATCGCGGGCGGGGCCCCGTCGCCACCGTGCTCGTGCAGGACGGGTCGCTCCACGTGGGCGACAACATCATCGCGGGACCCGTCGTCGGGCGGGTCCGGGCGCTCATCGACGACCGCGGTCGCGCGCTGAAGGCCGCCGGACCCTCGACGCCCGTCGAAGTCCTGGGCCTGGAGCAGCTGCCCTCGCCCGGAGACTCGTTCCAGAGTGTGGCCGACCCGTCGAAGGCTCGACAGATTGCGACCTTCCGCCAGGCCCAGGCCAAGGAGAAGCTGCTGGGCGCCAAGGGTGGCCGCCTGACTCTCGAGTCCCTCCAGTTGCAGCTGGCCGAGGGAGGCGTCAAGGAACTGCCGATCATCATCAAGGCCGACGTGCAGGGGTCGGCGGAAGTGCTCGCCGCCACCCTGTCCAAGTTGTCTGACGACAAGACCAAGATCAAGATCATCCACTCGGCGGTCGGCGCGATCAACGAATCGGATGTCCTGCTGGCGGCGGCCTCCAACGCCATCGTCATCGGCTTCAACGTCCGGCCCGATCGCAACGCCGCCGACGTGGGCGAGCGCGAGAAGGTCGAGATCCGCCTGCATTCGGTCATCTACAACGTGACCGATGAGGTCAAGAAGGCCATGACGGGCCTGCTCGAGCCCACCTACAAGGAACAGCGTCTGGGGAGCGCCGTCGTGCGTGAAACGTTCCGGGTCCCGAAGGTGGGCACCGTGGCAGGGTGCATGGTGCAGGACGGCCGGATTTCTCGGGGCGGGGATACCCAGGTGCGCCTCCTCAGGGACAACGTCGTCGTGTGGGAGGGCAAACTGGCGTCCCTCCGGCGCTTCAAGGACGACGTGTCGGAGGTCAAGGCCGGCTTTGAATGCGGCATCGGCCTCCAGAATTTCAACGACGTCAAGGTCGGAGATGTCATCGAGGTGTTCGCCATGCAGCGGGTCGCCGCCGCCGTGTGACGCCTGACCGAACCGCGTGCCGCTGCCTCACCGCGTTGAACGCGTCGCGGAACAGATTCGGGAGGAAGTCAGCCAGATTCTGTCCACCGAAGTCGCCGATCCCGGCATCGGCCTGGTGACCGTTACGCGCGTGAAGGTCACGGCCGACCTCTCGCTGGCGCGTGTCTACTGGACTGCGCTTGGCGATGCGGCCCAACGACAGGCCACGACCAAGGCGCTGGCCCGTTGCGCGGCCTACGTGCGACACCTGCTGAGTACCCGCATGACCCTGCGCCGGTCGCCTGAAGTCCAGTTCTTGTTCGATCGCGCCGTCGCGGCCCAGGATCGCGTGGAGCAGATTCTTCAGGAGCTGCGGCAGCAGGGCGAAGCCCAAGGTTCCACCACTCCGCCCGACGCGCCGACCGCATCGGCACCTGCCGCAGCCGCGCCCGACGCCGCCCGCACAGCCGACACACCTGACGCACCTGACGCATCTAAACCCTCATGATCGCCCTGGATCAGCTGGTCGAACACCTCCAGCGCGGACGACGATTCGTCGTGTCGTCACACCAGCGGCCGGACGGGGACGCGATTGGATCGGCGATGGGGATGGCCCTCGCGCTGCAGGCCCTGGGCAAGGACGCCTTCGTCGTGATGGATGCCGAGCCGCCGCCGTTTCTCCAGCCGTTCCCCGAGGTGTCGAAGATCCGCGTGACCTCTCACGTGGATGAGACCTGTGACGGCGCGCTCATCATGGAGTGCAGTGCGCTGGAGCGCACGGGCGTCGCGGGACTCGACCGGTCCCCTGTCCTGAACGTCGACCACCATCCGGGCAACACCATGTACGGGCGCATCAACTGGATCGACGAGTCCGCAGCCGCGTGCGGCGAGCTCGTGTTCACGCTCATCGAACGCCTGGGGGTTGCACTGACACCCGCCATGGCGACGCACGTCTATTTGGCGCTGCTGACCGATACGGGGTCGTTCAGGTTTTCGCACATCACACCGCGAAGCTTCGAGATTGCCCGCCGCGCCGTCGAAGCCGGTGCGGACCCGCAGTGGATCGCACGCACGCACTACGACAGCAGCTCGATCGGCCGGGTACGCATCTTCGGATCGGTTCTGAACGGGATGCAACTCGACTCGTCCGGCCGGATCGCGCTGCTGAGCCTCACGCGGGCCGCCGCCGTGCAGGCGGGGGGGACCTACGACGACACCGAAGGGCTGATCAACTTTCCGCTCGGCGTGAAAGAGATTCGGGCCGTAGCCTTCTTCAAGGAGAGCGGCCCGGGCGATTGGCGCGTCAGCCTGCGGTCGAAGGGACAGGTCGACGTGGGCGCGGTGGCGCGCCTGTTCGGCGGCGGTGGACACGTCAACGCCGCTGGATGTTCCGCGGCCGGCGAGTTGACCACGCTGGAGGCTCGCTTCCTCGCCTTGCTGAGAGACGCGGTGGAGCGGGTCGACGCGTCACATGACTGACGGCGTATTGGTCGTCTTCAAGCCCTCGGGGCCGACCTCGCACGACGTCGTGAAGTGCGCGCGGCGCGCCCTGGGGATACGTCGAATCGGCCACACCGGAACGCTCGACCCGCTGGCCGCTGGTGTCCTGCCGCTCGTGCTCGGACAAGCGACGCGGCTGGCGCAACACCTGACCGGGACGGACAAGGAGTATCTGGCGACGCTGCGTTTCGGCCTAGTCACCGACACCTACGACGCCAGCGGCGAGGTGGTGCAGCGCACATCAGGCGTGCCGACGACCGAGGCCGTCGCGGCGGCTCTTCGCGCCTTCGTCGGAACCTACGATCAGGCGCCACCGCTCTATTCGGCCAAGATGGTGGGCGGCGAACGCGCCTACGTCAGGGCGCGAGCCGGCAAGCCGGTGCAGCCGCCTCCGGTGCGAGTCATTGCTCACGCGCTGGACTTGCTGGACCACCAGGGGGATCTGGCACGCGTACGGGTGCGCTCGTCGGCGGGCTTCTACGTGCGATCGCTCGCGCACGACGTCGGACTCGCGCTCGGGGTCGGGGCCATTCTGCACGACCTGGTACGTACCGAGGCCGCCGGCTACCGGGAGGCCGACGCGGTCTCGTTCGAGACCCTCGTGACTGCGCCGAAGGCCGTCCTGCTGCCGCTGGTCCGCCCACTCGAGGCGCTGATGTCCGGCGTGCCTTCCGTCGTGGTGACTCCCCGGGGCGAATCCTGGGTCAGGCACGGGCGAGACCTGGGCCCGGATCTGGTGTCCCGCGTCGCCGAGACCCCTCAGCCGCTCACCCGGCTGATGGCAACCGACGGTCGCCTCCTCGGACTCGCCGAGCCAGCCCGGCGCCAGGGCTTTTTGCACCCCGTGGTGGTCTTCAGCTAAGATTAAGGATTCCCGGCAGTTCGACAACTGCCGTATACGGCGGCTTGGGGGCGCATCTGGCACCCGCTGGGCCGTGCGTGGAGGGTCAAGTGGCGCTGACGAAGGACAAGAAGGAAACGGTCATCGGGAGCTATCGCACCCACGAGAAAGACACCGGGTCTCCTGAGGTGCAGGTGGCCCTGCTCAGCGAGCGCATCACCTACCTCACCGAGCATTTCAAGTCGCATACGAAAGACCACCATTCACGCCGGGGGCTCCTCAAGCTCGTCGGCCAGCGACGACGACTGCTCGACTACCTCAAGAGCAAGGATTCCGACCGTTACACAGAGCTCATCAAGAGACTCGGCATCCGCAAGTAAGTGACGAGTACAGGTTGCACGTGTTGCGGTGCCTGCCCGACCACTCTCGTCATGATCCGCCGACGCGGCGCGCGTCGAGCCCGGCAATGCTGAATTGACCGCCGTCAACGTACCTACCGCACAAGGGGAACGTGACCCCATCGAGGCTCGTTATGCACAGACGTGAACTTCAGATCGGCCAGCACACACTGTCGCTGGAGACAGGAAAACTGGCCAAGCAGGCCGACGGATCCGTGGTCGTCCGCATGGGCGACACGATGGTTCTCGTGACGGCGTGCCACGCGACCACGGCCCGTGAGGGCATCGACTTTCTGCCGTTGACGGTGGACTATCGGGAGTACACCTACGCTTCCGGCCGCATCCCGGGCGGCTTTTTCAAGCGTGAAGGCAAGCCGACCGAGAAGGAGGTGCTGACCA
The DNA here is from genome assembly GCA_052389315.1 of Acidobacteriota bacterium. GTDB lineage: Bacteria > Acidobacteriota > Vicinamibacteria > Vicinamibacterales > UBA2999 > JACCSI01. The sequence goes on from JBQTIE010000268.1 coordinate 19,102, forward strand.
GTCGGGTCATCGACCGTCCGATTCGGCCGCTCTTCCCGTCGGGCTGGCATTACGAGACCCAGATCATCGCGATGGTGTTGTCCGCCGACACGCAGCACGACTCCGACGTCCTGGCCATCACGGGCGCATCGGCCGCCCTGGCGCTCTCGGAAGTTCCCTTTGAAAAGACCATCGCCGGCGTTCGCGTCGGGTTCCTGGACGGTGAATACGTCATCAACCCGACCTACGAGCAGCGGCGCGCCAGCAAGCTCGACCTGGTGATCGCCGGGAGCCATGACGGGATCGTGATGGTCGAGGCCGGGGCGAAAGAGGTCTCCGAGGAGACGGTGATCGGCGGGCTCGAGGCCGGTCATGCGGCGATTCGCGAGCTGGTGGCGGCCATCGACGCCCTCGCCGCCGACGCGGGGCGCAAGAAGCTCCCTCGTCCGACGCGAACGATCGGGCACGAGTTCTACCGCGAAGTCGAGGAAAGGATCCTCGTCCCGCTCAGCGAGGCCATGCGCATTCGCGGCAAGCTCGAAAGCTACGGCCGCGTGGACGAAGTGCTCGACGACCTCATCGCCTCGATTCCCGAGGGAGAGGCCTCGCGCAAAGTCGAAGCCAAGGCCATCTTCAAGGAGCTGCAGGAGAAGGTGCTTCGTCGCGAAGTACTCGAAAACGGCGTGCGCCTCGACGGGCGCCGCTTCGACGAGATCCGCTCGATCTGGATTGAAACGAGCCTCCTGCCGCGCACCCACGGATCTTGCGTCTTCACACGCGGCGAGACCCAGGCGCTGGTGACGGCCACGCTGGGCACGGCCGACGACCAGCAGAAGATCGAGATGGTCGATGGGGAGACCTGGAAGCGGTTCATGCTGCACTACAACTTCCCGCCCTTCTCGGTCGGCGAGGTCGGGTTCCTGCGCGGACCGGGCCGGCGCGAGGTCGGGCACGGTGCCCTGGCCGAACGGGCGCTGGCGGCGATGGTGCCCGCCGAAGACGCCTTCCCGTACACGATTCGTCTCGTCTCCGACATCCTGGAGTCGAACGGCAGCTCGTCGATGGCGTCGGTCTGCGGAGGCACGCTGGCCATGATGGACGCGGGCGTTCCGCTCAAGGCTCCGGTCGCCGGCGTGGCGATGGGGCTCATCCTGGACGAGGAGACCGGCAAGTTCGCCGTGCTGAGCGACATCGCGGGAGCCGAAGACCACTACGGCGACATGGACTTCAAGGTCACCGGCACGGCCGAGGGCATTACCGCGCTGCAGATGGACATCAAGGTCACGGGCATCTCGGCGGAGATCATGAAGACCGCCTTGGCCCAAGCCCGCGCCGGCCGCCTGCACATCCTCGAAGCCATGCTCGCCTCGCTGCCCTCGTCGCGGGCGACCATCTCCGCCTACGCCCCGCGCATCGTCACCATTCGAATCCCGGTGGACAAGATCCGAGACGTCATCGGGCCCGGCGGGAAGACCATCCGCAGCATCATCGAGAAGACCGGCGTCAAGATCGACGTCGAAGACGATGGCCGCGTGAACGTCGCGTCGGCAGACGAGGCGGCGGCCCAGAAGGCGTTGGGGATGATTCAGGAGCTGACCGCGACGCCTGAGCTCAACAAGACCTACCTCGGGAAAGTGCAACGCATCACGGATTTCGGCGCCTTCATCGAGATCATGCCAGGCACCGACGGCTTGCTGCACGTCTCGGAGATCGCCAACTATCGGGTCAAGGACGTCCGGGACGAACTCAAGGAAGGCCAGCAGGTGCTGGTCAAGGTCATCAACATCGATCCGACGGGAAAGATTCGCCTGTCACGGAAGGCCCTGCTCAGCCCCGACGAAGGAACCGCCCCGCCCCCGAGCAGCGAGGGCGGCGAAGTGGAGGCAGGCGCAGCGCCGCGCGACAGCCGGCCGCGCGATCGAGACTTCCGCGGTGGGCGGGATCGGGATCGGCCGCGTGGACCCCGGCGCGACCTGGCCTGAGTCGATGGCGACCGTGCACGGGTTGGGAGGAGGCGAGGTGAGCAAAGTGGGAATCGCCCTCGCCGCCGTCCTCGCACTGGGTGCGGCGGCACAGGATCAAGCCCCCAACCGGCGCGACATTACCATCGTCGCCCGTGATCACGTCTTCGCCCCCGCGCGCATCGAAGTCGCCCAGGACGACCTCGTCCGTATCACCCTGATCAGCGAGGATCGCGCATACAGCTTCGTGATCGATGCGTACCGTATTCTGAAACGTGTCGGCGCCGGGCAGTCGATCGCCTTCGAGATGCGCGCCGATCAGGCCGGAACGTTTCCCTACTACTGCAATCTCACCAGCGATCCCGGCTGCCGCGACATGAAGGGCACGCTTGTGGTCAGGCCGAAATAACGGGCCGCCTTCGATTCAGCGACGGCGAGGGAATCGATCGGGATTGTCGGTGAAGACTCCATCGACACCGAGGGTGTACAGAAAGTGCTCCATCTCCGCCGTGACGCTGGCGTGACGGCCGGTGTTCGACGCGCGGAACGTGTAGGGCACCACCGTCATGCCGGCGGAGTGCGCCCACTCGACCATCTGTGGATTCGCCTCGACGATGGCCTTGGCCGGGCCGAGCCCCTGCACGAGAGCGCTCCATTCGCGGATGCGCCCCGGGTTGTCCCAGCCCGCGCCGTTGGACACGAGCAGCACCACCGGGACGCCGATGCGCATGGCCGCCAGGGTCCTGGCGCTCGACTCGCTGAAGGTCTGCAGAATCACCGGCGTGCGCGAATCCGCCTTGGGGCCCCGCAGCCCATGCTTGTCGAGCGCGGTCGCCACCAGCGCCTCGAAGTTGACGTCTCGCCCGGCGTACACCTCAGGGGTCTTCAGCTCGGGGAACAGCCCGGCCCTGCCCTTGACGAGCGCCACCGCCTCGTCGAAGGTCGGCACCCGTTCCCCTGCAAAGGCCGGGTCAAACCAGGATCCCGCATCCAGCCGCTTGATCTCCGCCAGCGTCAAGTCGTTGGCGAGCCACGCGGTGACCGTTTTGCCCTCCCACGTCACCGTCGAGGACCGATCCGGAAACAGCTCCTCGACGTTGGTGGTGCGGTCCAGCGTCGGATCGTGCAGGCAGATCAGCACGCCATCCTTGGTCACGGCCAGATCCTGTTCGACGAAGTCCGCGCCCTGCTCGAGGGCTCGCCGATAGGCCGCCAGCGTGTGCTCGGGTGCGTAGGCCGATGCCCCGCGATGCGCGACGTTCAGTTTTTTCGCCGGTTGCACCATGGGCACGTTCGCAAGAAGTCCAACGGTCGCCAACGTCGTCATCGAGGCCAGCCAGCGCAATACATTCATCGAAGCACCGCCACGTCAAAGGTGCCCATCATGCCACTTCGCCGGGGTTGACGTCACCGCGTCGCCACCGACGAGCGCTTTCGATGCGTTCTCGAATGGGCGGGTGAGAATAGAACAGCCATTGGACAAGGCGGGACGGACGCTCCTCGGCCAGATTCTGCTGGGACAGCCGCTTCATGGCGGACACGAACGCCTCGGGGTGTCCGGTGATCTCGAGGGCAAATCGATCGGCGCGCCGTTCGTGTGCACGCGACAGGGCGTTGCCGACGGGCATGAACAGCGCCGAGGCAACGCCCGCCACAAGCAGCAGGAGCGGCAGGCCGGCTGGGTCATCGACCCCGCGAAGCTCGAGAGGCCCGGACAGCTCCCGCAGCACCACGTGGGCCCCCAGAAAACCGCTGACCAACAGGACCGACGCGAGCGCCATGCTCCGCCAGAGGTCGTGGTGGACGTGATGGGACAGCTCGTGAGCCAACACCACTTCGATCTCATCGTCCGTGTAGCCTGACAGCAGCGTATCGGACAGCAAGATGCGCCGCGTGCGCCCGATTCCGGCCAGGGCGGCGTTGGCCTTCTTCGTGTGCGCGCTGAGCGTCCATTCATACACCCCCAGCACGGGGGTCTTGGTGCGGCCTGCCAGCGCCAGCAACCGGTGGGTCAGGCCGGGGCGATCCAAAGGGGCCACCCGATAGAACATCGGGAGGAGCACGACCGGCGCGAGGTGGACGAGCCCGATCATCCCGGCCGCGAAAGTAGCAAAGGCGATGGCCCACCACCAGTCGGGCTGCCAACGCAAGGCCGCGTACACCACCGACGCGCCCAGCACCAGCAGGCCCGTGCCGATGAGCATGGCCTTCCCATAATCGCGGGACCAGTGGATCAGCGACTGAGTCGACAGCTCGTAGCGCCGGTCGAGTCCATGCTGGTAGAGGGCGAACGGCAGCTCGACCATGTGCTGCAGGATCGCGAGCGCCGTGCTCACCCCGACGACGGTGCCGGGCTCTTCGAACCCCCGCCCGATGATCGCCCCGACGATGGAGCCGGCTTCCCGCAGAGTGAACGTCCACCTGGTCAGAAGGAGGACCAGCAGGAGGGCGCCTGCGGCCGCCGCCCCGAGCAAGTCGGCACGGCGGCGAAGGCGATGATATCGAGTGGCTTTGTCTTCGTTCACTGCGCCCGAGGCATTATTTCACGGGCGCTCGAGCCAGGCCGGGCAGCAGCGGTCAGGAGGCCGCAGCAGATCCGACGGGTCCGATTCTCACGCCTCCATTGACGGTGTCGAGCGTCACTCGGGCACCGCCGCCGTTGAGCGTCGCATCGAGACGCCGGCGCGTCTGTTCCCCGCGGGGCTCGACCGTCAGGCCGGACACCGCGATACCGCCGTTGACGCACCGTGCGGCGATATCGGCCTTGCTCTCGGCCGGGAGCTTCAACGTGACGCCCCCGTTGACGGCCTCGAGCTCGAAGGTACCGGTCGACACGGCTTGGGCGAGTTCGATCTCGACGCCGCCGTTGGTCACCGAGGCATCAACGCTGCTGGCCGCCAGGGCCACTCCAGTGATCCCCCCGTTGGTCGATCGGGCGCGAACTTCTCCGTGCAACCCCGTCAGGACCACCACGCCATTGACCGTCCGGAGATCGACCGACACGCCTCGCGGTACTTTGAGCGTCCACTTGATCTCATGGCTTGCTGGACCGGTGGTCCTCGGCGGCCGCACCTCGACGCGGACCTTGGTGTCGCCGACTTCCTCGCGCATCTCGATGCGTCCGAGCAGGCTGCGTGCCCCGTCGTCGGTGGCGGCTTTCGCCGTGCGTTCGCCCCTGAGCTCAACGGCCTGGCCGTCGCTGACTTCCGCGGCTATTCGGCCGTTGACGTTGATGAGCTCCAGGCGACTCCCGGCCGCCATTGGATAGCTCCGTGTCCACTCGTCTTGGGCCTTGCCGGCTGCGAGATCGAAATGAAACCCGCCTTCGCCGTTGACCGCGACGTCACATCCGGTGGCCAGTGCGCCAAGCGCCAGCAGGGCGATCAGGCGGGCAGGCTGTCGGGTTCTCGAGTTCATGCGGACCCCCAATCTCCTGTGAAGACGGAATTCGGAGGGCTCTGGTTCCCCCTTCAGTTCAGCTGGATGGAGATGAGCTTCGACACGCCGGGTTCTTCCATGGTGACCCCATAGAGGCGGTTGGCGATCTCCATCGTCTTCCGATTGTGAGTGATGATGATGAACTGCGTCCGGTCGAGCATGCCGCGAAGCATCTCCACGAAGCGACTGATGTTGGCATCGTCGAGCGGGGCATCGATTTCATCGAGGACGCAGAACGGGCTCGGCTTGTAGCGGAAGATCGCGAACATGAGGGCGATCGCCGTGAGCGCCTTTTCGCCGCCCGAGAGCAGCTGCACGCTTTGAAGGCGCTTGCCTGGAGGCGAAGCGACGATGTCGATGCCGCTTTCGAGGGGATCGGTCTCGTCGAGCAGGGCCAGGCCGGCGCGACCTCCGCCGAACAGCGTCGCGAAGGTGTCCTGAAAATTTGCGTCGATGGCAGAAAAGGCGTCGCGGAACCGGGCATGGGTCGTCGTGTCGATCCGGCGAATCGCCTCGTTGGTTTGCGCGATGGACTCGACGAGATCCCGCCGCTGGGTGGTCAGGAAGGCGTGGCGCTGATCGAGCTCGGTGAACTGCTCGATGGCCATCATGTTCACGAGCCCGAGTCGGCCGATCTTCTCTCGGAGTTCGGCGATGGCTTCCGCGGCGGTCATCTGCGGAACCGACGCGGTGGGCCGAAGGTCGGCCTCGGCTCCCGCTGCCAGGTCGGCCACCCCGTGGGCTTCGCCTCCCGGTTCGTCGTCCTCTTCGTCGGGATCGATGGCTTCCACGGCCCGAATGGCGTTCGCATCGGGTTCGATCGCCCCAGCGGCCTCCATCGCATCCACCTCCGCACGCACGGCGTCCAGGGGTTCGCTGACGGCGTCGAGGCATTGCTGGGCCAGATGCGTCAGGTCCGATTCCGCGGTGGCACGGGTCACGTCGAGCTCCGCGGTCGAGGCGCGCACGGCGTCGACGCTGCGCCGCGCATCGCGAATGACGAGTTCCTGCTGGTCGACGAGCGCGCGCACTTGAGCGGCGTGTTGATCGGCGTCCTGGACGTGTTGCCGAATGGCCTCCAGCCGATGCACGTCCTCGTCCACGAGGCGATAGCCTTCTTCGACCGCGGCGAGCAGCCGCTCGCGCTGCTCGCGCATCAGCGACAGGTCGGCGGCGCACGTGCGCAGGCGCTGTTCGAGGGCGCCGGCGCCGGCGACAAGCCGCTCGATTTCGACGGTGGCTGCCACGCAGCGCTCGACAAGCGCGGCGTGCATCGCGCGCGCCTCGGCCGCCCGTTGGGCCGACGCCTCGGCGGCCTCGCGGGCTGCCATGAGCGTCCGTTGGGCCGCGGCGAGCTCCTGCTCCGCGCGTGCGCGGTCCTCAGCCAGGCGGGTGAGCGAGTCCCGTGTCTCGGTTTGGCGGAGGTCGACGCCGCCGATTTCTTCACGCACGGCGCCGATGTCGATCCCCAGCACCGCTCGGCGTTGATCGAGGCGGGTTTCGTCATCGGCCGCGCGCTGCTGCTGGGCTTCGGCGCCGACAATGGCCTTCTCCTGGCGGTGCAGCTCGGCGGCCAGGGCCGCCACGGCCGCCGAAGCCTGGGCGATCGTCTGCTCGAAGCGACCCGTCTCGTCGGCCAGGCGTTCCAGGGCCTCACGCTCCGCGGCGATTCGTTCCCTCAGCTCCTTGATTTCTCTCTTGGTGGCAAGAATCCCTCGGGCCTCGACCTTGCCGCCGCCGGACACCAGATGAGCTCCGTGCAACACATCGCCCTCGAGCGTGGCCACGGGCAGCGGCTGACGTGCCGCCAGCGCTCGCGCCTCATCGAACGACGCAACGATCAGCGCCTCGCCGATCGCCGCATGAATGGCGGTACGGTGATCGGAGGAGATGCGCAGCACGTGTGACAACCGGACCGCTTCTGACGGGAGCCCCGGCTCCGGCGTCTCGTGCGAGGCGACTGTCGGCCGACGCGCCTCCTCGCCTGGCTCGACGACGACAAAGCCGCACCGCCCCGCATCCTGTTCTCGGACCAGCGCCAGTCCGGCGGCGGCATGGGTGTGCCGTGGGACCAGCACATGCTGGAGCAGGTCGCCGAGGCAGGCTTCGACGGCCCGCTCGTAGCGCGACTCGACCTCCAGCACGTCGGCCAATGCCCCCATCTGCCCCACTGACCCGTTGGCCCGGGCCAGGATCATGCGGGCCGCGTCGCCGAAACCGGCTCGGTGGGCATCGAGCTCCTCGAGCGAACGCAGGCGCGCGGTCAGGGACGCCAACCCGTGTTCGCGGGACCGCACTTCGCGGGCGCGCCATTCGTGCTCGATCCGTGCGCTCGCGAGCTCGGAATCTCGCGCAGCCCGGGCAATGCGCGTGGCATCGAGGGCTTCGTGGGCCAAGGCCAACGCGTCGCTCGCGTGGAGGTGCGCCTGCCGAGCCCTGCGGTGTTCCGCCTCCAGGTCGGCTGATTCGGTTTCGAGCCGGCTCAGCGCCGCCGCCGCACGTTCGCGCTGGTCGGTGGCAGAGTGTAGGGCCGCCGTCAGCGCCGTCACCGTGTTCACGATGGCGTGCAGTTCGTCACGCGCCCGACCCACCGCCCCGTCCGCGATCTCGATACGGCGCTGTACTTCGACGTAATCGCTGCCGGTGGTCTCGGCGATCACAGCCGCTTCATCGCGTTGCCGTGCCGCTTCGCCCGCCGTGGCGCGACGCTCGTCGAGCAGGACTCGCTCGGGTTCGCGCCGGTTCTCGAGCGTCGCCAGTTCGATGTCGAGCTCGCCGGCCCGTACCTGGAGCATCTCGGCCTGCTGCGTGTCGAGTGCAATCTGCTGCTGCCTGCGATTGATCTCGAGCTCGCGCGCGTGGGCCTCTTCCCTGACCCGCGCGGCCGCTCCGTCCGCGTGGGCTGACTCGATCCGCAGGCGGGCGATTTCGATCTCGGTCTCCGACAAACGTGCGGCCGCCGCGGCCTCCTGGGCGCGCATCTCGGCCAAGCGCATGCGAGCCGACTCGATGGCCTCGGCCAGCGCGCGGTAGCGACGGGCCAACAGCACCTTCTCCCACCGTCGCATTTCGTCTCGCAGCCTCGTGTAGCGGCGAGCCTTCGCCGCCTGACGCTTGAGCGATCCGCGCTGCTTCTCGATCTCGTAAACGATGTCGTCAATGCGCGTCAGGTTCTGCTGAGCCGCCTCGAGCTTCAGCTCCGCTGCGCGACGACGCGCCTTGTACTTGGTGATGCCCGCGGCTTCCTCGATCAGCTGGCGCCGATCGGTCGGGCGAGAACTCAGAATCAGGCCGATTTTCCCTTGCTCGATGATGGCGTAGGCCTTGGCGCCGAGCCCCGTGTCCATCAGGAGCTCGTGAATGTCGCGCAGCCGGCACAGGTGCCCGTCGATGAGGTACTCGCTCTCGCCCGAACGGTAGAGGCGACGGGTCACCTCCACCTCCCGGACCATGCTGGCGCCGTCGAGGTCGGCAGTCAGTGCCAGCTGCTCGTCGCCGTGACCATTCGAGTGGCCATTGGAATGTCCGTTGGTGGCGCTCTCGCCCGGCTCGCCGACCCTCCCGCGTGGCAGTTCGGAGGGCAGGACCGTTGGCGTGAGAGCCACCCCGCTGAACCGGAGCCGGACCTCGGCAGCCCCCGTCGCCTTGCGCGCATCCGACCCGCTGAAGATGATGTCCTCCATCTTCTCGCCGCGCAGGCTCTTGACGCTCTGCTCGCCCATGACCCAGGTCAGGGCATCCGCCAGGTTGCTCTTGCCGCAGCCGTTGGGTCCAACGATCGCCGTAACCCCTTGATCGAAGGACAGTTCAGAGCGGTCAGAGAAGGACTTGAAGCCGGAGATTTCGAGACGCTCGAGACGCATGGGGCGCGGGCCTATCCTCGGAGAGGAAATGGGGGACGAAACCGGCGCCCAGTCTAACAAGCCCAGCCGATTGTGGCAAGGCCGAAGGCAAGCCCCAGATTTAGCGGTCGGCTACCCTAATCTGGCTATTGCCCTACTCGAAACGTCCGGGTCTTCGTGAGTTGCGAGAGCTTTTCGGCCTCCGGGAAGAGGCTCAGTGCGAACTGGGCTTGGGGATCGTCGCCGATCAGCCGCTGTCTCGCGGTGGCAACGCTGAAGAGGGCGACGTCGATCTCGAAGCGCACCATCGATCGGATGAATTCCCGATCCGTGGCGAAGGCCGCCTCATCGATCGGTAGTTTCCGTCCGATGACGAACTGCTTGAAGTCGTCCAGCATCGCGTCATCGACGGCAAAGCCCGCGGCAACGACCTTGCGATTCTTGCCCTGGGCCCCGGCGCGGGTGTCGCCTTGCGCGGAGAACTGCTCGGCGTAGCTGGGGAAGAGCTGTCGCGTGAAGAGGGAACGAGCGAACGGCGACGGGCTGAATCCTTCGATGGGGCCCTCGAACCGGCGATCGGGCTCGATGCCGCCACCGCTGTAGACGGGCCGGCCACTGGCCGTGTACTTGAGTTGGTCCGGCGAGTGCGTCCGCTCCGCCTGGTCGCGAAGCGTGTAGGTGAGGTACTCGTCGAAGGCGCCATCCCATGGCCGCTGGATGATTCGTCCGCTGGGCGTGAAGTATCGCGCCGTGGTCAACGCCAGTCCCGCGCCCTGACTGACGCGGAACAGCGACTGGACGAGCGCCTTGCCGAAGGTCGTCTCGCCGACGACGAGCGCGCGGTCGTAGTCCTGCAAGGCGCCGGAGACGATTTCGGAGGCGCTGGCGCTGTTGCGATTCACCATCACGATCATGGGGACCGTTTGGTACTCGCCGTTGCGCTCGGCACGGTACTCCTGGTCGGAATTGGCGGCTCGGCCGGCCGTATAGACAATGAGCGACCCCTTCGGGATGAAGAGATTCACCATGCGGATGGCCTGATCGAGCTGCCCTCCTGGGTTCCCGCGCAGATCGAGCATGAGCCGCTGCATCCCCTTGCGCTCCAGGTCCTGAAGCGCCTGGGTCAGCTCCTCTTCGGTGTGCTCGGCGAAATCATCGATGCGAACGTAGCCCGTGCGTGGGGCCACCATGAAGTGCGCGGTGACGGCGGGAATGGTGATCTCGTCGCGCATGACCTCCATGGGGATGAGATCGTCCACGCCCTTGCGACGAATGCCGACCGACACGAACGTGCCCTTCGGACCCTTGAGGCGGCGAACTGCCTGGTCGCTCGTCCAACCTTTCGCGTCTTCGCCTTCGACGCGCGCAATCACGTCGCCGCGGCGGATCCCCTTGCCGTAGGCGGGCGATCCCTCGAACACGCGAACCACCGTGATGTCACCGTCGACGGCGACGATCGTGAGGCCGAGGCCATAGTAACGGCCTTCCTGCCGCTCGCGCATCTGCGCGTAGGTTCGCGGATCCATGAAGCTCGAATGCGGATCGAGGGTCTGCAGCATGCCGTTGATGGCCCCGTACACCAGTCGATCGGCCTCGACGGGGCTGGCGTAGTTGGCCTGTACGGCGCTCAGCGCAGCCGTGAACGTGCGGTAATGTTCCGGAAGGCGGTCTGCCGTCGCCAGGGCGCTCCGCCCGAACATGCCGCCGGCCAGCGCCGACAGCAGAATCGCCAACGACGCCGCGGTCCAGGACCTGTAGCTGCGCATGAGAAGATGCTAACAGAGTAAAGCCTGTGTCCGCAATGATTTCCAGTGATTGGGTAGGGGCCGGCGCCTTGACCAGGGCTCGAGCCGGTTCCTATACTTGAAAAGTCGTGGAGTTGGTGCGACCCTGCCCCGACCGCCTTCGGCGTCGGGTCGCTGCGGGTGGGGGTGCCTCCTGATGTTCAGGGGCCCCGACGTCACCGTCGTCGAAGGAATTCGAGGAGCGCAGTCCCATGTTTGGCCCCATCGGCATGCCCGAGCTGATCATCATCCTGGTGATCGCGCTCATCATCTTCGGTCCGCGCAAGCTGCCTGAACTCGGTAAGTCTTTGGGCCGGAGCATCAACGAGTTCAAGCGCGCCTCGACAGAGCTTCAGAGCACGCTCGAGCAGGAGATCAAGCTCGAGGAGCAGAAGGAAGCACCGGCCAAGCCCCGTTCCGATGCGGGGACGCCGTCCGACGCCGGTCAGTCGGTGTCGCGGACGGTGGACGGGGACCAATAGTCGCGCAGACCGATGGCCCTCGCCCCGGTTCCCGACGCGACAACACCCGCCCCCGAGCTGGATTCAGAGTCTGGCCCGTATCTCACCAACAGCGCCCCGCCAGCGACGCCGCCGGCACCCTCCGCCGGAGGGAGTTCCGACGAGGACGAGCCGGTGGAAGGCCGGATGACGTTCCTCGAACATCTCGACGAACTGCGGCGGCGCATCACGCACGCCGTGGTGGCCTTGCTGGTCGGGTTCGTGGTGGCCTTTGCCTTCATCGAGCGCATCTGGATTTTCGTCTTCGCCAGGCTGACCGCCGACGTGCCTGGCGGCCAGTTGATTTTCACCGAGCCGGGCGAGGCGTTTTTCCTCTATATCAAGCTCGCGGCCATCGCCGGGCTGCTCTTGTCGTCGCCCTATGTCATGTACCAGGTGTGGCTGTTCATCGCCCCGGGGTTGTACGCGAACGAGAAGAAGCTGGCGGTGCCTTTCGTGCTGTTCTCCTCGTTGCTGTTCATCTCGGGCGCCGCGTTCTCCCACGCGGTCCTGTTCCCGTTGGCCTGGCGCTTCTTTGCCAGTTTCTCGAATCAGTTTCTGGCGTTCACACCCCGTGTCGAACCGGTCTTCAGCCTGTACGTCAAGTTGCTCTTGGCCCTCGGCCTGGTCTTCCAGTTGCCCATGATGATGTTCGTGCTGGGCAAGCTCGGCATCGTGAGCGCCCGGTTTCTGATCAAGAACTTCAAGTACGCCGTGCTGCTGATCTTCGTCGTGGCTGCGGTCGTGACCCCCGATGGGAGCATGGTGGTACAGGTCGTCATGGCCGCGCCCATGATTGCACTCTACGGCATCAGCATCCTCGTGGTTTGGCTGTTCGGCAAGAAGCGCCGGGAAGCGGACGAGCAGAAAGCATGACGCGCCCGGCGAGAACGCTCGCGGCGTCCGGGCAAGAATCTGTCGGGTGGGACAAGAGATCAGTCGGCAGGCGCGGCCACGAACGATTGACTTCGTAGTAGCCGCAGTCCTACCATTAGTGTCATTGTGACTCCCAGTCGCGCGCCCTATTGTGGAGGTCGGCCCAACATGAGACCCTTTCGCCGCTTGGCTTTGGGCACCGTCCTCGCGGTGCTTGGTGCCTCCCCTGCTTGGGCCCAGGCTCAGAGCGGCCAAGCCCCCTCTGAGACCGCCACCCGCCCGTCGACCACGAGTATTCAGGGCGACACCGGCCTATGGTTCGTCCCGACCGGAGAAGTGCTTCCTCGAGGCACGTGGTCGGGGAGCGCGTATCGAGTCAATTGGGACCGCAAAGAGGCATTCACCGACGTGTCGGATTTCCGAGCCACGTTCGCCTTCGGCCTCTCGGACCGCGTCGAACTGTTCGGCGATATCGATGTGCAGCGACGCATCGACGCGGACCGTCGCCCCGTGCGTTCGGGCGGCACGTCGATGGACGACCCGCGGGTGTTTCTCGAATGGGGCGCCGGGTTCGGTGACACGCGAGTGGGTGCCAAGTTCAACCTCATGGCCCCGCATCGTCAGCAGCCGGCGGCGGTCGCGGTGCGCACGGTGTTCAAGTTCCCGACGGCCGATCGCAACGCTGGCCTGGGCACCGGCAAGGTGGATTTCCTCGCTGACGCGGTCGTCAGCGGCGAAGCCGGCGGCCGCGTGGAGCTCGCGGGCTTTGGCGGCTTCATGTATCGGGGCGACCCCGCCCTCTACGAGCTGAGCAATGGTTTCCGCTGGGGCGTCGGTGCTGGGTTCCCGAGTCGGAGCCGGTTGCGCGTGACGACCGAACTGACCGGCGAGCAGTATTTCGACAACGAAATCGTGGCGACACGCTCAATCGCAGGCTCGCCGCTGCGGTGGGAGGTCGACTCGCCGGCGGACTTCGTCATCGGCGTGACCTACCGGCATCCCAACGGGCTCTTCATCGGCTACGGCGCGTCGATCGGCCTGAACACGAAGAACCGGAGCGACGTCTCCGGCGCGTCGTTCAGCTCCGAGAAGACCTTCGACCGCTGGGGCAACCAGGTACGAATCGGCTGGCACCCTGGGGCTCGTGTGTATGAACCGCCGGCGCCCCCGCCACCCCCCCCACCACCTCCCCCGCCGCCGCCGCAGAACCGGCCGCCGACCGTCAAGGCGCGATGTGAACCGTGCGTCGTGGAAGTGGGGCGGACATCGACCGTGACGGCCGACGCCGCCGATCCGGACGGCGATGCGCTGGCCTACAAGTGGAGCGCGCCAACCGGGTCGTTTGCCAACCCGGCCGAGCGGCAGACCACCTTCACCTGCCCATCCACCGCCGGATCGGTGCCGGTCACCGTGACGGTCACCGACGGCAAGGGCGGCACGGCGAGCGACGCCATCACCATTCAGTGCGTGGCACCGGCGCGCAAGGAGTACAAGTTCGAGGACGTGCACTTCGACTTCGACCGTTACTCGCTGCGAGTCGAAGCCACGCGCCTGCTGGATGAGGCCGTCAAGGCGATGCAAGCCGATGCGTCACTCCGGTTGACCGTGGAAGGCCATACCTGCAACATCGGAACGGCGGAGTACAACCTGGCGCTGGGTGAGCGCCGAGCCAGCGCAGTGCGCGAATACCTGGTTGGCCGTGGCATCAGCGCCGATCGGCTCAACACCGTGAGCTACGGCGAGGAGCGCCCGCGGCACGACAACTCGCGCGAAGAGACGCGCCGGCTCAACCGCCGCGCGGCACTCACCGTCAGGCTGCAGTAGCGCCCGCGTCAGCGGGGCGGAACTGGAAAGGGCGGTCCGGCACGAGCCGACCGCCCTTTTCCCTTGTCTCTTGGCTGGTGACGCAACTGTCGGGTCTGACGGGCCCCGTTCCCGCACGCTCGAGCTGGTGGCTCAGTAGGCCTTGGCAAACCAGGGGGACGCCGTCGCCGGCCGGCCACATTTCACGCAGGGACTCTTCGGCGGCCCCTGGCCGAAGGGCATGTTCCGGATGGTCGCCTGCGTCTCGGCCTTGATATCCGCTTCGCACTGCACGCTCCCGCACCACGGCGCGACGACGAACCCGGGCCTCCCTTCCATGATTTGCCTGAACTCGTCGTAGCTGTCGGCGCGGCTCGTGTGATCGTCGCGGAACTGGCGGGCACGCGCAAGCAAGGAGTCCTGAATCTCGTTCAGCAGGTCCGTGACACGATCCGGCAGGCCCTCCATTGACAAGGACTGCTTGGCCCGCGTGTCGCGCCGCGCCGCGAAGACGGCATTCTTTTCCAGATCTTTGGGCCCGATCTCCAGCCGCAGCGGCACCCCCCGCATCTCGTATTCAGCGAACTTCCACCCTGGCGTCTGGCTCTCGTCGGCATCGAGCCGCACCCGGATGCCCGCAGACCGCAGCTGGTCTTGGATCGCGAGGCATTTGGGCAGCACGGTCTCCTTCCAATTCCCCCTGGGAATCGGCACGATCACGACCTGCCAGGGCGCCACGCGCGGCGGCAGGATGAGACCACTGTCGTCGCCGTGGGTCATGATCACGCCGCCGATCAAGCGTGTCGAGACGCCCCAGGATGTCGTCCACGCGTACTGGAGCGATTTGTCGCGCCCCTGGAACTGAATCTCGAACGCCTTGGCGAAGTTCTGCCCGAGGTTGTGCGACGTCCCGGCCTGCAAGGCACGGCCGTCGCCCATCAGCCCCTCGATGGAATACGTTCGACACGCGCCCGCGAATTTCTCGCTCTCGCTCTTCTCGCCCTTCACGACGGGCATGGCCAGCACGTTTTCGCAGAACTCCGTGTAGAGATCCAGGATCCGGATGGTCTCTTCCTGGGCCTCCTCAGCCGTTTCGTGAGCCGTGTGGCCTTCCTGCCAGAGAAACTCCGTCGTGCGCAGAAACGGCCTCGTGACTTTCTCCCACCGGACGACATTGGCCCATTGGTTGATCAGGACCGGCAGGTCGCGCCACGATTGAATCCACTTCTGGTACATCACGCCGAAGATGGTTTCCGACGTCGGCCGAACGACGAGTCTCTCCTCGAGGACTTCGGGCCCGCCCTTGGTGACCCACGCCACTTGTGGGGCGAAGCCTTCCACGTGCTCGGCTTCGCGCATCAAGAGGCTCTCGGGAATGAAGAGCGGAAAGTAGGCGTTGACGTGTCCCGTGGCCTTGAAGCGGTCGTCCAGTTGACGCTGGATCAGTTCCCAGATGGCGTACCCGTAGGGGCGGATGACCATGCAGCCCTTGACGGGCGAGTAGTCCGCCAACTCCGCTCGGCGCACAATGTCGAGGTACCAGCGTGAGAAGTCGCTTGACTGCTTGGTGATTTCCGTGACGAACGCGTCGCGTGCCTTGTCTGCCATGTGTCCTTGCTACTTGCGAACCCTGGTCGTCCGAATGGCGTTCGGCCAGCCCGTGGCCGTTCTGCGCACGCTGCTCAACCATGATAAGGGGACCATCCCCGCTGCTAGCGGCACTCGGCGACGTGGAACTTCCAGTCTAGATCGTTGCGAGCGGGAAAGTCGGTGCGGAAGTGGGAGCCACGCGATTCTTCCCGGCGCAGCGCCGCACGAGCAATCAGCCAGCCCATGGTGACGACGCTCGACGCGCGTGCGGACGCGTCGTCTCCAAGCCATGCGGCTCGAGCGGTCAGCGCGCGGTGCCAGCGCCGCAGCGTCACGGCGGCGTTGGCGAGGTCATCGCGGCTTCGTCGCAGGCCGACGGCCCGCCACATGAGCGCCCGTGAGGCGTCGATCAGGGCGACACGGTCCGAGGCCGCGTGGTCCTCGCCTCCCCAATCGTCCGACGTCTCTTCCTCCCACACGTGAACGCCGGTGATGCCGCCGTACTCCGGCGGGCCGCGCATGGCTTCGGCCGCGCGTGCGCCGAAGACAAGCCCTTCGAGCAGCGAATTGCTCGCCAGACGGTTCGCGCCATGCACGCCGGTGCACGCCGCCTCCCCTGCCGCGTACAGCCCCGGGCGCGTCGTGCGACCCCACAGGTCGGTCTCGACGCCTCCCATCATGTAGTGCGCCGCCGGCCGGACCGGAATCAGGTCGTGGGCGAGGTCGAGGCCGACAGACCGACAGGCCGCAGCAACCGTCGGAAAGCGCGCATGAACCCAGTCCCGGTCGAGATGCCGCATGGACAAGACGACCGGGCGGCCGCTGTGCTGCTTCTCGGCATCGATGGCGCGAGCCACGTGGTCCCGGGGCGCCAGCTCGCCTGCGGCGTCGTATCTGGACATGAACCGTTCGCCGTCGCCGTTGAGCAGCCAGGCACCTTCTCCGCGAAGGGCTTCGGACAACAAGAATCGCGGCGCGTCCGGGACATCGAGGGCCGTGGGATGAAACTGCACGAACTCCAGGTCGGCGACGCGCGCGCCGGCCCGCCAGGCGAGGGCGACGCCATCCCCCGTGGCAATCGCCGGATTGGTGGTCTCGCTGTACACCTGTCCCCCGCCGCCGGTCGCCAGCAGGACGCGCGTCGCCTCGATGGAGGAGGTCTCGGAGCCGACGCAATAGTCCGCACCTCGGCATGCGTCGTTGCGCATGCGCAAGGCCGAGACTCTGGCGTGCCGCAGTACGTGGACATTCCGCTGCGTCGAGACGCGGGACCACAGCAGGCGACCTATCTCACGTCCGGTCGCGTCTCGAGCGTGAAGGACGCGGCGCACCCGGTGGCCTCCTTCTCGGGCCAGCGCCAGGTGCCCACGCGGATCCCGGTCAAACGCCGCTCCCCACTCGATGAGCTCTCGCACATAGCTCACGCCTTCCTCGACCAGCACTCGGGCGGCAGCCTCGTGGCAGAGCCCGTCGCTCACGTTCATCGTGTCCGCCAGATGGGCCTCGGGCGAATCGTCTGGCCCGAGCGCGGCGGCAATTCCACCCTGCGCGTAGCCGGTATTGCTCTCGGTGGGATCGCCCTTGGTCAGCACGGTGACCGAGCCGTGATCGGCAAGCTCTGCGGCCGCGCGCAGGCCAGCGATGCCGCTCCCGATGATGAGGAAATCCGTCACGGCCGGCACTGGCTGCTACTATAACCCGCGCATGCCGCCCACTCGAATCGAGGTCGCCGCCTCCTCGGGGAGCTATCCCGTTCTGATCGGGTCCGGCACTATCGAGGCGCTCGACACGACGCTCGACGCCTGCGATCTGGGGCCCCGTCGCTTCGTGATTTCGAGTCCCCTCGTCTGGGACCTGCATGGGAAGCGCTTCCAACGCCTCCTGCGAGGAGGCGAACCCATCCTGGTGCCGGACGGCGAGCGATTCAAACACGCCGCGACGCTGGGCCACGTGTATGACGCCCTCATCCAGCGCAGCGCCGATCGTGCCACGGTCATTGTCGCGATCGGCGGAGGCGTCATCGGAGATCTCGTCGGGTTCGCCGCGGCCACCTTTCTTCGCGGCCTTCGCCTGGTGCACGTTCCCACAACCCTCATGGCGCAGGTGGACAGCGCCGTGGGTGGCAAGGTGGGGATCAACCACGCCGCGGCCAAGAACCTGATCGGGGCCTTCCACCCGCCGCGACTCGTCGCGAGCGATCCAGGGGTCCTCGCGACCCTGCCGCGTCGCGAGTTTCGCGCCGGCCTCTACGAGGTCATCAAGTACGGGGTTATCTCCACTCCGGCGCTTCTCGATCGCATGGAGGGCTCGCTCGCGGCGCTCTTCGCGCGAGACCCCGCCATGCTGAGCGACATCGTCACGGAATCCTGTCGCATCAAGGCCGCGATTGTCTCGGCAGACGAACGCGAGTCGGGCCTGCGCCGCGTGCTGAACTTCGGCCACACCCTCGGACATGCCCTCGAAGCCGTGACCAGATACCGGCGCTTCCGCCACGGCGAAGCGGTCGCCTACGGCATGCTGGCGGCACTCGCCCTCGGCACTGCCCGCGGGGTGACCGCGAATGACGTCTACCAGCGGGTCGCGCGGCTCATTGCCGCCCTTGGCCCCCTTCCCCCCATCGGCGACCTGTCCGCCCGAGCCATCCTGTCAGCGGCCTCGCACGACAAGAAGACCATCGGCGGCACGCTGCATTTCATCGCCGCGGCCACCCTCGGCCAGACGACCACCTTGACGGATGTGAGTTCGTCGGAACTACGCACAGCGCTGAAGAGCCTGGGCGTGAAGAAGGCGTGAGACCTCAGCGATCGACGGCAGAGGGCGCCGAGCTCACACCGCAGGCCCTCATCTTGGCCTGCAGGACGCGGTAGCTGACTTGCAAGCGATCGGCGGCGCGGGCGACGTCTCCGCCCGCCTCGTTCACGGCGCGCCGGATGGCGAGGCGCTCGACTTCAGACATCGCGCGGTTCGTGATCTCCGACAAGCTCCCCGAGTAATCCAGCAGCGCCAGGGCCTCGGCCGGCCGCGCAGGCGCTTCGACGCTCAGGTTGAGGTGCTTGGGGTAGATCGTGTCGCCGTCGGCCAGAATTACGGCCCGCTCGAGACAGTTCTGCAGCTCTCGGACGTTCCCAGGCCACCGGTACGCCTGCAGCGCCTCCAAGGCCGAGGGCGCCAGCGACAGCGGACGGCGTCCGGACGCACGGCACTGTTCTTCGATAAAGTGGCGTGCCAGGATCGGGATGTCGTCCAGCCGATCGCGCAGCGGCGGCACGGTGATGGGAAACACCGACAGCCGGAAGTACAAGTCCTCGCGAAATCGCCTCGCCGCCACGGCCTGCTTGAGCACGCGATTGGTCGCCGCGACCACGCGGACATCGACGCGCACGGTTGCCGTCCCGCCAAGGCGATCGAACGATCGCTCTTCGAGCGCCCGCAGAATCTTTCCCTGCACTGGAAGCGCCAACTCGCCGATTTCGTCCAGGAACAGCGTGCCGCGATGGGCCACTTCGAACTTCCCGGGCTTACGCTGCACGGCGCCCGTGAAGGCCCCCTTTTCGTAACCGAACAGCTCGGCTTCCAGCAGCGTTTCGGGAATGGCCGCACAGTTGATGGCGACAAACGGCCCGCCGGCGCGCCCACTGAGCGCGTGGACGGCCCGCGCAAACAGCTCCTTGCCCGTCCCGCTCTCGCCCTCGAGCAACACGGTGGCCTCAGACCGCGCCCCTCGTTGAATCGCCTGTCCCACCTGGCGGATGCACGCCGATTCTCCAATGATCGTGGGGGCGCCGCGCCGGCTGGCGAGCTCCTCCTTGAGCAACGCATACTCACGCACGAGGCGACGCTGCGCCAGCGCGCGGTCCACGAGCAGCAGCAGGTGGTCCGGATCGACCGGCTTGGCGAGGAAGTCCATGGCTCCGGCCTTCATCGCCCGGACGGCATCCGAGATGCCACCATAGGCGGTCATGACAATCACTGGCAGGTCAGGGTCGGCGTCCTTGGCCGCATCCAGCACGCCGAACCCGTCGCCGTCCGGCAGGCGCAGGTCCGACAGGACGACCGACGGGGACGCCCCTCGCAGGCAGACAACGGCTTCGGGCTGGTTCTTGGCTTCAACAACCTGATGCCCCCGGGCCTCGAGGGCATGCCGGAGCATCGTGCGGAGCGAGTCTTTGTCCTCGACGAGCAGGATCGGTGCCGTCACCGAATCCAGCCCGGCGGTATGCCCGCCTTGCGCGCTTCCTCTTCGATGTCGGCAATCGCTTTGGTCTGATCCGTGACTTCTTTCTTGACCCGCTCGAGCTCGGCCACCGTCCGCTGACGTTCGAGCTCGATTTGGGAACGCTGAGCGGGGTCGTCCCGATTGATGAAGTCGGTGGTCAGCGCGTTGATCCGGCTCTGGAGCGCCTCGGCGAACATGCGGCTCCGGTCAACAGCCGATCGCGCCGCTTTCATTCGATCGGCCCAGTAGGCCTGCGTCTTCTCCGGCGGCAACTCCGGCGCGGCTGGCGTTGCGCCCGCGGCTGCCGCTTCGGGCGTCGCTGCGGCCGTACCCGGTGAGTCCGGCGCCTGGGGCTGAGGCGATCCCGGCGACGGGGTTCCCGGAGACGGTGCTCCGGCCCTGCTGCTGTCGCCGCGTAAGTCCTCGTTGGTATAGACCCGCCCGGGCTGCTTCACCTCTTTCCGCCGAGCTTCTTCCTTCCGGGCGACCTCGACCAGGCTCTGGGAGGCCTCGGCGAGGACCGCGGTCGCGAGCATGACGGCTACGCAGATGAACAATCGCATCATGGGGTGTCAGCTTGTGCAGGCAAGTGCATCTCTGGTCGATGGTACTGAGTGGTCGCCGAACCGGTCAAGGCGCGGGGTCCACCGCT
>JBQTIE010000269.1:0-3536 GCA_052389315.1 Acidobacteriota bacterium
CGCACACACCGCAGCGGCCGCCAGGAGTCGCGATCCACGTGTCAACAGTTCTGTGGACATAGCGACACCACTCTCCCGTCCGACAGCGTGATGATGCGCAGGAGCCCCCAATTGGTCCCGTCCCTGGGGACAAGGTCGCGATAAAGGCACTATCGATCGACAGGTTGCGGTTCGCCTGGTGACACGTGCCGCACGTTCTCCCGTTCCCGGCAAACGTCCCAGTGAAGAACAGGTCCCTGCCCTGGGCGATCAACGCGGCAAGAGCCTTTTTCGAACCGCCGCCTTGCGCACCCCCGAGAGCGAGGCTGGCCGCGGGCAGGGGGCCGAAACGCTCTCTCGCGATGATGCGACGAGACGGGAACTCACGCGAACCTGCGAAGGCCCCCGTGGGCTGAATCATGGGGTTGAATCCTGCGGCGACGATGGGCCCGGCGGACCGACGGCGATTCACATGCGCCTGGCGACCAATCTGGATGCGAATCGATTGCATGCCGCCGATGACGTACTCGGGGTCCTGATCGAGACTCACTCGCATCACCGCGGCCATGTCGACAGCCCGTGTGGCCAGCGTCGTGGCCTTCACCGAGGTCACCAACCGTCCATTCGCCGGCAAGGCGCCAAGGTTGAGAATCCGGTCCCCGTGGTCGCCGAGGTCGATCGCCACCGTGTTGTGGACGCCGGGCACCTGATCGATGAGCCAGACCTCGTAGGCCGAACCCGCCTTGAGCGGATCAAGGCCGTGCACTGAGACGGTGGACCTGACCTGTTTGAAAGTTCAGCTCGACGCTCCCACGCGCCTGTGTGAACTGCTTCGAAAACGCCCGAGAGAACGCCAACTCGATCGGGGTGTTGGTGTAGAGATCCTGCTCGGCGTAATCCGCTTCCCAGCGAGCGACGAGCTCGTCCGCCCGCTGTTCTGCTTCGTCGTCGGTCAGCGCGTCGCGCTGAACCGGGGCGCGAGGTTCAGGCGCACCTGACATCCGCGTGAAGACGCTTTGCGCCCAGACGGCGACCACAACCAACAGCGATACCGTCCACAGCGACCTGGCGTGTGTTCTCATGGCTTGTGCTCCTGCGTTCCTGTGGCCGTGAACGGGAAGTTCTCGATGACCCACAGCTCCGACTTGGTGGGCCGACCCGCTGTCACGGCGAACCGCTTCCCGTCGGGATGGAAACTGAGGACGCCAATGTTTTCCATCGTGAGCCCGACACGTTCTGGCGTTCCGCCTTGCGCGGCCACCCGCCACAGCACTTGATTCGGGCCCTTGGCCGGGGCAGTCGCAAAGAACAAGTGGCGACCGTCGGCGGACCAGGCCACCTGGGGTGCGTCCACGATTCTCGGGGTCCACGCAATGCCAGAAGGTGGTTCGGGCGGGTCGGTGACCTGCAGGACGATCTGAGGTTCGCCTCCACTCACTGAGAGCGTCAGAAGGCTGGCAGCGCCCGTGCGGTTCACCTTACTTTGCGCGGCCAATCGGTCGCCGGCGTGCGAGAGCGTCAGGCCTGAGATCTGCCCGTCGAGGGCGCGGTAAAGCGTGCGCTCCTGACCAGTCTCGACGTCCCTCGCGCGAATGGACTGATCGTTGACCAGGTAATACAGCGTCTTGCCGTCGGGTGAAAGGTCGGCGGAGTGTAGCAATGACCGCTCTGGCCCTGGTCCTGGCGAGGCGGCTTGTGCCAGCAGGTGCAGTTCTTCGGTCTCGACCTGGAGTCGGTACAGATCTGCTCTGCCGGAACCTGTCACGGTTCCAGCGGTCAACAGGAGGGCCGAGCCGTCGCGGGTCCACCGAATCGATCCGAAGAGAGCCAGCACACTCAGCCGGATGTCCCGTTCCAGTCCTGTATCAATGGAGAGAACGGAAATCGTCGGAATGGGCCCCGTCGTTTTGTACGCGAGCCGACGGCCGTCCGGGGACCAGACGCCGCTCCTGGCTGCCGTTGCGTGCCGTGTGGGAATCAGTTCAAGCGGCCCCGCGAGTTTCCCGGTCGCTGGATCCAGTCTCCCGACATAGACGTCTGTGCCTCCCACACTGATGCTGTAGTACAGGCGGCCTGCCGGTGTGATTCGGTGGACGCCAGTTACGGAGAGTCCGAACTTGAGGATCTTTGGGGAGCCGGCGGGCTTGCCATCACTCACTGGCAACAACCAGGGCTCGAACTTCCCCGATCGATCGCTGCTGAACAGAACGCTTCGGCCGTCTGGGGACCAGCCATGGACGAAATCGTCAGCCGGGTTCTGTACCAGCGGCACTTCGTGCGTTCCATCAGTGGAAATCAGAAAGAGATCGCGCGGGGAACCGTTTGGTAGGCGCCTCACGTCGTTGTAGACGACCCATCGTCCGTCCGGTGAGAGCGCGAGCGTGGCTCTGCCCTTCACATTCTTCTTGACGACGCGCACCGAACCGTCCGTCGCGGAGATGAGCGCGATGTCCTCGGTGCCATCTCGATGGCTCAGTTTTGACAGGATGTGCTTCCCGTCCGGCGTCCAGTCGTACACATCGATGTGTGTGACATCGTCATGACGGTACAGCAGCCGATCGCCGGATCCGTCGGACGTCGCGAGCCGGAGCTCCGCACGGTAGTCCGGATCGTTGTCCGGATCGTAGTATTCCCAGTTGTAAGCAAGATACTTTCCGTCACGCGACCAGGCCGATTCCCCTTCGGGGTACCCTCCCTCTTTGGGGTTGCCTTGTCGCACGCGCAATTTGTTGCCAGTCTGGAGCTCTTGGATCGCCATGTCGTAGCCGTCCCCGAGAGCGGCGTACCGGCCATCTGGCGAGAGCGCCTGAAAGTTGGCGTCGAAGTCCGCGACGATACGGCGGAACACGGGGACGTTCGGCGCCGGCCCCGATGCGGCCGCGCTGAGCGCCGCCAGTCGTGTGCGCGCCACCGCGGCGACCTCGCGCTCGTCGGCGTAGTCGCGCAACAGCGTGTCGTACGCCTTGCGCGCCTCAGCGTTGCCGAGCTTTTCATGACACTGTCCCAAGCGCAGGAGCGCCGTGGCGGCCATCGCGCGGCTGGTGCGCGGATCGGCGACGATCTGCGTGTAGGTCGCAATCGCGGCCTCGAGATTGCCTTCCACCTGCTCCTGATGGAGAGCAGCCCCCATCAACGCGTCGACCGACGATGCCTTTTGTTGCTGCGCCGTGGCGATCAGGGCGCCGGCACCGAAGACCACCGTCACGGCCAGCATCCGAACCGAGCCCACGAGTCTGCGTCTCATCGCTTCGTCTCCTGGAGAGCCAGCGTAGCCGGTCCTCCAACGGCCTGAGTCAAGCGCACGTCAAGACCGTCATCAGAATCGTCTCATCCGTCGAACCGGTATCCGAGTCCGCGTACGCTGACGATGAGCCGCGGGTTGGCGGGATCGACCTCGATCTTGCCGCGCAGATTGTTGACGTGCGTGTAGATCACGCGGTCGGTCAGGAACACGTCCTTGCCCCACACCTGCGCCATCAACCGATCGAGCGTGAGCACTTGGCCCCGATGGCGCAGCAACGTTCGCAAGAGCTTGAACTCGAGCGCCGTGAGATCGA
>JBQTIE010000270.1:0-8204 GCA_052389315.1 Acidobacteriota bacterium
CCAGCCCCTCGAAGCTCGCCAACTGGCTCCGGTAGTCGTACAGCTCCTTGATCGACACGCCGATGTTCGGCTGATTGGCGAGCGGCGCGGCCTGCTGGACGAGCACCAGCCGATGGCCGTTCTCGTACGGCAGCGGCTTGAGGAGCACGCCGTTGATCACGCTGAAGATGGCCGTGTTCGAACCGATGCCGAGACCGATCGTCAGGACGGCCAGGACAGCGAACCCCGGGTTCTTGACGAGCGTGCGCCCGCCGTACCGCACGTCGGCGACCAGCTCCTCGAGCCAGCTCACACCGCGCGCGTCGCGCGCTTCTTCTTTGTGCTTGTCCATGGGACCGAAGTTCCTCAAGGCCAGCGTGCGCGCCTCATCGGGCGTCATCCCCTGGCGAATGTTCTTCTGCGTTTCCATCTCGATGTGAAAACCCACCTCGGTGTTGAGCTCGCGGTCCATTCCCGCATGGTCGCCGAGCGCCCGCGCCTTGTGCTTCAGCCGAGAGACCATCACCGCCTCCGAGATTCCTGGATCCTCGTCCCCGATCGCAGATCCCCAATCGCCGTCCCTGGATCCCTGTCCCCGATCCGCGATCCCGATCCCCGATCCCCGATCCGCGATCCCTGATCCCTGATCCCTGATCCCTGATCCCTGATTCCCCGATGCCGGACGCTGGAACGTCGACGCGGGCATCTGTTCGCCTGCCCCGACCCCCACCCCGATCCCGATCCCTACCCCTGCACCGCCAGGATTCGCGCGACCGCGCCGGCCATCCGCTCCCACTGTGCGGTCTCCTCACGGAGCTGTCGCTGTCCGGTCTTCGTCAGGCAGTAGAACTTCGCCTGTCGGTTGTTCTCCGACGCGCCCCATGCCGCGTCAATCCAGCCGGAGGATTCGAGCCGATGGAGGGCCGGATAGAGCGAGCCCTGATTGACGCGCAGCACGTCCTCCGACGTCTGCAGGATGCGCTGCGAGATGCCCCACCCGTGCATGGGGCCGAGCGCAAGCGTCTTGAGGATGAGGAGGTCGAGCGTGCCCTGGAGCAGGTCGATCTTGGATTTCGGCGTCGTGGTCATCTGCGTGTCCAGTGAATGGATACCGCGTCTACTGCCGGCCGAGCACGGTGGGAAGCTTCCTGTGCGACCAGTCGACGATGGATCCGTCGTAGAGCTTCGCGTCGTAGCCCAGGTGCCGGGCCACGAAGTAGACGACCGACGCGCGCATGCCGACCATGCAGTACGCCACCACGGGCTTTCCGGCTGCGGCGCCCACCGAGGCGAGCCGCGCCTGGAGCTGGTCGCGCGGCAGAAACCGGCCGTCGGTGGCCACGAGCGTGTCCCAGGGCAGTTGCCGCGCGCCGGCGATGTGGCCCGCCGCGTGGGCACCGCCCATCCCGCCGTCGGTGCCCAGGAACTCGGCGTCGGGGCGGACGTCGATCAGCGCGATCTGTCCGCCGGGCATCTGCTGCTGGATCTGCTGGGCCGACGCGACGCGCGCCTGGTTGATCGTGGCGGTGAGCCGACCTGGCGCCGGGGGTGACGCGGCGCCGGTCTCGATGGGCCGGTTCTCTGCGCGCCAGGCGCGAAGGCCGCCATCGAGCAGCTGCACGCGGGCAAGTCCCATGGCGTCGAGCGTGAAGAAGGCGCGTGCCGCGATCACCGTCGTCCCGTAGAGGACGACGCGGGAGGTGTTCGAGACGCCGGCGCTCTCGAAGACACGGGTCAACTGATCGGCGGGCGGCAGCTCCGAGCCGGCGTCCTCCGGGCCGTCGATGGCGAAGTCGCCGTAACGCACGAACCGCGCGCCGGGGATGTGTCCGTCCTCGAACGAGGCGGGCCGGTCGGCGATGTGGAGGAGCACGAGGTCAGGCTCCTTCAGGCGTGCGGCCAGTTCCGTGGTGCTGACGAGCAGCCCTCCCGGCGAGGCGGCGGACGCCTGGCCCGCGGCGGGCGGAGGAGCGGCCGCAGACCCGAGGCCGGCGGCGAGGAGGACGAGGAGGTATCTGATCATGCTCTTGTCGGTTCTCGACAAGAGCATGGCCCAGTCTCCTGTCGGACGTCAACAAGAGACCGGCGCGTGTGTCGGGTGCCTGGGACGAGCCGTGTGACCATCCGCCGGTGGAGCAACACCCCTGTCAGGCCCTGGCCGACGTGCGACAGAGGGTCGGTATGAATCTCGACTCCCTGCACGGCGGTCCATGAGCGGTCTGGCGGCGCGACCCTCTGAGGCGCGGGCGCCGACTGCCGGCAAGGGCAAGATGGGCGGGCGCTGCCGCCCGCCCAGCCCGCCACCCACGCGACCCACGAACGGTCAGAACTCGAACCGCAGCCCCACCATCGCCCGCCGCGGCAGGAACACTTCGTCTGGCAGCGCGAAGTTGTTGCTCGCCACGTTCTCCGTGATGAACAGGATGGGCGTGTCGCTGTTGGACACGTTGATGAGGTCCACCATCACCGTGAACCGCCGGCGTCCGCCCAGCTCGAATCGCTTTTCCGCTCGCAGATTCGCGTAGTTCTGCGCCGGCAGACGGAGCGACCCGTCCCGCGGCTCGAGGAAGAGCGTGAAGGTGCCCTGCGCCGATCGCGTCCCGTCGGCGAACGTCGAGACGTTGAGCTTGCGCGCGTAGGGCCGGCCCGCAATCCAGAACCAGTTCGTGGACAGCACGACGTTGGCCGGCAGAATGTAGCTGCCCTGCAGCTTGAACATCTTGTCGCGATCGAGCCCCAGCAGCCCGTAGGCGTTGATCAGCTCGTTCGGATCGTCGCCGAACACGCTCGGCGCCGAGGACGGGCCGCTCGCCGATCCGGCGTGCAGCCCCTCCGTCTTCGACAGCGTCAGCGACGCAATCCCTGCCATCGCTGCGACAGCCGCTTGGTGAGGCTCAGCATCACGCCGTGGTAGGTCTGCCGGAACTCCTCGGTGCAGTATCGGTCGCACGCTGCCCGGCCACGCGTTGTGATCAGGGCGTTCTCTCCGACGCTGGCGTAAGGACGCTCGTCAGAAAGATTAGGGCGTCACTGCGGGTGAGCCGCCGATTCAAGCACATGCTGGAGGGGCCGACTGACTGAGCGGGAGACTCGAGTTGGATCTCCCTGGCCGGTTGAGCAAGAATCCTCGTGCGCATGGGGCGAGGTGAGGCCGCAGCCAGACGGCCATTCATTGGCCGATGGCGGATGACCCGGATGGAGTTGTGGACGCCTGAAGACCTCGACCTGCTGGGTCCGGCGCACCTGACGCTGAACGCCAATGGACTGGGCGCAATGAGCTTCGTCGCGATCGAAGCGGGCCTGGACTACCGCGTGGCGGAACGCGGCGGTCACCCTGCTGTGGAGTTCTCGTTCGACGGAACGGACGAGGGCGACCGCATCAGCGGACGGGGATGGGCTGTCCTCGAGGACGATCAGCGGCAGGGCCGCATCTTCATCCACCATGGTGACGATTCCTCGTTTACGGCACGCCGGGTCGAACGTGCTGCGCGCCGCGGCAAGCGGACATCATGAGGCGAACGCCGGCGCTGGTGCGCCTCGAGAGAAGACTTGCGAGGGATTCCACCGCGATTCTCAACAGCGCGGAGGTTCGGCTGTTGGATCGCGAGATCCGTCGTGCGCTGATCGCGTCCTTTCCAGGGATCGAGGAGCACCTCGGCGACACCGAAGACTCGACTCGCTGGCATGCCCTTGGCGCCCGTTGCCGCCACGCCCGCGGCGCACGCGGGATTCGTGAGATGTCGGTCGCGGTGGGCATTCCGCAGTATCGACTGCGAGCGATCGAAGGCGGTCTTCTGCGCGAGGTGCGCGCGGACCTGGCGCGACGGTACTTCCGCTTTCTCGAGATCGAGGACTGGGTCGCCGACTAGTGCCGGGCCAATCGGGAGCTGGCCACCCGCGCCGGTTTGATGGACCGCCCACGGACCAGCCCGCGCCGCCGGTGATGATCCTGTGACCATGAAGCGACGGGTCCGACCTGCCGGCTGGGTCGTGGACATGCGCCACTACCTGGACGAGGAGACCGGCGATCTGCCGGAGGACATCCCCGAACGCCTGCTCGGCCTGGCCATCTTCTTCGGGGCCATCGTGGTGTGGGTGACGGATCATCTGCCAGACGGCGACTGGCTCACGAACGTGCCGTGCCGGCGAAGTCCCGGCCGCCGCCGATGCCGCGGCGAGATCGTCGCCGAGCTCGACGGGGCGTCCGGACACATCGTCTGGCAGTGTCCGCTGTGCGGCGACAATGGGCTGATCCACGGCTGGGAGGACACGCTGTGGGATCGGCGCCGCGACGCGGGCGCGGGGCCGCCCGGCGCGCCGCCGGGGACGACACACTGAAGCGCCGCACGGATGTTGCTGGCTCCGGTGGGACCGACATCGTCGGCTACGTCCCACCCGTGTAAGCGACGAGCTATGCCGGTTCTCGCGGATGGACGTCCCGCTTGATTCTCGCCGCTGACGCACGAGTCGCGACATCGAGATCGTATGCCGCCTGCAGATTCATCCAGAACTGCGGCGTCATGTCGAAGTAGCGCGCCAGACGCAAGGCCGTGTCGGCCGTGATGCTGCGGCGGCCGTTCACGATCTCGCTGACCCTGGTCACGGGCACCCGCAGGTCACGGGCCAGGCCGTTGATGCTCAGGCCGAGCGGGGTCATCAGATCCTGCTGAAGGACTTCACCTGGGTGTACTGGCGGCAGGCGGCGCGTCCTCGCCATCATTCCCTCCAACGGTCGCTTCACGCCCACCCGCGATCCTTCACGTAGGCCGCCCGCTCTTCGGCCGTATCGAACTCCACTCCGTTCACCAGCTCCAGCCCGGCGAGGTCTTCTTCGTCGAGCGACTTCGATTCCACGAGGGCCGGAACAGAGACGGCCATCAGCGGCTTGCGCAAGGTGTCGCGTAAGCGACGCTCTGCTTCGTCAACTGTTGCTGCACCATTCAGGAGTCGCTCCGACGTCCAGAGGGGGTGCCGAAGCGGGTCTCCATTGGGCGAGAAGCCCGGCCAGTACAACCGAGCCGCGCCGTTAGAAATCCGGACGGCTTACGAGGAGGCGCAGGAAGCCGCGCAATTGGCACGTGCCCGCGATGCCAGCGACTACCAAGCTTTGGCCGAGGCTGAAGCCCAGCGAAACGACCAGCTGAGGCACGAGATCGCCCAACTGAAGGACCAGATCCGGACTCTGCGTCAGCAGCTCTACCGAGTCCAAGTGGAAGACGCATGGACTGAGGCAGAGCAAACCGTTGCGCCGGACTCGAACGACCCGCCCGAGTCTGTGGAGACCGCGGTCCAGAGGGCCCGGACCATGTTTGCCGGCCTTCTGCGGTTCGGAGGCGACGTCTCGAAGGGAGTCCGAGATGTCTCAGCGATTGCGGGCCCGCCAGAGAAGGTCTTCAACTATCTGAAAGCTTTGGCAGGTATGGCGACCGCAAGGCGCAATCGCAGCCTTGGAGATAGCATGATGGGCTGGCTATCGAGTCGCAACGTATCCGTCTCAGATGAGTCCAAGACCAAACTCAATGACCGCGATGAGATGAAGCGTCGAACGTGGGACGATGGTGCGCAGAGACGCGAGTTCCGCCTACACCTGAAGCCGACCGAGGCGACACAGCCAGACCGCTGCGTTCGCATCTACTTCGACTGGGATGATGCCTCCGAGCAGGTCGTCATCGGCTGGGTGGGTCGGCACCCGTAAAGATGTCGTCACCGCGCCCTCGTTCAGGCTGGGAATCGGACTTCCCCGATTTCCGCTCGACTTCTCCGGCTGTCGTCCGCGACCGGCTGCACTCATTTATCGCCGACGCCTCTCCCGAGCAGATCCGCGCGTGGACTGACTGTATCCCTCCGCTCCAGCGCGAGGTCGACGAAGTGCTGGTTCGGGACGTCCTCGCGAAGCACTACTCCGCCATCCTCGAATACGAGCTCCCGCTCGAATCCCGCCGGCCCGATGTCGTCCTTCTGGTCGCCGGGGGCATCCTCGTCGTCGAGCTGAAGGGCAAGGTTGCGCCGTCCCAGGCCGACATCGACCAGGTGGCCGCGTACGCCCGCGACCTGAGCTGCTATCACCGCGACTGCGCCGGCCGCAGCGTCGTTCCCGTGCTGGTCCCAACAAGAGCGACTGGTTACGTCCGCCAGGACTCAACGGTCCACATTGCGGGACCGGACGCTTTGGACGGGCTGATTCACGTGCTGACAAACGGCCAGACGGAACCGGCCATCGAACGCGCGAGCTTCCTGGA
The DNA here is from genome assembly GCA_052389315.1 of Acidobacteriota bacterium. Classification (GTDB taxonomy): domain Bacteria; phylum Acidobacteriota; class Vicinamibacteria; order Vicinamibacterales; family UBA2999; genus JACCSI01. The sequence goes on from JBQTIE010000270.1 coordinate 6,219, forward strand.
TGAGACCGCCTACAGGCCCCTACCGACGCTGGTGGAGGCTGCCCGCGAGTTGTTTCATTCGGGCGAGCTGCGGACGATCCATCGCGCCCGTGCGGCCACCGATCCGGCGGTCGAAACCATCACGCGCATCATTCACGACGCAGCCGCCGCCAAGTCACGCCATCTGATTCTGGTGACCGGCGTTCCCGGCGCGGGCAAGACCCTCGTTGGCCTTCGCACCGTCCACGCGCATTATCTCGACGACCTCGCGGTGCCGAGAGCCCAAGGCAAGCCGACCGCGCCGGCTGTCTTCCTGAGCGGCAACGGCCCACTCGTCGAAGTGCTGCAATACGAGCTGCGAGGCGCCGGCGGCGGTGGCAAGACCTTCGTCCGCGGCGTCAAGGACTACGTCAAGATCTATTCCGCTGCCAGACACCGGGTGCCGCTAGAGCACGTCCTGGTCTTCGACGAGGCCCAGCGTGCATTCGACGCGGACATGGTGCGCCTGAAACACCAGCGCGGATCGGGCGCGGACAAATCGGAGCCCGCGCACTTCATGGAGTTCGCCGAGCGCATCCCAGACTGGTGCGCCGTCATCGGCCTCATCGGCGGCGGGCAGGAAATCCACGTCGGCGAAGAGGCCGGGCTGGTGCAGTGGCGATGGGCTGTGGAGCGCGCCTCCGAACCGCATCGCTGGCAGGTCCATGCGCCGTTGGCCGTGGCCGACGAGTTTGCCGGCAGCCCGATCAGGTTCGATCTCCAGCCGTCGCTCAACCTCGACACGGAGCTGCGCTTTCACTTTGCCAAGGACCTGCACCAGTTCGTCGCGAAGCTCCTGTCGGGCGACTCTCCGGAGACGCTGCAACCGCTGGCCCAGCGGCTCGAAGCGGACGGTTTCCACCTGCGCCTCACCCGCTCGCTCGACGCCGCCAAGGGCTACCTCCGCGACCGCTATGCTGACGATCGGGACGCCCGATTCGGGATGGTCGCCTCGTCCAAGGACCGCGACTTGGTTACGTTTGGCATCCCCAACGACTTCCAGTCCACCAAGCGCGTCAGGGTCGGCCCGTGGTACGGCGACGCCGAGGACGCCGTCTCGCGTCGGAGCTGCCGGCACCTCGACATCTGCGTCACCGAGTTCGGCGCGCAGGGACTGGAACTGGACGCGACGCTGCTTGCCTGGGGCACGGACTTCCGACTGGAGAACGGCAGGTGGACCAACGCCGACGCACGCGGGTATCGGCACCGCTCGATGGTGCGGGACGCCCTGCAGCTCCGCCTCAACGCGTACCGTGTCCTGCTGACGCGCGGGAGGGACGCGTGCGTCGTGTTCGTGCCGCCGCTGGCGATGCTGGATCAGACGTTCGAGTATCTGAAGAGCGCAGCTTCCGGACAATCTAGACCGCTGTGCTCGGTCGGGTGGCGACGAGCCGATCCGCAGGTCGAGACAGTGATACCGGCCGTACACAGAGGGCCCGTTCCGCATCAACCTCACACCTACCTGCCGCATCACGGCCATAACCGCCTCTCCAACATCAGACCGCCGCTTGCGTCCAGCCTGCGAAATCACGACGTGCACCTGTGACTCACCACGAAGGTGGTCCCCAACGGCAGCACACCGTCGGCCCGGCCCCCTGCGATCTCCGCGAACCAGCCCGTGAACTACACTCGATTAGCGATGGCCACGAAACGCCGCGCGGCCCGCCGCACCAGGAATCGCGCCCGCGCCAGGCCGGCGTGGACGCGCTGGCCGCAGGCGCGCCTGCTCGACCTCAGGCTGAAGGACCTCGGCCTCGAGATCGAGGGTACCTTCGTGGCCAGGTGCATCGCCGCGCTCGAAGACGACCTCGCGCGACGGGGCCTCCGCTTCCGGCCGCACTACTGGTTCTCGACCGAGTGGTTCACCCCCAACGGGGTGCCGGGCATCGCCGTGCCCTTCTATCTGGGGCACCCGAAGCTGATGCGGCTCGAGCGATCGCAGATGCTCGAGGTCGAGGGCGGGACCCA
>JBQTIE010000271.1:0-5165 GCA_052389315.1 Acidobacteriota bacterium
GCGACAGACCGTCAAGCCATCTTTTCGGGGCAGCATCACGTCGAGCAGAATCAGGTCGTAGCCGCCCGCGAGCGCCTTGGCCGCGGCGGTCACGCCGTCACCCACGACCTCCACGTCGTATCCATCGAGCTCCAGGTCGTCCTGGAGCCCGATGGCGATCGTGGGTTCGTCCTCAACGACGAGGATGCGAGGCATAGGGAGTCGGCGGCGCCGCCTTCAGCTCAATGGAGAACGTCGTGCCCTGATCCGGGCGGCTGTCGAAGTCCACCTGGCCCCCGTGAGCCGTGACGATGTGGTGAACGAGGCTCAGGCCGAGTCCCGCGCCTTTGACACGCCGGGCGATCTCGCCGCTCCCGCGATGGAATTTTTCGAACACATGTGTTCGATCCGCATCCGCAATCCCGACGCCTTGGTCGCATACCCGGATGACGAGGTGGCCGTTGCGACCTTCCGCCGCGACGCGAATGGGCGAGTCGGCTGGCGAGTACTTCACCGCGTTGTCGAGCAGGTTGTAGACGGCCGACGAGAGCGCTTCGCGATCGGCCACGATGAGGGGAAGCGTGTCCGGAATCTCGGCAACGACCGGCCCGTGGCCCGGTGGAAGCTCCAATCCGAAATCCGCGACGAGTGTCCGCAGCCAGGGGCGGGGGTCGAATGGCTCGAACTGGAACTGCCGGCGTCCTTCCTCCAGTCGCCCGAAATCGAGGAGGTTGTCGACCAGGCGTGTGAGCCGATCGCTCTCGCGGGTGATCAGTTCATAGTACTGCTGGCGCCGCTCGTCGGTCGGCACGCGGCCGCGCATCAACAGCTCACCGAGCTGACGAATGCCGGTGAGCGGTGACCTGAACTCGTGCGACACCGTCGAGACGAAGTCCCCTTTCAAGCGCGCGAATTCCAGCTCCTTCCTCACAGTGCGGGCCGTCAGGTACGTGCCGAACAGGAGCAGCGCCACCACCATCACCAGCATCGCCAGATAGGACCACTGGCGCCGGTTCACATCGGCGTAGAGCGTGGCCGGATCGCGCGGCCACACCTCGAGGCGCCAGAGCACCTCCGCATCCTGCAGCGTTCCGGCGGCCATGAGCGTGTCCTGACGGGCTGCCGCGCGTTCGCCTTGGGTCGACCGAAACACCTCATGCCCATCGGGGGCAACGAGCGCTCCCTCGAGGCCTTCGCCCCGTGCGATGGCAAACGCATGTGGCCAGACGTTGGCGTCGAGAAAGCTTGCGGCCAGCACCAGCGCCAGACGAGGAGTGGCATCGACGAGGGCGGCGTCCCACAACACGAGGTGTGTTCCGCGTCAGTCCGCAGGAGCTGCCGACGGTCGTCGCCTGCCTTGGCCGATGGGTCCGGCCTGACGAGCATGGCCTCGATCGCCTCGGTGAGCGCACGCTTGCGTCCCTCGAGCTCGATGAGCGGCCGACGCTCGGTGGCCACGGCGTCGTCGCCCTCCAGCCATAGACGAGCACGCTCTGCGTAGAAAACGTAGCGCGGCTTGTCGAGCGACCACCGTCCGTGCACGAGCTCCCGATACAGATCGAGCGCGCCCCCTGCCAACGACGCCCGTGCGCCTTGCGCCGCGTGTATGGCGCAGACCTCGTAGCGAGCGACCAGGTCGGCCGGCAGGCTTCCTAGGCGCGCCCCAGCAATCGATCGCAGCTCCTCGTAGGTCCTGAGGGCTCGGGCCAGATCGCCTGCCTTGCGATGCGTACGCGCGAGTCGGTGCAGTGTGAGCGGCCGCTCGCTCGAGGGCCTCGTCGAGAGCAGATGCCGGTAGGCTGCGATGGCGCGTGGAAAGTCCTTGTCGCGGACCTCAATCAACTCGGCCGCGGCCAGCGCCGATGGCAGCGCGGCATCGCCGCCTGGAGACGCGTCAGGCGACGCGAGCTGGTAGAGCACCTGGCGTGCCGGCACGACGCGAGGCGGCTCGCCGATCAGCACGAGCGCGCCCGCCCCGTTGGTCTCGAGGGCCCGGCGTATTCGCAGTGGGAACGTCGCCGGGTCGGCCGTGGGGCGCTGACCGATCTGACTGAGCGCGAGCTGCCACTCCTGCAGCTCGTCCTCGAGATCCTGCGCAACCAGCGCCACACTGCGATCAAGGCGCTCGCGGATTTGTTGATCGGCCTGTGCACGCTCCGAGAGCCACGACCGTACGCCGACAAACGCGAGCACCAGACCGGGCAGCAGAATGGTGACGGCAAACACGATCCGGAGATCGCGTGCCAGCCGCAGAGACCCGCGTGCATGCCGTCGAGGGAGCATCGTCAAGAGCGCATCTCGAAGGGTCCGCCTTCGCCGCCGAAGGCGGCTACGCGAGACGCATGATAGCCGCCTTTCGCACAGAGGCCGCACCCAAGGATGACACGGACAGGTCAACCCTGGGTCAAGGTTCGGTCAAGCGCGGTTCGACGGCGACACCGCCTGCGTCGCGGTCGCCGTGGGGCCGCTACATCGTGCCGCTGACCTGCTTGACTTCCGCCTGCATCGCCTGCAGTTCCTTCAACAGATCGTTGAACCGCTCAACGGCATCCTTCCCGACTCTCTGATCCGCCTGCCCGACCATCCGGGCCACGTTCTGCAACTGGCTGATCAGCATCGGCTGCGGGTAGATGCCGGACTGATCCACCAGACGCGCCCACAGCTTCTGTAAGGGATGCGTCATCGCAACGTCGGCGGGCCGCACGCCCGGACGCGCCGGTGGAACAGCGCCCACGCCGGCCTTCTTCATGGCGTCTTCGATCTGCTGCTGCAATCGGCGCGCGTCACTGAGGGCATCGCGGACGCGTAGCTGAAAGGTGACCTGCGCGTCGAGGTCCGCTTGTGTCACGCCGTCGCGCGGTACGCGCGGATCCACTTTCAGATCGAAGGCTCGTGTCCAGGATTGGCTGCCAGCCGTGAGCCGCACCGTGTATTTTCCTGGCGCCACCATCGGGCCACCGGAGCCGCCGTTGGGCGCATTGGTCGCCCACGGTCCCGGGTATCGCATGTCCCAGGTGAACCGCTGCATCCCAGCCTCGTTGCGGAGGCTGGCCGATCCGCCCGCACCCCCACGGAACGGGCCGCGCATGTCCTGGCCGCCCCCCGGTTGTCCGGCGCGCGCGACACCGAAGGTGCGGATGGTCTGACCCTTGGCGTCGAGCACGGCCAGCGTGGCATCGGCAGGAGGCGCCTCGGCGAACCACACGTCGAGATGGACACCTGGCGAGGGGTACTCCGGTTCGCCATCGCCACCCGGGCTGCTGGAATGGCGGTAGCGAATCGTGTCACGCGGCTGGAAGAGGTGCACCGGCGGGAGCGACGCGCGCCCGCCCGCCATCTGTTGAAGCGCCTCGCCACCGTCGTGGCCCGCCGCCTGGCTCGTCGAGGCGACGCCGCTGACCAAGGCCGCCAACTGCTGCAGCGGCGTGACGTTGTCCATGATCCAGAGCGACCGACCCATGGTGGAGATCACGAGGTCGTTGCGATGCACGCGCATGTCGGTGACGGGCGTCGCCGGCAGGTTCTGCGCGAGCGACTGCCAGTGCCTGCCGCCGTTGAACGACACGAAGGCGCTGAACTCGGTGCCGGCGTACAACAGGCCCTCGCGCGCCGGATCCTCGCGCACCACGCGGGTCGGGTGATCGGTCGGGATCCCGTTCTTGCCGTCCGTCAAGAGCGTCCAGCTCTCCCCGTAGTTCTCGGTCTTGTAAATGTAGGGCTTCAAGTCGTGCTCGCGCAGGTAGCGATAGATCGCCGCGTACGCCGTGCCTTTCCGATGCGGCGAATCCTCGATGGTCTGCACGCGCCCGCCTGGCCCGAGGCCCTTCGGCGTGACGTTCTTCCACGTCTTGCCGTTGTCGCGCGACACGTGAACCGGACCGTCGTTGGCGCCGACCCAGATCACGCCCTTTTCCAGGCGCGACTCCACCATCGAATAGATCGACGAATAGACCTCCTCGCCGGTGATGTCGCGCGTGATCGGATTGCCAGGCAGGATCTGGAACTGCGGCTCGCGCGCCGTCAGGTCGGGGCTGATCGTCTCCCATGTCACGCCATCGTCTGTCGTTCGGTGCAGGACGTGTGAGGCTTGATAGACCGTGTTGTCGTCGTGCGGTGAGTCGTAGACGACGGTCTGGCGGGGGAAACGGTACTTGATGTCGTCGGGGTCGTGGCCGTAGCGGTTCTGCGGGTAGACCCAGAAGTGCTTCTCCTGGCCAGTGACGACGTTGTAGCGTCCGACTTCGCCCTTGCACGAGCCCCAGACGACAGAGCCGTCCTTGCGCGGCCAGATCTGGCCCGTCTCGCACCCCGAGGCCTGCACCCAGAACTGCGACGGGTGATCGAGGCCCCACGACACCGGCGGCACGCTCGGCACGATCAGCGTGCTGTTGTCCTGCTGGGGGACGTAGAGGCGATAGGGATACTGTTCGTCCACCGACACCATGTAGTACTCGGCATGCGGCTGGTTGAGGATGGAGGACCAGCTCCGGCCGCCGTTGAGCGTGACGTTGGCGCCGCCGTCGTTGACCTGGAGCATGATGTCCGGGGTGTCCGGGTTGATCCACACGCCGTGATTGTCGCCGTGGGGCGTGCTGATGGACGTGAAGGTCTTCCCTCCGTCCGTGGACTTGTGGAACCCGAGCTCGTTGACGTAGACCTCGTTCTCGTTCTTCGGGTTGACGTTCACGTAGTGGAAGTAGAAGGGGCGGGCGCGCAGGCGCTGGCTGGTGTTGACGAGCGTCCATGACTCGCCGGCGTCACTGGATCTGAACAGTCCGCCCTCGCTGCCGGGCGCTTCGACGATCGCGTAGAGCACTCTGGGGTTGCTGCGGGCGATGTCGAGATCGATCTTGCCAATCAGGTTGGCCGGCAGACCCGCGGACATCTTCTCAAAAGTCTCGCCCCCGTCGATGGACTTGTAGATGCCGCCCTTGTCGGCCGGACCTCCGCTGATGATGTCCCAGCCCTTCCGGAATCCGCGATAGATCGCGGCATACACGATGTTCGGGTTCTGCCAGTCCACCTCGACGTCGCGGCCGCCGTGCTCGTTGTCCACGAACAGCGTCTTGCGCCAGGTCTTGCCGCCGTCCGACGTCTTGAAGATGCCGCGCTCGTCGTTGGGGCCGTAAGGCGAGCCCAGGTCCGCGGCCCAGACGATATCGGGGTTGGTGGGATGGACGCGAAGG
>JBQTIE010000272.1:0-5941 GCA_052389315.1 Acidobacteriota bacterium
TGCCGAGTTTGGTTGACTTCACGCCTGGAAAGCCTCAGAATCGGTGCCTTGTCGCGTCCAAACAGTTCAATCAAGTTCAATTGATTACGTACTCGATTGCATAACAGCAGTTTTTGATCGAGTGGGCGCGTTTTCTGAGGTACCGAGAGGCAGGCGATGAAGAAGCCAGTCACGATGATTGGCGTCAGTGCCACCATCCGCGGCGTCGAAGAGGAAATGGAGCACGCCGCGAGGTCTGACGCGAAGATCCTCATCACGGGCGAGAGCGGCGTTGGGAAAGAGATCGTCGCCCGCCTGATCCACGAACGCGGCAGCCGCCGCCACGCCCCGCTCGTCACCATCAACTGTGCGGGCTTCCCGGACTCGCTGCTCGAGTCTGAGCTCTTCGGCCACATGAAGGGCAGCTTCACCGATGCGCATCGCGACAAGCGCGGCTGGCTCGAAGCCGCCGACGGCGGCACCATCTTCATGGATGAAATCGGGGAGATGAGCCTGCGCATGCAGGCCCTGCTGCTCCGATTTCTTGAAACAGGCGAGATTCAGCGCGTGGGGTCCGATCGGCGGCTGCCGAACCTGGATGTACGTGTCATTGCGGCGACCCATCGGCGCCTGATCACGCACATCGCCGAGAAGACCTTCCGTGAGGACCTCTACTATCGGTTGAATGTGATCCACATCGAGGTGCCGCCGCTCAGGGAGCGTCGCGAAGACGTGAGCGTGCTGCTCCGGTATTTCTTCCAGATGTTTTCAGAGACGCACCAGCTGCCGATTCCCGAGCTGAACGCCGAGGCGCTGGAGTACCTGACGCAGTATCCATGGCCGGGCAACGTTCGAGAGCTGCGCAACGTCGCCGAGCGACTGGTGCTGCGGTGCACCGGGCGCACGGTGGACGTCGAGTCGCTGCCGCAGGAGATTCTTAGGTCAGGCGCCCACCAGGCCGCCTCCGAGGCGGCCGCGCGTCACGCCTCCGTCAAACCCAACCACGTGGTCCTGTTCGACCGCATGATCACCGGCGGCGCGTCGTTCTGGTCCGAGGCGTACGAACCGTTCATGGCACGTGACCTGACGCGGCACGACATCCGCGAGCTGGTCCGCCTGGGGCTGGAGCACACGCGCGGCAACTACAAGATGCTCGTGACCACCCTCAACATGCCGCCGGAGGACTACAAGAAGTTCCTGAACTTCCTGCGGAAGTATCAGTGCCACGTACCGTTCCAGCGGTTCCGGATGGTGCCTGCGGCACTCGGCGAGCGGAAGAAGTTCGAGGCGAGCGCGTAGACGCTGGCGTAGACGCTCGCGTGGACGCTGGCGTGGACGCTCGCGTGGACGCCCGCAGTTCCTGGGCCCCCGTCGAAATTTCCGCAAGCCGCCAAAGCGGACGGTCCGGTTCCAGTCGGAAGGCTTTCCCAGCGGTGTGCCGATTGACTGCGCGAGCCTTCAGTCGCTGATCGCCTGTCGCAGATCTCCCGAAGGGTCTGCCTCGCGTGGCGCGGTCAGTGGAGGACGGGTCGCGCCGGGAGTCGAGCGACGACCGCGAGTTCGACCAGTTCGTCTGGCGTGCCTGTCGCGGAGTTCTTGTCGCGCGCATCGTGTAGCACCCTCGGCGCGTCGGCGCGAGCCCTCTCCGTGGCGGCGGCCGGCGACCCGGGGGAAGCCGTTGAAGGTGCGGCGGTGGCTGCCTGGGCGTCGGTTGTGGCGGGGAGCGCGGGCCGGCTGCCAATCCCGGTCGGGTGGGTCCCCTTCGGCGTGCCAAGAAGCTGATCGATGGCCTTGGCGAGCTCGTCGACATCCAGCGTCGGCGCGGGCGCATAGGCGGCGCCGAGCTGAGCCACCTCACGCGCCAGTTGGTCGTCTGGCGGCCCCACGACCAGGGACGGAATCCCGACCGACTGCGCGCGGAGCGCGATGTGCAATCCGTTGTGCTCGCCGAGGCGGATTTCCGTGATGACGAGATCCGGCCTGGCTTGCAGGTGCAGCTTGGCAGCGGCGAAGGTGGTTACGAGGACAACCTCGTGTCCGGCCTCGCCGAGCCAACGAACGAGCGTGCTGGCCAGCGGGGTCGTCGGCGCGACGATGAGGATGCGGTGCACCGGTGTCATGGGGCGACGACGCGCTCCAAAGATTCAGCAACATTTGTGCCGCGGCAAGCTTCCGGATTATCCCCAGAATGTGCAACCCACTATCCGCGGGCTAGGCACATTTACATGGATCACCCATCGCACTTTACATGGATCACCCATCCGCGAATTACACGGGCTCATTGCGCCGCTCACGCGCAGTCTGGCGATTACCTTTCAGCGATTTCTCGGCGTGAGGGGACTGCGGGTCCCAGAGCGGTATGGCCATCATCGGGACACTGCCGCCGACGCAGCCGAGGCGCCTCCAGGTGCCGCACCGTCACCATCACCGCTTGCTATGCCCGCGACTCTCGCGACCTCACAGCCACTGCTGGTGCCACTGCTGGTGCGACTACGTCGCGGAGATTGGGCCCTGAACTTTGTCGCCGTCCGACGGCACATTTCAAAGGGGCCACGGCGACTTTATCCGGAGAATTCGCCGACTTGCGGCTCACCTGGAAACACTCATCCTCGAGTGGCCTCGTGTTGCGCCGTTCGAATACCCATCGCAGATCGACGGGCAGGTGGTTCATATGGCTCGCCGATTCGCCCGCGGGTGACCCCGTTGTCCTTGGTCAGATTTGACCCGTGGTACGGCGTGAGCCGAGCCAGAGAAGCCCGACGTCCCCGCGGGGAAACAAGACGCCGCTTGCCGGGAAACAAGACGCCGCTTGCCGGCGAGTACGCAGGTTCTGCAATCAACCTAAAAACCAAGCCCGACCCCTTTGTGGAAAACCGATCGCGGTTGTGGAAAACTCGACGAGGTGTCTCGACCTTGCAAGACCGAGGCGCGAAGCTGCGTGGTATAATTGCGATTGAGACCAAGCGAGGCGCCGGTGAGACGAGCCGGACCGTAGCGCTTGGTTTTTTCGCGTCCGGAGATTGGGAAAAATTTCACAAGCGCACAAGCTCGCACCCGCACAGGCGACGGCGCCGCCGCGGACGCGAACGACACGGTGACGAGCGGCGCCGCCCTCTCGTGACGCCATGGCCACTGCCACCTTTCTACCCGTGCTCACCGAGGTGGAGAAACACAGCCTCCACGAGCGCCAGCCGCTGCCCGAGGCCTACCTCGGACTGCAAGACCAGGAGATGGCGGGCCGCATCGCGGCCGCCCGCGAGGCGCTCGGCGACCGGCTCGTCATCCTGGGCCACCACTATCAGCGCGACGAAGTCATCGCCTTCGCCGACCACACAGGCGACTCCTGGAAGCTCGCGCGTGAGATCGCCCGCCACCCCGCCGCCGAGTTCATCGTTTTTTGTGGCGTGCACTTCATGGCCGAAAGCGCCGACCTGCTGGCGCTCCCACATCAGCAGGTCATCCTTCCGGACCTGGCCGCCGGGTGCTCGATGGCCGACATGGTGGCGCCCGATCAGCTCGAGATGTGCTGGGTCGAGCTCCAGCAGATGGGCGTGGCGCCACGAGTCGTGCCGGTGACCTACATCAACTCTGCGGCGGCGATCAAATCCTTTGTCGGAGAGCGGGGCGGAACCGTCTGCACCTCGTCCAACGCCGCGCCGACGCTGCAGTGGGCCTGGGCGCGCGGCGAGAAGATTCTGTTTCTGCCTGACCAGCATCTCGGACGCAACACCGCGTGGAAGATGGGCGTGCCGCTCGACCAGATGGCAGTCTGGGATCCGTCGGAGCCCTTCGGCGGCCTGACCCACGAGGAGCTCGATCGCGTGCGCCTGATCCTCTGGAAGGGCCACTGTTCCGTACACGTGCGCTTCACGGTCAAGCAGATCGAGGCCGCGCGCCAGCAGTATCCGGGCATCCGCGTGATCGTGCATCCCGAGGTGCCCTTCGACGTGCTCCAGGCCGCAGACGACAGCGGGTCCACGGAGTACATCCTCAAGACCGTTCGCGCTGGCACGCCGGGCTCGTCGTGGGCCGTTGGAACCGAGATCCACCTCGTCCATCGGCTGGCGGAGGAGGTCAAGGCCGACAAGACCGTCATCTCCCTCGATCAGGTCGGCTGCCTCTGCTCGACGATGTTTCGCGTGTCGCCGAACCATCTGCTGTGGGTGCTGGAGGGGCTCGTCGAGGGCGTGGTCCACAACCGAGTGACCGTGCCGGACCTTCAGAAGAAATGGGCTAGGATCGCGCTAGATCGAATGCTGACGATTCAGTAGCCGGTCCTGCGTTTTCCACAAAAGGGTTTTCCACAAAGGGGTCGGGCTTGGTTTCAGAAGTTGCACGAGCTTGATGTCAAGAACTGCAAATTGAGCCAACGACCCCAGCACACCAAGGAGAGACACTACGATGCCACACCAGTTGCCCGCGTTGCCGTATGACGCCGCCGCGCTCGAACCGCACATCGACGTCCAGACGATGCAGATTCACCATGGGAAGCATCATCAGGCGTATGTGACGAACTTGAACAATGCGCTCGACAAGCACGCCGCCCTGCACGAGAAGAGCCTCGATGAGTTGGTGCGATCGCTGAGCAGCGTGCCGGAAGACATTCGCACGGCCGTGCGCAACAACGGCGGCGGCCACTGGAACCACTCGCTGTTCTGGACGCTGATGGGCCCGAAGGCGGGTGGTCCGCCCAGCGGTGATGTGGCCAACGGCATCGACGCGGCCTTCGGCAGCTTCGACAAGTTCAAGGAGCAGTTTCAGGCGGCGGGGATGGGACGATTCGGGAGCGGGTGGGCGTGGGTGGTGGACAACGGCGGCAAGCTGGAGATTGTGAGCACGCCCAATCAGGACAACCCGTTGATGGACGGCAAGAAGGCGATTCTGGGCGTCGACGTCTGGGAGCACGCGTATTACTTGAAGTATCAGAACCGGCGCGCCGACTATCTCGCGGCATGGTGGAATGTGGTGAACTGGGGCGAGGTGAACCGGCTGCTGAAGGGCTGAGTTTTCCACAAAGTTCCACAAAGGGGCCGAAGTTCCACAAAGGGGCCGGGCGTGATTTCGGAAACTGCGTACTCGACGCGACGCACGGTTTGACGAGAGGAGCACCGCGGCCTCAGAGCGTCTGAGCCATGAATCGCCGGCAGAGCCTCGCCGTGCTGGGCGCTGGTGGCCTGGCGCTCGTCGGCTACCGCATCGTGGGCGGAGGCGGCATGACCGCCCGCGGCCTCCGCTGGCCCGTCGGCGCGACGCCCGAGATCACACCCACCGAGGATTTCTACCAGGTCTCCAAGAACTTCCTCTTCGCTGACCCTCAATTGGACGTCGCGAGTTGGCGGCTGGACGTCCGCGGACGCCTCGCCCGTCCGCTGTCGCTCTCGCTCCAGGACCTGCGTGCCATGCCCGCGGTGGAGCAGCCGGCGACGCTCGCCTGCATCGGTAACAGCGTGCCGGCCCGCGCGATCGGCAACGCCATGTGGACAGGCGTCCGCCTGGCGACCGTGCTCGAGGCGGCGGGTCTGGAGACCGACCGGCTGGAGACGGGCGGAGGCGAGGCGGCCAGCGGGGACGCCGCTCGCCGGTTCGACGTGGTCTTCACCGGCGCCGACAACTACACCGACAGCATCCCGCTCCATCGCGTGCTGCACCCCGGCACCCTCCTGGCCTTCGACATGAACGGCGCTCCGCTGGCGCGTGGTCATGGCGCGCCGCTTCGCGCGATTGTGCCCGGCATCTACGGGATGAAGAACGTCAAGTGGATCGAGGCGATCGAGATCGTGTCGGGCGATTACCTGGGCTACTGGCAGCAGCGGGGATGGAGCGAGGCGGCACCATATCAGACGCTCTCGCGCATAGACCAACCGCGCGACGGAGACCGCCTGAGCGGCGGCGGCCCGCATCGGATCACGGGCGTGGCGTTTTCGGGTGATCGGGGGATCAGCGCGCTGGAAGTTTTGATTGG
>JBQTIE010000273.1:0-5014 GCA_052389315.1 Acidobacteriota bacterium
GCGTTTGTGCCGACGACGGTGCGGGAAGTGCCCAATGAACCAGCAAGAAACACACGGCTGACACACGCAAGCGCGTGGTGAACATTCAAGGCCTCCTTCTACGATGGGAGTTGGAAGGGAACACGCAGGACGCTGCGGGGAGGGGACCCCGCAAGCACGTTGCGGGGACAGGGAACACGCAAACACGCTGCTGTGGTTGGCGTGACCCACGCTTAACGCGTGGCGACGCCGGCAGGCAAGGCCCGGCAACAGCCTGCAGCGCCGCCGTGGCGACCAAACGGGGGCTATACTGCGCGCATGCCGCCGCGAGCGTTCGACCTGATCGCTTTCGACGGTGACGACACGCTGTGGCACAACGAGCGGAGCTATCGGGTCGGCCGGGAGCGATTTCGCCAGCTGCTGGCTGCCTCGGGCGTCCTCCTGAGCGAGGATGAAATCGAGGCCGCCGTCAATCGGACCGAGGTCGCCAACCTCCAGCACTTCGGCTACGGTGTCTCCAGCTTCGCCATCTCGCTGATGGAAACGGCCATATCGCTGACGAAAGGCCAGGTGGCGGGGCGTGAGCTGCATGCGGTGATTGAACTTGCCAAGAGCATGATGGGCGAGGAGATCGAGGTGTTCGACGGCGTGGCCGACACGCTGGCGGCCGTGTCCGCGACGCAGCCGCTGATGCTCATCACCAAGGGCGACCTGCTGCACCAGACGTCCAAGCTCGATCGATCGGGGTTGGCGCGGTATTTCCCGCACGTGGAAGTCGTCAGCCACAAGACGTCCGACGTCTACACGCGCATCCTGAACCGACACGGGGTGGATCCTGCACGGTTTCTGATGGTCGGCAACTCGCTGCGCTCCGACATCCTGCCGGTTGTCGAGGCCGGGGGGTGGGCCGTCCACGTGCCCGCCGCCCTCGACTGGTCGCACGAGCACGCGGATCCGCCCGACAGCGCGCGGGCGAGATTTTTCAAACTGCAGTCGCTGACCGGGTTGTCGGCGCTGCTGGAGTCGCTGGAGGCCTCGTCCCGAGACTTCGAGCCACGTTAGCTCGGGCGTCTCCGCGGGAACTGAGCGGCAGCGGACGGCCGCTTTTGCGCTATCCTGAGTCACCACACGATGCCTCTCCCGGCGCAGTCGTGTTCACCCCCTCACGCTCCGAGAGGGCACCCTTGGAAAACCTGAGTGGTCGTGTCGCGACCGTCGCAGCAGCGACGTATTTCAGACGATTTTTTCGCCGGTGTCGGCTAACAGCGGAGCAATCGATTGACCACGATCCTCGTCGTTGATGCCAAGATCGAACACCGGCGCCGCTCCACTCACATCCTGCGTGATGCCGGCTATGACGTGGCCGAGGCCGAGACCGGACACGGTGCGATCGAGCGTGCCAAGGCGGCCGATCTTGTCCTCATCGACATGCGCCTGCCCGACATGAATGGTGTCGAAGTCGGTCGCCGCTTGCGCGCCGATTCTGAGACCGCCGGCATCCCCATCGCTCAGACGTCGGCGGTGTCCTCGGACGTCGAGTACGCCGCCTCGGAGGTCGACTTTCTGGCCGACGCGTATCTCCTCCAGCCAGTCGACCCACGGGTGCTGCTCGCGTCGGTTCGAACGCTCGTTCGGCTCAGAGACGCCGAGCGCGCGCTGCATGCGGCGCGGGCGGGCGCCGAGACGATTTTCGAGTCCGTGCAGGACCTTGTGGTCGCCGAAACCGGGCAACGGTATTTCGAGAAGGTGACCGAGCACCTCGCGCGGTCCACGGCCGCCAACTGTGTGCTGATCGGGGAACTGGCCGACAACCATCGGGAGATCATCGTCGCGAGCGCGGCCGGCGTCCCAGCGGGTGTCGATGCGAGCCGCTACGATCTGGCCGGAACGCCGTGCCAGCATGTCGTGCTCGACCGGCGCGCCTGCGTCTGGTCGAGCGGCGTCGCCAAGGCTTTCCCGGACGATACGCTGCTGACCATGCTCGGCGCCGAGAGCTACATCGGGATGCCGCTGCTGGGGCTCGAAGGCCAGACCCTCGGGCTGATTGCGCTCACCTCCGCCAAGCCGCTCGACGCTCCGGGAGAGATTTCGTCGGTGCTGCGCATCGTAGCGTCGCGCGCCGCCGCCGAAATCGAGCGCCGGCGTCACGACGATGCCGTGCGCCGCGCGGAGGCCGACTACCGTGGCCTCTTCGAGCACGCGCCTGATGGCATCTGCCGCGTGGATCGGGAGGCGAAGCTGACCCGCGCCAATCCCGCCTTGGCCGCGATGCTGGGGTACGCCAGCGCGGACGAGCTCGTGGCAGTCGGACGGGTGGGGCACCTTTACGCCGATCTGAATCGGCGACGCGAGTTCCGGGAGCAGATCGAGCAGCGCGGCGTGGTGCGATTCTTCCAGACCGAATGGCTGCGCAAGGACGGCTCTCGGATCTGGGTGTCGATCTTTCGATCCGTTCTTTACGACCAAGGACCCCGACCATGGCACGGGACTCGGCCTTGCAACGGCCTACGGATTCGTCAGGCAGAGCGGCGGGATCATGACGGTGTCGAGCCCCCCCGGCCAAGGCGCGACCTTTCGTGTCTACCTGCCACGCGTCAGCGACGACGCGGTCCTCGAGGCGTCGGCACAGAAACCCACACGTTCGACGGGGGTTGAGAGCATCCTGGTCATCGAGGACGAACCTGCGGTCCGCCGATTGATCCGCCTCGTCCTCGAGCGCGGTGGCTACACGGTCATCGAGACGGGCCGCGGCGAGGACGCCCTCGCGCGATCCAACGCCCATCCAGGCGAGATCGCCCTGATCATCACCGACGTCATGATCCCGGGAATGAGCGCGGCTGAACTGGTCACGCAGCTTCGGCAGCAACGACCCGGCATCAAGGCCCTGTTCATTTCCGGGTACCCGGATGACGACGTCGTGCGGCGCGGACTCCTGGTTTCAGCTGTCGCGTGGATGCAGAAGCCATTTGGCCCGGCGGCTCTCAATCAGAAGGTTCGCGAGGTCTTGGACTCGGCTGGCAACGGCGGGTGAACCTGCCGACGAATTGTCTCTGAATGTCAGCAGCGGCCAAGGCGTGGTTTTCGGGCTGCTCGTGATACAAATCCTGTCGGAAAGGGACCAAGAACCATGGAGACCATCACCTCTCGCGACACGACCCGCCGCGACGTCCTGAGGAGTGGTATTGCGTTCGCCGGGCTCGGCTTGCTGGGAGTTCCCGACTGGGTGCTGCCCGTGCTGGCGCAGGTTGAAACGGTCGTGCCCTTCACCGATCTCCCGCCCACCTTCAACGCCACGCCGACGCCCGACCGCCGGCTGCTCGACATCCGCACGATTACGGGTCCGTTCACGCATCGAGACCACTTCTTCACGACCCAGCACTACGGTCATCCCGAGATCGACGGCGGGGCGTTTCGACTGAAGATCTCCGGGTGGGTGGACCGGCCACTCGCCTTGTCTATCGACGAGTTGCGGAAGATGAAGCCCGTCGATCTGGTCAACGGGTTTGAATGCTCGGGCAACCGTCGTCCGCTGCAGGGGCTCTGCTCCAACGGGCGCTTCACCGGAGTCCCGCTGCGAAACGTCCTCGAGTCCGCCGGCGTCAAAGCCGACGCGCGCGAGTTCGTGTTCTTCGGCGCGGACCGCGGCGACGAGGACGTCGAGTTCCGGGGTCAGACCTACAAGGTCAACCAGCAGTTCGGGCGAAGCCTGTCGCGAGAGAAAGCCCTGTCACCCGAGCCGCTCCTGGCCTTCGCGATGAACGGCGAACCGCTGACGCGACACCAGGGCTTCCCCCTCCGCCTCATCGTGCCCGGCTGGTACGGCGTGGCGAACGTGAAGTGGTTGTCGGAGATCCACGTGCAGCAGGACCCGTACCTGGGCAAGTATCAGGCGCGATGGTACCGGACGCTGCGAGGAGAGACGATCAACGGCGAGCTGAAGTGGACCGAGACGGCCGTCACCCACATGAATCTCAAGTCGTTCATCGCGCGCGTCACCAAGCAGGGCAGCGCTCATCGCGTGCTGGGCGTGATTCTGAACGACGGGACCGCCATCAAGAGCGTCGAGGTCAAAGTAGACGAGGGCCCGTGGCAGCCGGCGACCATCGACTCGGCCACCAGGGAGAAGTTCGGCTGGAAGCTGTTCACCTATTCGTGGAACGGAGCAACACCCGGCGAGCACACGCTGGTGTCCCGCGTGACCGATGTCACGGGAAGGGTGCAGCCAACGGCAGACGACCTGGCGAACAAGAAGACCTTCCTCGAGGACAACTCCCAGTACCCGCGCAAGGTGATGATCGCCTGAGCTGTCATTCGCGCACACCTGACGAATCGCGTCGCGAGCGGCGAATGCCAAGCGGGGGGCGCCGCCCGCGATGAGACGTGAGGAAGCTGCCGAGGCCGCGTGACCTCGGCAGCCCACCGACCTCCTGCTACTTGATCGAATCGCGCCAGGCGTTGACCTTCTGGAAGATCGCGACGGCTTTCTCTGTCTCGACGATCGGCCTGATGCGGAACTCGAAGAAGGTCGCCCATGGCGCGTGTGCCTCGAGCATCACCTCGGGCGACGACGCCTCGACGATGGCGATGCCGCCGTCACCGTCGGCGTAGTCGTAGAACGCCTTGAATTCATATCCCGCGGGGGGCTGCCAGTTCGTGAACAGCTTCAACGTGCGCTTGTCGCGCTCTTCCGAGCTGCCGGGCCGCGGCGTGAATGAAAGGGCAAAGAGCATCGCGAATGACCTCCTGTCGGTACGGTGCTGAGACGGATCCAGTGCCTCCAGCAGCCGCGGAACCCATGCCGCGGCGTGTGGAAGAGCCCGTCAAGATGAGTGCACGGGCGCGGCGATACTACACCGATTGGGAATCACGCGAAAGTGGAGGTCTCGCGCTACACTTCTAGCGAGGCTTCGCCTGAGACCAAACTGTGGCATCTGTGCCGCGTTTGGTCCCCGTGGGGTCGTCGCTGGCGACGGTGGAGGCCTCAGACCGCCGAGCATGTTGGGCGGTGAGGCTCCGCCTCGCTAGTGGCAGTATG
>JBQTIE010000274.1:0-3326 GCA_052389315.1 Acidobacteriota bacterium
GGATCAGCGAGGCCCTGGCGCTGACGCTCGAGGACATCGACTGGCGACAAGCGGTGGTGCGCATCCGCAAGACCAAGTTTCACAAGGCGCGCTTGGTGCCCTTGACGCCGTCTAGCCCGACTTTGACGGGGCCGAGGCGCGCCGAGGCACACATTCCCTTTGCGCGACGGGGACTTGCCGCGCGGCGGGCGGATCGCGTCGTGTTACTAGGCGTTCGGGGCGGCCCCGACGTGGTGCAGCCTCGGCGGCGGCGGGACGCGGAGCTTGCGGAGCAGGTCGGCGACGGGCCCGCGCACCTCGGTCGTCTGGCGCACGCGCGCCCCGGCCCGCTCGTACTCGACGACCTTGATCGTGTCCAGCTGCGCCGCGATGTTGCGCCACGTGTCGCCAGCCCGGATCTCGGCGATCCGCTCAATCAGGAGCGCCAGCACGCACAGCGACACGTGGGCGCAGATGCGGTGCGGCGTCCAGTGGAAGACCGGCCGCAGGCGCAGCCCCGACTTGATCGTCCGCCAGCACTCCTCGACGCGCATCAGCTGCTTGTAGCCCAGCGCCAGGTCGGCGGCCGTGAGCGTGTCGTCGTTGGAGGTCACGACCCACTTGCCGTCGAGCTTCGCCTCGACGCGCACCGCGGCCCGGTCGATCTTCACGGCGCCGCGCCGCGTCTGGCGCACGTAGCGGGCGTAGCGCGGCCGGCTCACCAGCGCGCACGCGCGCTTGGAGTGGCGCTCACCGCGCCGCGGCGGGCGCAGCGTCGCGAGCTCCGCTGCGAGCGCCGTGAGCACCTGCGCCCGGTGCTGGCGCTGCCGCGCCGCCTCGACGGCGTTGTGGCACACCACGTAGCGCCGCCGCCGCTCGCCGTCGCCCACCCACACCTCCTTGACCTCCAGGTGGTCCGCCACGCGCCGGTAGCGCCCGGCGCGCGTGAGCACCTCGTGCGTGACCTCGTCGCCGGCGCGCATCCGCGCCGCCAGGATGTACTTGCCGCCGCCCAGCGCCAGGGTCCGCCGGGTCGCCTCGGAGTTCATCCCGGCGTCCCCCACGAACACGCAGCGGCCCAGCTTCCAGCCCCGCAGATCTGCCTTGACCTGCTCGACCGTCGTCACGTCGGTCGTCTGCCCCGGAAACACCCACGAGCGCACCGGCAGCCCGTCGCGCGTGACCGCCAGCCCCACGACGATCTGCGGCACGTCGTCGCGGCCGTTCTTCGCGTGGCCATACCGCCGCAGTGCCGGGTAGCGCCGCCGCCCGGCCAGCACGTTGCCGCGCTGCGCGCCCTCGTCTTCCGTGTCGATCTCGAAGTGCAGCGACGTCGTGTCGTAGAAGATCACGTCCACGTCGGCGTTCATCAGGTCCGCCGTGCGAAAGTAGATGGCCTTCTCGATGGCCGCCTTGTGCGCTTCGAGGAAGTCCATCGCGCGGTAGAGATGCTGCAGCTCCAGGCGCTCCCAGCCGGGGAAGAACACCTCGGCGGGCAGCCACTGCTGCCGACAGTAGAGCTTCGAGTACGGCTGGTGCACCCGGTTGGCGACCATCGCCAGCAGCGCGCGCTCGAATGGCGGGCCCGTCGCGCGCCGCCGCCGCAGGTCACCGAGCACCGTGTCGATCTCGAGCTCGCGCCACAGCGCCTCGACCACGTGCACCACGCCCGCGGGCCAGGCGTCGCGCACCCGCACGTCGGGCTCGGCGGCCAGCGCCTCCTCGCCCCCGAAGACGCGCAGGATGCTGCGGGCCAGTCGCTGCAGGGCCGCGCGGTCCAGGGCGTCCGCACGGCCGAAGTTGTAGACGACCTTCGCGACGGCACAGCCCTTGTCGCGGTCCCAGACGTTCTCGGCGAGCTGGTAGTACTGGACTATCGAGCCGTCGGCGTTGCGGCGGCGAGTGGTGCGCAGGTACATGCCTAGACATATAGCGTATGAGCTGCGGGCTGTCAAGAATAGAGTGCACTGTCGTGTGCCTATGTTTTTCGCGCTTCGCCGACGCCGAACTACGCGAACTCCTTGAAGTCACGTGCCTCGAAGGACCTTGATCTCGTCAAAGTCGGGTATAGGGGTGGTAGCATAGCGGTGAGGATCTTGAGCCGCAGATACTCCTCGTCGCGTAGGCCGTACGCGCGCCGCTGGAGGACACGAATCTTGTTGTTCAGCCCCTCGACAAAGCCGAGGGCCACCTTGTTCTCGGGCTGGCAGTAGGCGGCGATCCCCTCCCAGTGGCGGTCGATCATGGCGGCGAACCGTTCGAAGGGCGCGAGCCGTTGCCATTTCAGCGACCCACGCCAGTTCTCGAAAAACCGGCGGGCCCAGGCTTCCCGGTGGTAGCTCCAGAGCTGACCGAAGGACTCCTTGAGCAGGTAGGCCGTGTTCGGGCGCTTGTTGGCCGTGAGGAGAAGCTTGAGACTCTTCTTCCCCTCGAGCGTCAGATTCTCCCGGTGAGCCAGGAGGGTGTACTTCTGGCCCTTGATGAACCGGCGGTCCTTGCCCGACAGGCGTGCGTACTCGCTCTTCCGCACCGTGTCGAGCGCGTCGCCCAGGTGGCGCAGCACATGGAACTTGTCGAACAGGATGCTCGCCTGCGGCGCGCGGGTGGTGGTGGAGTTCCGAAAGGGCTTCCACATGTCCATCACCGCGAGCCGGATCCCCGCGCTTTTCTTGGCGCCGAGCCCCGTGAAGAACACATCGAGGCTCGCTTCGGAGCGGTCCGTGCCGCCGAACCAGATTGGGCGCCGACGCAGAAGATCGCTGACCACGATCCGATAGGTGTGCCCTTTCCGAATCGACACCTCGTCGATGCCGATGACCTTCGGCCCGGGCGTCCCGGCGCGCCGCAGCTGCTCGCGCATGTACTGCTTGTCCAGCTCCTTGACCGTGTGCCACTCGAGATGCAGCTCCTCGGCGATGTCCTTGATGGGCGCGGAGCGGCAGCGCCTCCCGACGTAGAACGCGAATCGCTTGGTGTAGCGGGAATTGGCGGCGAGAAAGTCGAGCCGTTCGCGCTTCACCGCGCCGCAGCTTTGGCACGCGACCCGGCACAGCTCCAGCTCCAGAAAGATCCGCAGGCCTCCGCACGGCAGGTCGCGAATCCGGTGCACCCGTCGGTCGTAGACGGCGCGGTGACCACGGCCGCACACTCCGCAGGCCGTTTTTTTGAGCGTCGGGCGAGCGAGACAATGCGCACGCGGGGGTCACCGAAGACGCCGACAACCGTCTGCAGAGGGCGGAAGCCAGGAAAGCGATACGAGTCGGAGAGACGCCGGCGAGTTCTGGGCGATCGCATCCTGGAATCGTGCCACGTTTCCGCATCGGCTCAACCCCGCCGCGAGCCGCTCG
>JBQTIE010000275.1:0-9157 GCA_052389315.1 Acidobacteriota bacterium
TCGACGCTCTTCGACGTGACCGACGTCAGTTTCACGAACCGCTCGGTAGACACGAGCGGGGCGGAGCTGGCCGGTACCGTCACGCTTCGCGTGGGCACAGAGATGCCGGCTTCCTTCAAGCTCGTCAGGGAAAATGACGTCTGGAAGCTGATTTCCTACAACATCGGGTCGAAGAACTGACGAGGGCGCGCTCCGCTTATCCGCCGTCGCGTAAACGGGCCCGCGTCACGCTCGTGTCGCCTTTCAGGTGCTTCCCGTACCACGCGACGTAGCGATCGAGCCGGTCCTTTTGAAAGCTCGGGCGGCGGATGCTGTGCGTTTCGCCAGGATAGATGATGAGCTCGGTATCCCGCCCGAGGCGCTTCAAACCCTGATAGAGCTGCTGCCCGCCGATGATGGGCACATTCCGGTCGTCTTCGCCTCCGAGCACGAGCGTCGGCGTGACGATGCGGTCCATGCGGTAGAAGGGCGACAGTTTCATCCACAGCTCCGGATTCGCCCACGGCAGCCCCAGCTCGGCTTCCCACTGCCGCTGGTAGTGATCGGTTCCGTAGTTGGCGAGGTAGTTGAACTCGCTCGCGCCCGACACGGCGGCCTTGAACCGCGTGGTTTTCGAGATCACGTAGTTGGTCAGGATGCCGCCGTAGCTCCAGCCGCCGACCCCCAGACGCGCAGGGTCGGCCACCCCTCTCGCGACCGCCTCGTCGACCGCCGCCATCACGTCCTCATAGTCCTTGTTCCCCCAGTCGGCCCAGATGGCGCGGCTGAAATCGCGCCCGTACCCCGAGGACCCGCGCGGGTTGGCCGCGACGATGGCATAGCCGTGCGCAGCGAGCATCTGCCATTCGAGGTTGAACGCCGTGGAGTACTGGCTGACCGGACCGCCGTGAATGCGGAGGATCGTCGGCAGCGGTCCGCTCTTGGCGTTCGCGGCGGGCGGGCGCGTGAGAAACACGTCGATCATCGTGCCGTCCGGGCTCCGCGCCTTGAAGCGCTCGACCGATCCAAGTGTGATCGTCGAGAGAAACGTGTCGTTGATGCCGGTCAGGCGCGTTGGTGTCGCGGCAGCGCGCCGGAGCAGATGAACTTCCCCAGGCTGCTGCGCCTGGCTCTGAAGCAGCGCCACATCGCCGGTGGGCGCCACGTCGAAGGCCGACACATCACGCTCACCGTCGAGGATCCGCGTGAGCGGGGCCCCGTCAAGCGGCACTCGCGCGAGATGGCCGTTGCCGCCGTCCTCCAGCATGACGAGAACAGCCGCGCCATCGGTGGTGAACTGTGGGCGGGAGACATTGCGGTCGAGCGTCCGGGTCAGCTCTCGGGGCGGGCCACCGTTCACGGGAACGACGGCAAGAGCGTTCACGGCGTACCAGATGTCTTTCGGCTCGCCCCCAGCCAGGTAGGCGATGGACTTGCCATCGGGGCTGAATACCGGCGAGGTGTCGGAGCCGGCGGAGGTCGTGAGCGTCCGCGGCGTCGCACCGGCGACGGGCTCAATCACGAAGATGTCGTTGTTCTGGTTTGCGTCCGGATCGGCGGTGCGGTTCGCGCTGAACGCGAGAAGCTTCCCATCGGGCGACCACACCGGCTGGCTGTCATCCCATCGATCCGATGTGATCTGGGTCGCGGTCTTCGCCGACAAGTCAAAGATGTGAATGTGGCGTCTGACGTCGTTCAGGTAGCCGGCGCCGTCCTGCATGAACTGGCGGCGCGTGATGACGATGGGCTTGGGTTTTCGCGGCGACTCGGCGGCGCCGGCTTCCGGCTCGGGATTGGCGGGATCGGGATCCGACACGATCATGGCCAGGCGCGCGCTGTCAGGCGACCAGGCAAACGACGAGACGCCCATCTTCACATCGGTGAGCTTCTGCGCCTCGCCGCCCCTGCGGTCGAGCAGGTAAACCTGCGACTTGCCGTCGCGGGCGCTGAGAAACGCCAGGTACTTGCCGTCCGGGCTCCAGCGCGGAGACGATTCCGGCTTGCTGCTGCTCGTCAGGCGCAGCGCCGGACTTCCCGCGGCCGCGACCATGTAGACGTCGGTGTCGGACGAGTCCTCCTTGCGATCCATGGATGACACCGTGAAGGCGACCCAGGCGCCGTCGGGGCTGATGCGCGGGTCGCTCACCGACTTCAGCTCGAACAGGTCGTCCGTCGTCAACGGCCGGCGCCCTTGCGCGACGAGGAACGTGGAGGCGGCGAGGAGGGCGCCGACGGCGACGAGGATGCGCGTGGTGGGCACGGTGGACATGGCGGCTCCCATGGGCGGCTGGCGCCGACGCGGGCGCGCAGCACACGATGGATTCTACTAGCGAAGGTCCGCCTCAAACCGCCCAGGAAACACGTGACGGCTCCACTTGCCGGGGCCGTGTTGGCTTCGACCCGCTCCGCGGGGCGGACAACTTCCATGGCCGGTCGCCAAGCACTTGCTTCAATCGTGAGGCCTCAGGCCATGGAAGATGTCTGGCGCGATGCGGCTACATCGAGCGCCGCGTATAATCCCGCTGCGCCGTGGCGGACGACAGCATCGATCGTGCAAGCGAAGAAGGGGTCGCGTCGGTGAAGGGGGCGTACGGCCTGCGCCAGCGCACCGGCTGGATCCTCGGCCCCGGCCTTCTCCTGCTGACGCTCGTCCTCCCACCTCCATCGGGCCTGAGCATCGAGGGCTGGCGAACGGCGGGCGCGGCGAGCCTCATGGCCGTCTTCTGGATTGCAGAGCCCATTCCGATTCCGGCGACGGCGCTGCTGCCCCTCGTGCTCTTCCCCGCGCTGGGCCTCGGCGACATTCGAGAGTCGGCCGGGCCGTTTGCCAACCCCATCATCTTCCTGTTCCTCGGCGGCTTCCTCCTCGCGCTCGGCATGCAGCGGTGGGGCCTGCACAAGCGTGTCGCCATCGGGCTCATCGCGACAATCGGCACGCGGCCGTCTCGCATCGTCGCGGGGTTCCTGCTGGCGTCGGCGCTCGTGAGCATGTGGGTGAGCAACACGGCCACGGCGCTGATGATGCTGCCCATCGCGATGTCCGTCGTGCAGCTCTTCCCGGATGAGGAACGGGGATCGGGCGAGCTCAAGGCGTTCGGGAGCGCCCTGATGCTCTCGGTGGCCTACGGCGCGACAACAGGAGGGATGGCCACGCTCATCGGGACGCCGCCGAATGCGCTGCTCGCGGCGTACATGACCGACATCTACGACGTGACGATCGGATTCGGCCAGTGGATGCTGCTGGGTGTCCCGGTGACGCTCGTCACGCTGCCCGTGGTCTACCTGGTGTTGACGCGCCTCATGTTCACGCTGGGCACGCGCGAGCTGGCCGGTATGGCGGCGCTCATCGAACACGAGCGGGCGCGTATGGGGCGCATCGGACGAGGCGAGCTCACCGTCGCGATTGTGTTTGCGCTGACCGCGAGTTGCTGGGTATTTCAACCGCTCGTCGCGCGCGCCATCCCGCTGGTCTCGGACACCACCATCGCCATTACGGGCGGGCTGCTGCTGTTCATGATTCCCGTCAACTGGCGCCGGGGAGAGTTCGCCATGACGTGGGAGGCCACCAGGGACGTGCCGTGGGGGGTGCTGCTCCTGTTCGGCGGCGGCTTGAGCCTCGCGGGGAACATCGAGCGGCACGGGTTAGCCCAGTACCTGGGCAACCTTGCCGGGGGTCTCGAGGGCGTCCCCATGCTCCTGATCCTGTGCGCGATCAGCTTCGGCATCCTGATGCTCACCGAGCTCACGAGCAATACGGCCACGGCCGCGACGTTCCTGCCGATTGCTGGGGCCCTGGCCTTGACGCTCGGCCAGAACCCGCTGCTGTTCCTGATCCCGACGGCGCTTGCCGCCAACTGCTCCTACATGATGCCGGTCGGCACACCCCCCAACGCCATCGTCTACGGCAGCGGGATGATCACGCTTCCGCAGATGGCGCGCGCGGGGCTCGTGCTCAACGTCGCGCTGGTCCCGATCCTCGTGGGCCTCGTGCTGCTGCTTGGATCGGCGGTTTTCGGCATCGAACGCGGCCTCGTGCCCGATTGGGCGATCCAGGCCGCCGCGGGTCGCTGAGGCCGGTCAGCCTCCACGGGCGGCGGTCATCGATCGCCTACGGGACGAGGTAGCCCACGCGACCGGACACAGTGTCGTGTCAGACAAGGCCGCCGTGCGGCACCGGTCGCGCGTCCCCGCGGGGACCCTCGTGAGGAGACTTCCGCCGCCGCTTGAGCGATAATCCGACCTTCCGAGCGACAGAGCCAGGCCTCGCCCAACCGCGATGATCAGCTGCCCCACCTGTGGTCGCGACGCGCCCGACACGGCGGTGAGCTGCGCCGTGTGCGCGACGCCCCTGCCTGGACTCGACGGCCTCACCACGCCTCCGCCCGTCTCTCGTTCTCCGAGCATGTCGGATGAGGCGGCCACCAGTGCCCCTGATTCCACAAGCGCCACCGGCACCTCTTCGGCTCCAACAGGGTTTGAGCCCCGGACACACCTGCCCGCCAGCGGCAGTCAAGCAGCGGCAACCGCATCGACGACGCGCCTGTTTCCAGGCCAGACGTTCGGCCAGCGCTACCAGATCATCAAGCTCCTCGGCGAAGGCGGCATGGGCGCCGTGTACCACGTGTGGGATGCCGAGTTGAATCTCCCGCTGGCGCTGAAGGTGATCAAACCCGACAGCGATCCCACGGCGGTGCAGGAACTCGAGCGCCGTTTCAAGCGCGAGCTGATCCTGGCTCGTCAGGTGACGCACACCAACGTCATCCGCATTCACGACCTCGGCGAGATCGGGGGCGTCAAGTACATCACGATGCCGTTTGTCCCGGGCACCGACCTGGCGCGGCTGCTCAGGGCGGAAGGCCGGCTGCCGGTGGCCCGGGCGCTCGGCTTTGCCCGTCAGGTGGTGGCCGGGCTCCGCGCGGCGCATCAGGTCGGCGTCGTCCACCGCGATTTCAAGCCCGCCAACATCCTGATCGACACCACGGAAAAGGCCATCATCACGGACTTCGGCATCGCCCGATCGACTGAAGCTGGCACGCTCGCCACGGCCACGGGAGCCGTCGTCGGCACGTTGGCGTACATGGCGCCGGAGCAGGCGCTCGGCAAGCCCGTCGATCAGCGTGCGGACATCTACGCCTTCGGGCTGATTCTGTCGGAGATGCTGGTCGAGCGGCGTGGCCCGACGCATGGCGAGACGGCGCTGGCGCTGCTCTTCGAGCGCGCGCGACAGGCGCCGCCGCCGCTGCGCACGATCGACCCGTCGATTCCCGAAGCCATCGATCGGATCGTCGGCAAGTGCCTCGAGCCAGATCCGGCTGCGCGCTACCAGACGACCGACGCGCTGTGGGCCGCCCTGGACCGGCTCGACGCCGAAGGGCGGGAGCGCGTCGAGGCGCCGCAACCCGTGGCCGCGCCTGTCCCGCCTCCCGCCGTCACGCGATGGCCGCTCGTGGCCGCGGCCGCCGCGGCCCTTGTCGTGATCGCCGCTCTCGCCTGGATGGCGTTCGGTCCGGACGGGGCGGCGACGCCGACGGCGCCACGCGACCCTGTTTCGGTGCTGGTGGCGGACTTCGACAATCAGGCCAAGGAGCCGGTCTTCGAAGGCTCGCTGGAACAAGCCCTGAACATCGCCATCGAGGGCGCCTCGTTCATCACGAGCTACTCACGGGCGAGCGCTCAAACCCTCGCCAACCAGCTCAATCCGGGGTCCCGGCTCGATGAGGCCGCGGCGCGCCTGGTTGCCGCCCGCGAGGGAATCAAGATCATCCTCACCGGCGTCGTCGCCAGCCGGGGCTCTGGCTACACGCTGAGCGTGAAGGCGATCGATCCCCCGACCGGCAACGTGCTGACCACTGCTGAGACGACCGCGTCCGACAAGGGCAGCGTCCTCCAGGGCATCGAGACCATCGCGTCGACCTTGCGCGATGCGCTGGGAGACACGACGCCGGAAAGCATTCGTCGGGCGGCCGCCGAGAGCGTGACCACCGCCTCGCTCGAAGCGCTGCAGGCCTACTCGCGAGGTCAGGACTTCTCGGGCAGCGGCCAATCCGAGGCGGCGATTGCCCAGTTCCGCCGGGCCATCGAACTCGATCCGAGCTTCGGGCGAGCGTATTCAGGCTGGGCGACCGAGCTCTACAACAATGGCCGCCGCGACGAAGCGGCCGAGCAGTACAAGAAGGCCCTTTCGCTCGCGGACCGGATGACCGAACGCGAGAAGTACCGCACGCAGGGCGCGTTCTTCCTGGGCCCCGGCGCCAGCTACGAGCAGGCCGTGGGCCATTTCGAGGAGCTCGTCAGGCGCTATCCCGCCGACCGCGCGGGCCACAACAATCTCGCGCTCGCCCACTTCAACCTGCTCGACTTCGCCAAGGCCAAAGAGCAGGGCCTGCGCGCCGTGGAGATCTATCCGCAGAACGCCCGCTTCCGGAACAACTACGCGCTCTACGCGATGTACTCCGGGGACCTGGCGACGGCGTCGGCCGAGGCCGACCAGGTCATCGCTCAGGCGCCGTCGCAGTACAAGGCGTATCTCGTCAAGGCGGCGGCGGCGTTTGTCGCCGGCGACCTTCAGACGATGCGGCAGGCCTACGCTGTGATGGCGGAGCGCGGGGGAACGGCTGGCGCATCGCTGTCCCAGCACGGTCTGGCAGACCTTGCGATGTACGAAGGGCGCCGTGCGGACGCGATCACGCTGTTGCGCGCAGGCATCGAGGCGGACCAGCAGGCAGGCCGCCGGGGTTCCGCCGGGGCCAAGCTGGCCATGCTCGCGGAGGCGTTGGCCGCAGACGGCCACACCGCCGCTGCCTTGACTGCGGCGCGGCAGGCCATCGACTTCGCCCGGGAGGACGCGACGCTCCTCCCGACCGCGCTGATCTTCCTCGGGGATGGACGCGAGGCCGAAGCCAAGGCTGTCGCTGAGGACCTCTCAAAGCAATTCCAAGCGCGCAGCCGCGCGTACGGAGAGATGATCGCCGCCCAGATCACGCGCGCCGGCGGCCGCTTGAACGACAGCGTCGATGCCCTCGGCCGCGCCCAGAAGTTCGCCGACCTCTGGCTGGGCCGGTTCATGCTCGGCGTGATCAACGTGGAAGCCGGCCGATTCGCGCTGGCGCAGCCCGACCTCGAGCTCTGTCTCAACCGCCGCGGCGAAGCCATGGCCCTCTTCCTGGACGACGTGCCGACCTTCAGATACCTCGTGACGGTGCCGTACTGGCTGGCGCGCGTGCAGGAGGGTCAACAGAACTCGGCCGGTGCGGCCGAGCACTTCAAGCTCTTCCTCGCCAGCCAGCCAGGCGATTCGTCCGATCCCTTGGTGGCTGACGCCCGCAAGCGCCTGCCGGCGCTCAAGCCAGCGTCGTAGATCTCGTGTGGCTCCGCCTCAAAACAGCGAGAAGACCTGATCGGTCATTGAGAGGTCGAGAGGGTGGCTGAGGTGTCAGGCAGACCTACAGGGCTGATCCCCGCGAGAATCCATCTCACGGGTTGATCGTCACTGCTACGGTTCCCGCCGACGTCGTGATGAACCCCGGGATGCTGGCGCTGACGGAGGTGTTCCCGGCCTGCAATGGATCGAGCGCCACGCCACCGGTGGCGACGGTTGTCGGTGAGAAGTACTGATTGGCCGGGATGTTTACGGTCCGGCTTTGCGCGCCCCCCGCCAGGGTGACCAGTTGCGCGGCATTCTGGTTGGTGTTCGTGACCGTCACCGTCAAGCTGGTCCCGGCCCGTACGTTCTGCACCTGCGTCAGGTTGGATTGATCGAAGTTCGGCGTGCCGACGGCGATGTAGAAGTCGTCGTTGGCCGCCGTGGCCCCAATCGCGGCTGAGAGGCCTTCGATGCGAAGGGCCGGCTGCACGATGGAGGCGGTCGCCGCGCCGCTCACGAAGCCCGGGGCGGATGCGGTGATGGTCACGGACGTCACTGACGCCGTGACGCCCTGGATCATGTAGTTCACGTTCGTGCTGCCATTGGGGACGAAGACGTCGATGAACTCGGTGCCCGCGGTCGTGCTGGTGGGCGCCACCAGGGCCACTGTCTGATCGCTGCTCTGGATTCTCACGGTCACGCCGCCATGCTGTGAGCCGCCGAGGGTGGCCGTGTAGAGTCCGGTTTGCAGTCCGGCGCCGATAGTCGCCCCTCCCGAGTTGAGCGTGATGCCAGGCGCCGTCACGTTGACATTGCGCACGCCGTTGGTGCTCATCGTCAGCACCCCCGGCGGGCCCGCCACCGTCACCGTCGTCATCCCGTTGCCGATCGGGTCGAACGCCAGCCCATACGGCGAGATGCCGCCGGGCGACACCCACTGCGTGTAGTAGATGTTCGGCTCGATCGGCTTGCTCACCGACTGCCCCGTCGCCGCCGGCTCGTCCGACTTCAGCTGTGCCACCGCCGCGTTGCTGTTGGTCACCGTCACTACGAACCCCGGACTCCCCGCCCGCACGTTCTGCACGGTGTTCAGCCCCGTCTGGCCGACATTGGGCACGCCGACCTGGGCGTAGAAGACGGCGTCGGCCGACAGACTCGTCGTGGAAGCAGGCACGTTCCAGATTTCCACTCCCGCCGACGTGACGGTCACGGTCATGGTGGCCGTGGTGAAGCCGGGAGCGGACACCGTCACCACCGCGGTGCCTCCGACATTCTCGAGTGCCTGCACGTGGAATGGCACGCTGGTGAATCCATTGGCCAGCGTGACATCAATGGAGCCAGAGCCGGCGGTTGTGCCGTTGGGCGACACGAGCACGAGCGACGGCGCGCTGCTCGCGATGTTGACCGTCACGCCACCATGCTGTGAGGCGCCCAGCGTGGCATTCAGACTCAGTTGCAGGCCAGTGCCAACGGTGACGGCCGACGTGAGGGAGATCCCTGGTGCCGTCACGGTGACGTCGCGCACCCCGTTGGTGCTCATCGTCAGCACCCCGGGCGGGCCCGCCACCGTCACCGTCGTCATCCCGTTGCCAATCGGGTCGAACGCCAGCCCGTATGGCGAGATGCCGCCCGGCGACACCCACTGCGTGTAGTAGATGTTCGCCTCGATCGGCTTGCTCACCGACTGTCCCGTCGCCGCCGGCTCGTCCGACTTCAACTGCGCCACCGCCCCGTTGCTGTTGGTCACCGTGAAGACGAACGGCGGCCCGCCCGCCCGCACGTTCTGCACGGTGTTCAGCCCGGTGTTCGACCCGT
>JBQTIE010000276.1:0-24211 GCA_052389315.1 Acidobacteriota bacterium
TCGACGAGGAGCTCCGCACCGAGGGGGTCCTCTTCGCCGAACACGCGTTTCGCGAGCTTCCGATCGATGATCGCCACGTCGAGCGCTTCCTCCCGATTGTCCAGACGCTCGAAGACACGGCCTGAAAGCAGCTTGATCCCCATCGCTTCGAAGTATCCCGGCAGCACGGCCTTGTAGTCGGCCTTGTTGGCCCGATAGACCTCGTCCGGGCCGCCGACGCGGCCGTACGACCCGACCGAGTACTGCTCGCCGCCCGCGAGCGGCAGCGGCGTGACACCGCCCACGCGCTCGACCCCCGGGATGGCTTGGAGCCGTTCGGCCAGCTCGTTGGCGAAGTTCGCCCGCCTTGCCGACGTGAGGTACTTGAGGAACTGCAGGGGCGCGTTGAACGTGACGACGTTCCGCGCGTCGAACCCCGGGTCGACCCGCTGGATCTGGGCGAAGCTGCGGACCATCAACCCGGCGCCGATCAGGAGCACGAGCGACAGCGCGACCTCCAGAACGACGAGCACGCTGCGCAGCTTGTTGCCGCGCACGCCGCCCGTGTCGCTGCCGCGGTCGCGCAGCGCGTCCGCCAGGTTGCCGGCAACCGCCCGCAGCGCCGGCGCGAGCCCGAACGCGATCGCGGCGACGCACGCCGCCCCGGCGGTGTAGAGGAGCGCGGCGAGGTCGATGGCGGCATGTTCGACACGCGGCAGGTTGCCGGGACTCAACGCCGCGATGAGTCTGATGCCCTGCCACGCCAGGAGCACGCCGAGCAGGGCGCCCGCCCAGGAGAGCACGACGCTCTCGACCAGCATCTGGGCGATGATGCGGCCGCGGCCGCTGCCGACGGCCGCCCGCACCGCGATCTCGCGTTCGCGCTCGGTCGCCCTGACCAGCAGCAGGTTCGCGATGTTGGCGCACGCGATCAGCAGCACGAACCCGACGGCACCCAGGAGGGCGAGCAGGGCGGGCCGCGCGTGGTTCACGACATCCCGGTGCAGCCCGTTCACCCTGATCTGCAGGTTCTGGACCTTGTGGAACGGGTGGACCTCGCGCAGCCGCGTGGCGACCGCGTCCATTTCCTGCTGCGCCTGTTCCAGCGAGACGCCATCACGCAGCCGCGTGACCACCGTCAGCCAGGGCGCGTCCCGTGCGAAGTCGGAGATGTTGCTCGGCAGCAGACCCCATGCATCGACGTTCGTGGGCATCGCCGCGTCGGCCGGCAGATAGATCCGGAACGTCGGTGGCAGGATGCCCACCACGACCGAGCCCCAGCCATCCATCTGGATCGTGCGGCCGACCACGTCGGGATCACCGCCGAATCGCCGCTGCCACAGCCCGTAGCTCAGCATCACAGTGCCCGGCGGCAGGTCGGGATTGGGGCCCGCGAACTCCTTCGGATCGATCGTGATCGCGTCATCCTTTCGGAAGGTCCGACCCAGAAGAGGCTTGACGCCGAGCAGCTCGAACAGGTTCCACGTCGTGTAACCGTTCATGATGCGCTCGGCCTGGCCGGCACCGGTCAGCGTGCCGGCAATGGCCATCGCCCCCGCGAAGCCCTCGAACCGCGTGGTCTGGGTCTGGTAGTCCCCGAAATCGGGTCCCGATACGAGCGAGCGCTCGACATTGGTCGCGGCCAGGCGGGTCCACACGAGTGCGAGCTCCTCGGGATGCTCGTACGGCAGCGCGCGAAGCAGCACGGCGTTCGCCGTGCTGAACATCGCCACGTTGCTGCCGATGCCGAGCGCCAAGGTGAGGACGATCACCGCCGTGAACAGCGGTCTGCGGGAGCAGGAACGAATCGCGTCCTTGAAGTCGTGAAGGACGTCGCTGACCATGAGCGCACCCTCAGGTTGGTTGAGAGATTATGACCGACAAGAACCGCCGCGATGGGACCTTCCGTCTCCCACGATCGGCGTTGCATCCGGGGGCTACCGGGTCTCGCGGAGCCGCGGCTCGGCGTTTCAGTTCAACGTTTTCGCGTTCGAGCTGCTTCAACCGCTGGCACTCTCGGTCGTCAGGCCGGGACGCTCACCGCGATCGCGCTCGGCCTGGCAGACCCACCGCCGAATCCCGTCAGGCACGCAGCCCCGAACTTCTCGGCGATCGATCGGATGGCCGCCCGCTGCCACGGGTATTCGTGGGCGTGCTCGAAGACCATTCGGACGGCGTGGTCACGCCGCTCAGGGGAGTACGGGCTGGGTCGGGGCATCAGGGCCATCTTCTCTCGGAATGGGCCGTCCGACAAACCCGGTACGATTCATGGTAGTGGGCTAGCGGGATTAGCCCACTACCCGATTCATATTGTCCTGGACCCGCTCGATCGCAGGGACTATCGCGAGACAGTCGAGCAGATCATGGCGAGCGGCGCCGAGGTGGTCTTCAACACCATCGTGCCTCCGGCGGTCGTGCCGTTCTTCGAACTGCTCCATGACGCCGGTTTCGTCCGGCGCGGCGGACAGCTCGTCTGCACGTTCATAGACGAGAACTTCCTGAACATCCTGCTCGGCTGCACACGTGGAGTGGCCCAGCTGCCTCGACTTCTACTGAGCCGTCAGCGATCGTCAGGGACCTCGGTGCCATCGATCCCGACGAGGCGCCGGTCGGCGCGTCGGCGCTCAGCGTCTGAGGCGCGGCCACATCTCGAACAGTTGTCACAAGGGCAAGCCGCAGGCTGCGGTGCTCGCCGGGCAGTACGGTGCCTAGCGGCGCCCACACGGAGCGGCGACTGGTCGCCGCCCCGTGCATTCGCGGCATCCCGACTCCAGGCACCGCGGTCGGCTGGTGGCTGGTCAACGTTCCGGTATCGCGCCTGGTCCAGAGTGGTCGCCATGGTATTTCCCGCGACCCGCGTCCCCTGGCCGGTCAGGACGCTGACTCCTGAAGCGGACAACGCGACGGGCGAGATCGATCGTGACGCGGTAGCCGCGGAGGAAGTTGTGGCCCAGGATTCCTCCCATCTCGAAGCCGTGCACGGCTTGGATGTCGGGCCACGAACGGACGACAACGGGGTACTCTTTCAGGCGAATCGCGCCAAATGCAAGGTCGACGCCGGGCGTGACGAGAAACGCGTCGGGCTGGCGCATTCCCCAGGCGTCGAGGAGATGCATCGGGATCCGGCGCGCCTCGGCAGCCACCTGCGCGCGGGCCAGGGTGTCGGTCGACACGGAAGTGACCTCGGACCCGGTGTCGATGACGAAGCTCACCGCTTCTCCGCCGCTCGCGCCCACCACGATCGGCAGCCCGAGCACGTGCAGCGGGAGCTCCACATCGGCAGGCTCGAACGGCAACCGTCGCCCGACCGTCAGCTCGCGCCGCTCGTAGTCGATGATGACCGACAATCCGAGTCCGACCGGTGAGAACGCATCGCCCCCACGGTTTCGCATCACGCGCAGCGGCTCCCGGCGAACGATCGCCGGCACCCGCCGTACCGAGACGCCGGCGACTTCGAGGCTGTCGGCAAACGTCATTTCCGGACCGTGGGAGGCGCCGCCCCCACCAGCCCGGCGAAGTCCGGCATGCTCGACCGTGCGGTCCGAGAGCACCAGATGCTCGGCACCGGTATCGAGCACCATGTCGATGGGCACACGGCCGTTGACGCTGGCCTTGACCACCAGCTTGTCCTGCACGATCTCGAAGGGGATCGTCCCGGCCTGCGACGACTCGATGGTGCGCAGGGGTCCCCGACCCGCGAGGCCGAGGACAGCCCGGAAGGACCGCGCCCGGAGCCGGCGCACCGGATTGTCATCGGCCGCACTCGCTCGGAGATAGCGGTCGAGGGCCTCGGTCGCACCGGCGGCATCGCCTCCTCGTTCGCGAATCGAGGCCAGCGCCAGGTGGACTGGGGCCCATTCCGGCGACAGGTGCACGGCGACTTCGGCTTCGCCGAGCGCCTGATCCACCTCGTGACGTGCCAGCAGCGTCTGGGCCAGGCCCAGGTGCGCCGGCGCCGACTGCGCGTCGTAGGCGAGGGTTTCGCGAAAGGATCGTTCGGCGGGCGCGAAGAGCGCCGCCCGGAAGTGGCGCTCGCCGTCTTCGAGGAAGCTCGGCGTGGGCGTCGCCGATTGGTCCGCGCCGACGGCCGACAGCGCCGCCAGGGCGAACCCCAAGCCCATCGACGGGTGCATCCCCGGTCGAGGCCGCCGCTCCACTCGCCCACGCTAGGGCGCCACGACAGCCCACGCAAGCGACACTGTCGGCATTGTCGACAATGTCGTGGCCGGTCGGTCGGGCATGCGTGGTATGACATACCCTGCACGCCGGATCGACATCGTGGCCAGAGGGGCGCGGACTGGAGTGGCCCTGCAATCTGGTCCTGGGAGAACCATTGTGGGGAATGCCGATCGCGAGCCTCGAGAACCTGCGGAAGGGCCGTCAGACGGCACTGACCGCCTCGGCTCCTGGAAGGAGATCGGCGTGTATCTCGGGCGCGACGTCCGCACCGTGCAGCGGTGGGAGCAGACGCAGGGCCTCCCGGTTCATCGGCATCGCCACAGCAGGTTGAGCACGGCCTACGCCTTCAAGTCGGAACTCGACGCCTGGTGGCACAACCGGCCGGCCGAACCCGCACGTGCGCTCCCTTCGTCGCCGGACGCGCCTCAAGGGGCTGACTCCTCGTCGCACGAGGCATCGGTGGCAGGGAGCGCAGAGAAGTCCGGCCGTCGCGGGGGCGGGGCCGTTCGGGTGGCCTTGGGACTGGTTGCCCTGCTGACACTGGGTCTCGGCGGTTACGCGTGGCGTAGTTCGACTGGACCTCCTACTCTGCCCTTCGAGGCTCGCGATTTCGTGTTGATCGCAGCGTTCGACAACCGCTCGGGCGATCCGCTGTTCGACGGCACCATCGAGTACGCCCTCGAGCGCGAGCTGGCCAACTCCACGTTCGTCAACGTGGTCCCGCGCCTGCGCGTACGAGACACGCTCGAGTTGATGCGCAAGCCACTGGACGCGAGGGTTGACGTCGAGATCGGCCGCGAGGTCGCCCTCCGCGATGGTCATGTCCCCGTGCTCCTCGCCGGTCGCGTCGAGCAGTTCGGCACGCGCTACGTGCTGACGGCCGACATCGTCCGAACGGCGGATGGCGCCCTGACGAGCAGCGTGCGCGCCGAGGCCATGGCGGAAGCCGACGTGCTCGATGCGATCGGGCGTCTTGCCCTCGACGTGCGCCGGCGGTTGGGCGAAACGGTGGAGTCCTGGCAAGGGAGCCTCCCGAGCTTCCCGAGAGTGGCGACCTCGTCGTTGCGCGCGCTCCAGCTCTACACTCGGGCGTGGGAGGCCATGGGCTGGAACGAGAGCGCTCCCGTCAACACTGCGGTGGCTGAAAAACTGCTTCGGGAGGCCATCGCGATCGATCCCGCAGTTCGCGCAGGCGCATATGACGTTGGCGCGGGTCGGCGGCGGCAATCGACCGCAGGACAAGATCGCGCTGCTGCCGCACGTCGAGCGCGCGCTGGACGCCTCCACACAAGCCCCGGGACTCGAGCGTTTGCGCATCGAAGCCGAAGCTCAGATCTTTCGAGCCCAGTACGTCTTCTGGAGGGTTCCGGGCGCCGACGCCGTGGACGATGGCGTGGCACGACAAGAGGCGCTGGATCGCGCCGCCGCCGCGTTGGAAGCCATCCTTCGCGTGGAGCCTGACAACCTCGTGGCCTTGTCGAGGCTGGCCGGGGTGATGGAGCCCGGGGCCACTCGTCGCCTTGCAATGTCCCTTCGCCTGGCCGACCTGAGGCCGACGAGCGCTGGCGCCCAGGTGAACGCCGCTCGAGTCGCAATGCAACAGGGCGATCTCGACATCGCCCGCCGGTACGTCGATCGGGCGCGGGAGCTTCGGGTGCCGCTGACCCACTATGGTCCGTCGGCCGCGGTGTGGCTTTCGCTCTACGACGCCAATGAGGCGTGGCTCTCGGACGACCTTCGGAAGGCGTTGGACATTGCGGATGCGTTCGAGCCTGAGGCACGAAAGTTGTCGCCCGACCTGACTGACCATGCGACAGCTCAACTGTTCTTGGTCTATTTGTCCCTCGGTCGTCTTCAGCAGGCCGAGAGGCTGATTCATACCTGGCCGTCGTGGGTCGAGCCCATCGTTCGCGATCAGCAGCAAGGCCGCGTCCTGGCGCTTCGTGGCGATCAGCGCAAATTGGCTCACTTTCTCTCCCAGAGATTCCGGTCGGCCGAGAGTGCGCGTTTCGTTGGATCAAATCTGATCGATGCCGGTCTGCTCGAAGCTGCGCGTCGGGTGATTGCCTACCACCAGCAGCACGGGAACCGGCAGGCGTACGAGTGGTACTCGGGACAACTGGCGCTGGCCGAGGGACGGGTCGAAGAGGCGATTCGCCGGCTGACGGTCGCAGCGGGCTTGTTCCCATCGATGACCAACCAGGGGCTGAAGATCGCACGGCAGCTCGCTGACGCCCACCACGCCGCCGGGCACCCAGACGAGGCGATCCGCATCCTCCAACGGGCGACGCGACAGCGGAGCGAGCTCGCCCACGGCTGGGAGTGGTTGCGTGCGCGGGATCGGCTGTCGGCCTTGTACACACAAGCCGGACGACGGGCGGAGGCGGACGCTGTCGATCACGAGTTGAGCGTCCTGCTTTCCGTCGCCGACGACGACCACGTCGGCAGGGGACGGCTGGCGGAGCGACGCGGCGGACCCGGCGCGGCTGAAATAGTCGCTGGTCCTCCAGTCCTCGGCGATCATCGCTCAAGCGATCGTCAGGACAAGCGCTGATGACGCCCGAGAGCCCCCCACTTCCCGTCCTCCGGAAGCTCCGCCGGAGGCCTCGAGGCCCGATGGTCGTCTCAGCTCCTGGAAGGAGATCGCCGCGTATCTCGGGCGCGACGTCCGCACCGTGCAGCGGTGGGAGCAGACGCAGGGCCTTCCGGTTCATCGACATCGCCACAGCCGGTTGAGCACGGCCTACGCCTTCAAGTCGGAACTCGACGCCTGGTGGCACAACCGGCCGACGACTGACACGAACGGGGCGGGGGATGAAGACGGCGCGGCGGCCGAGACGCCGTGGCCCGCGGATCGGGTGCGGGCGCTGGCGCCTCGAAGGCGCCGCGTCATTCTCGCCGCCGGGGCATCGTCGATCGTGGCGGCGGTGCTCGTGACGCTTGCACTCGTGCGGAACGGGTCTCCTGGTTCCGGCGGGATGTCTACGCCGGCGGTGCCGTTCACGGCCGATGACTGGCTCCTCGTCACCTCGTTCGAGAACCACACGGGCGAGCCGGTGTTCACCGGTACGCTCGAATACGTCCTGCGGCAGGAGCTGACGGCGTCCCCGTTCGTGCGCGTGGCGTCCCCGGATCGTGTTCGCGACGCGCTGGCGCTCATGCGGCGGCCGCTCGATACGCCGGTGGACGTGCGCGTCGGCCGCGAGATCAGCCAGCGCGACGGCGCCATCCGCGTGCTCGTCGCCGGCCGCGCCGACAAGCTGTCGGACACCTACACGCTCAGCGTCGAGCTGGTGTCGGCCGCCGACGGCCGGAGCCTTGCCGCCGATCGACGGCACGTGAACGTGCAGGACGCGGTCCTCGACGCCGTAGTCGCGCAGGCCGCGTGGGTGCGCCGGGCGCTCGGCGAACGAGTGGACGCGATCGTCTCGCCTCCGCGGCTCGAGCAGGTGACGACGGCCTCAATCGAAGCCCTGCAGCTCTACTCGAGCGCGATGGATCTCGGCATGCAGTTCAAATGGGAGCCAGCCGCAACGCTGCTCGAGGCCGCGATCGCTCGCGATCCCGAGTTCGCGTCGGCTCACATCCTGCTCGCCCACGCCATGGCCAACACGGGGCGCCCATGGAAGCATGTGCTGGAACGCGCGCTGCGTGCCCGTGCGCTTTCCCGTCACGTCGGCGACGCCGAGCGCTTCTTCATCGAGGCGAGCGCCCTGACGTTCGAAGGGCAGAGCAACCCTGTGCGCTTCCAGGTCCTGCAGGCGGAGGCAGTGACCGCGTACGAAGCGCTGTTGCAGCTCAATCCGAATCACTACTGGGCCGCCAACAACCTGATTCTCGCGTACGAAATGCTCGGCCGCTTCGACCGTGCGGTGCCGCTCGCCGTCAAGCACGGCACCACGCGGCCGAACGACGTGCGATCGCAGCTGCCGGCGGCGCGCGCGCTCGTGGCGTGGCGCGGCGATCTCGACGCGGCCACGCCCTTCGTCGACCGCGCGGCGGCGCTCGTCGCGACAGGCGTTCCCCTCGGGGCCCCGTGGCGCTCCTGGATCGATCTCGTCGGCGCGCATGCCGCATGGGTTCGGGGCGATGTCGGCCGCGCGCGCCAAATCACCGACGCGATCGCCGCACGGCTGCCGAACATGACGGGCGATGATCTCGAGCAGTACGCACTGCGCGTCGGGAGCATGTACCTCGGGCTGGGCCGTTGTCGGGACGCCCGCGCCGCGTTCGAGCGGATGGGGCTCGAATACCGGCACGAGGCGATCGGTCTCGGCGCAATGCAATGCGACGACCCAGCCGCGTTCGTTTCGCACATGCTCCGCGACGTACGCCCGGACGACGCGCCCTCGTATCAGCGCGTCATGTGGGGCCCCCGCACCGGCCGGTTGGCTGATGCCCAGCGCTGGATCGAGGACTTTCGCCGCCGGTATGGCAACGTCACCACGACGACGGTCGCCGAGGGAGAGCTGGCGGCGGCGCGAGGGGACTGGACCACCGCCGCGCAACATCTCGAACGTGCCTGGACGCGCCTCCGTTTCTCCGGGCAGGAGCGCACGTGCCTGGTGGCCGCACAGTTGGCCTCGGTGTACGCGCAGAGCGGCGGGCCCGACCGCGCCCTCGAGATCCTCGAAGCCACCATCCCGATGCGCGCGCAGGTCTACGAGTTTCTCGGCGCCTCGGGCGGCATGGCCTGGATCCGGGCGCAGGCGGCGCTCGCCACGCTTTATCGCGCGCAGGGCCGCGAGGCGGACGCCGAGGCTCGCGAGGCGGCGATCCGCCCGCTCCTCGCGCTCGCCGACACCGATCTGCCCCTGGCGCGCGCCCTCCAGGCGAGATAGGAAATCGTCGTCCCGCGCCTGCCCAAGAACATCAGGGCATGTTCCAGGTCGGATGTGCATTGAACGTTTGCCGCCTGTGGCCACACTTGATAGAATGTAGCCTCAATGGAACACCGAGAGAAACGAATCGGCATCCGAGAGCTCAAGTCGACCTTGAGCGAATGCGTCCGCGAAGTCAGGGCCGGCAGGACCATTGTCGTCACCGACCATGGCCAGCCTGTCGCTCGAATCGTTCCCGAGGCGCTGTCGCTGCGCGAGCGCGTTGACGCTCTCAGGAAGGCCGGCGCGATTGCGTGGAGTGGACGGCGGCTGCGGCCCGCAAAGCCGGCCGGCAAGGTCCGAGGCCCGAAGACCGTCGCCGACCTGGTCGTCCAGAATCGCGAGTGATTGCGTATCTCGACGCGAGCGCACTCGCCAAGCGCTACCTCGTGGAACGCGGCTCGCGAGAGACGATGGCGTTTACGGCGGACGCCCAGATGGTCGCAACGTCGATCGTCAGCCGCGCTGAAGTTGCCGCGGCGCTTGCCAAGGCTGCTCGGCTCGGCCTCGTGAGACACGATGTCGCGCGCAACGCACAACGAAGGTTCGCTGAAGATTGGCCGGACCTCGTGCGCGTGCCGGTTACGGCAGCACTGGTGGAGCGCGCCGAAGGGCTGGGATGGGAGCACGGGCTCCGAGGTTACGACTCGGTCCAACTCGCGTCGGCTCTGAGCTGGCAGGAATCCGTCGGCGAGGAGATCGTCCTGGGCACGTTCGATCAGCAGCTTTGGGAAGCGTCCAGGCGAACGGGTCTCAAGGTTTGGCCGGAGCAATTCCCCAGCGAGGTATGAGCGATTCGTACGTTGAAGCTGATGACGTCAGCCACGGGCTGTCCCCAACGGGCTCCCGCTTGGCGATGAGGCACGGTAACCCGTCGAACATGGTCAACCTCAGAAGCGAACCCTCAGCCCTCCGTTGATGGTGCGGCCTTCGAGCGGTGCCCAGGCGTCGACGGTCCATCGGCCGTCGGCCGCTCGCGTCGGACGAAGCAGCGGATCCCCTCGCGTCTGCCGCACGCCGGTCAGATTCTCGCCGTTGACAAACAGTCGAACGCCGCCGAACTGCTTCTCGGCCAGGAGCCCGAGGATCATGTAAGGCTCGCTCGTGGAGCGATACGGGTTCTCCTCCAGGCGCTGTCGCCCCGTGAAGTACCACTCGATGCCGACGCGCCCAACGTCTTCCGCTTCCCACATCCCGACGATCCCCGCGCTGTGTCGCGGCGTCAACGGCACTTCGCTCTCCAGGCCATCGACGGTTTCGCGCGCCCGCACGTAGGTGTACGTCGCGGTGATCGAGAACGGCTCACGGCGCAGCGTGCTCAGGACCTCCACGCCCACGTTCGTCGTCGGATCCGGCAAAGGCCTCAAGACGTACGACGGTGATCGATCGACGTGGAGCGGATCACTGATTCGCGAGGCAAAGAGGGTCACGGTGGACGACCACGGACCGTCCGTGCGGGACAGGTCGAACGAGCCGCTCAAGCCGCGCTCGGCTTCGAGCGGCCGCCGGATCGCCAACCGCGTCAACCCCGTCGCTTCCGTGTTTTCCGTGATTGGCGTCGGCGCAAAGAAGCCGCGTCCCACGGACAGGCGGCTCGTCCAGCGGCCGGCGCGCGCGAGCGCAGAAACACGCGGACTGATGAAGGTGCCGTACTCGCTGTGCACGTCCAGCCGGGCGCTCGATGAGATCGCGAGTGCCGGCGTCACGGTGAGATCGTACTGCGCGAACACGCCTGGCACCGTGAACGTGTAGTCGAACCGCGGAACATCGCGCGCGACGTAGGCATCGCGTTCGAGCGCGAGGCCAGCCACCCACGTCTGACGGCCGGCAGATCCTCGCGCGGCCACTTCCCCGAACACCGTATCGTGACGATCGCGTTCCAGGACTTCGCCAAACTGATGGTCGTGGCCTCGGCGTGCCACCGCCGCGCGAGCCGTGACAACGTATCGCTCCTTGATGAGAAACTGTCCCACCGCGCCGGCGTCGTAACGTCGCGTCTCGAGCGCTTCGGCGTACGGCAGGCCCGTGGCCGCGAGCACCTGGTTGTCCGGCGTGCCGCCGTCGCGGTCCTCGTACGTGAAGCCGGCCGTTGTCACGAACGTCCGGCCGTTGCCCCCGTCCCAGAACAGCCGAGGACGGACAACGGCTCGTCTGTAGCCTGGCAGATCGGCCCACGCGTCGCCGTCTACATCGGCCGTCTGCTGCCAGTGTCCGCCGCCCAGCAGCGACGCGCTCCAGGCGCCGGCGAGGGGCGTCGAGAGGAACGCGACGGCGTCGGTTGCTCCGCGGGTCGACCGGTTGAGCAGGAACTCGCGCGTCGGCTCAGCGGCGGGACGTCGCGAGAGGAGATTGATGATGCCTCCCATGGCGCCGGCTCCGTACAATGCCGATGCGACGCCCTTGATCACCTCGACCTGGCCAAGGTCCATCGGCGGGATCTGCAGGAGCCCGAGTCCGCCCACCTCGCCGAACAGCGGCAGGCCGTCCGCCAGAATCCGGGTGTATCGACCGCGCATGCCCTGAATCCTCACGCTGGCCGCGCCCAGCGAGGGAGACGTGGCTTGCACTCGCATGCCGCCCATTTCGTTGAGCATCATGACGATGTCTCCCGGCGTCATCAGCATCTTCTCCTCGATCTCTTCGTGCGACAGGACTTCGACACGCAATGGCTGATCGTCGATGCGTTTGTCTGTCCGTGTCGACGCCACGACGGTGACGGTTTCCTCGAGTGTCGGTTGCGGCTGCAACTCGACGACCACGTCATGCACGGCACCGGCGACGACGTTTACCGAGACCGTCGCAGAAACGAAGCCCGTCTTGACGACGCTGATCTCGACCGTGCCGGGAGCCGTGGTGATGACCGTCGTCCCTGAGGCGTCCGTGCGCTGAGTCCCTCCAGCAACCATCACCTCCGCCCCCTCAACGGGCTTCGCCGACGCCAGCACCTGGACACGGATCGTCGCCGTCGGGCCCTGTGCGCCGGTGGGTGATGCCGGCAGGAACATGGCAACAGTAATTGCGAGTACCAGCGAGCGCATCCACCTCTCCACGCGGGCATCCGATGGCACATGCTAACCTGACGCCGCGCGGCGACCGATCCTTGAATCTGCGCCTCCGCGCTGAATTCCGACATCAGTACGTTTGATTCCATACAACCGACGGCACCGGGGGGCGATGATGTGCTCCTGACGTCTGGCGGGCCGGTCGCCGAGCTTCTGGAGGCCGCTCGTTGGACATTCCGCGACGTGAGCGGCGTCAGACCGCAGACTCGGAGACACTGATGGACGGCTCACAAGATGCGAAAACAGTACTTCTTTCGGCACTCCGACCGCGGCATGCTCGCATGGGACGTCGATCGCCTGGTCAATCTATCCAGTACGTTGCGACGACAATCCGTACCGATCGCCACGATTCGTGAACTGGATCAGGCATGGTTCGGTGAAGACGAACGACCAACGTGGCGAGCCATGCTTGAACACATTCGCCTGATCAATAAAGCGGACCTGTCGTTCCCCATCATCCTCGCCACGGACGGAACGGTCATGGATGGCATGCACCGGGTGGCCAAGGCGCTACTCGAAGGCCGGCAGGAGATCGAGGCGGTTCAGTTCCCCCGTGATCCGGCGCCGGATCACGTGGGACGTGGGCCGCTGGATCTGCCGTATTAGATCTGCCACCCAACAGACGAATCAAGCCGACGCACCCGCCTGTCCGTGCGATCCTGTCGCCCGGCCGCGCGGCTCAGGTGCGAACGCTG
Organism: Acidobacteriota bacterium; assembly: GCA_052389315.1. Classification (GTDB taxonomy): domain Bacteria; phylum Acidobacteriota; class Vicinamibacteria; order Vicinamibacterales; family UBA2999; genus JACCSI01. The sequence goes on from JBQTIE010000276.1 coordinate 12,796, forward strand.
GCCAAGCGCAAGAGGGCGGATCACCTTCCGGAACGGAGACGATCCCAGAGGCCTCGCGGGTTCAGAATGGTGAGCGGTGCCCGAGCAGCAGTGGCCAGGAGATCCTGATCTCCGGTCACGAGCACATCCGCTCGACCGGCGACGGCTGAGGCCACAATCCACCGGTCGTCCGGGTCCCGTACGACGACGTCCGACGGGGAGGCCGGCCTCGCGACGACTTCCTGGGCTCGAAGCAGGGCGACGATGTCCGCCACCACCGTGGGCGCCACCCTGAGGCGCTGCGTGAGCACCTCACGGAGCTCATCGATGACGACTTCTCCGATGATCAACTCGTGCTCGGTAAGAACCGTCCGTAGCACATCGGCGCACAAGCCCCGGGTCGCAAACGCCGCGACCAGCGATCGGCGCGGCCTGAACGCCAAGCCGCACGTCAGGCGGCTGGCTCGAGTATCCACTGTTGAGATCAACACCACACGAGCTCATCCGACGAAAGGCCTCACCGCCGGGCACGTCGGCCTGACCAGCGCGCGGGGAACGAGTGCAGGCCTCGTCATTTGGGAGAACCGAATGTCTCGACGCTACAGCCTCTTTCTCGCCCTCGGTGCTCGGCGCCGGCGATGCCGAACGGTACACGTCATATCCCGCAGACGAGCGCCGCACCGTGGTGACCGAATACATGCTGCCCGGCACAACCTTCGACATGACGTGGACACCGCTGGCCCCGGGCGGATGGCTCTTTCACTGTCACTACATGCTGCACATGGGGCCGGAGCTGGCCGTGCCGAAAGTCGTGAAGGCCGGAGGCCACGCGCATGCCGCGGAAGCGCCGCGCGAAGACGCCCGCCAGCTCGACTCGCTTGGCATGGGCGGCCTGGTGCTGATGGTGTCCATCAGCCCTTCGTGCGACGCACGGCTATCGAGGCTCCCCGGCCCTGCCCAGGACGGGTCGTCGGGCGAACCCGACGCGAGCGCCGGTCCGATGGCAACCAATGGCTCCCCCCGTAGCGTCTAAGGGGAGAACGTCATGGCGCCGCTGACGCTGCTGCAGGGAACACTTGATCTCCTGGTCCTCCGGTGCCTCTCCACGGGACCCCGTCACGGCTACGCCATCGCGTCGATGGTCCGCTACGAGACGCGCGGCGAGCTCTCCGTCGAAGACGCCGCGTTGTACCAGGCGCTCCATCGTCTGCTCAGGCACGGTCTTGTCGATGCCGAGTGGGGCCCCTCCGAGAACAACCGGCGGGCCCGTCATTACACGCTGACCGCGCCTGGACGGACCCGGCTGCGAGAAGCGACTGCCACCTGGCGCCGGTACGTGCGGGCCATCGAGGCGGTGCTGCAGGACGCGTGAGATGACCCGGCGGCGGCCGTTCTGGTACCTGCGACGCCGCTCCGTCATGTCCGACGTGGACGAGGAGTTGAACCTGCACCTCGATCTGCGGATCGAGGAGCTGATCGCCGAAGGGCTGTCCGCACAGGCCGCCAGGGCCGAAGCGCTGCGACAGTTCGGCGATCTCGAGGCGACGCGTCGCTACTGCCGCCAACAGGACGAAGAAAAGGAAACCGTGATGCAACGCACGCTGCTGCTCAAGGATCTGGCCGACGACGTCCGTATCGGCTGCCGCAGCCTGCTGCGCGCCCCGGTCCTCACCCTCACGATCATCGTCACGGTCGGTCTCGGCCTCGGGGCCACCGCCGCGATCTTCAGCGCGATCAGCGCCGCGCTGCTTCGGCCGTTGCCCTACGCGGAGCCGGAACGGCTCGTGCGCCTCTACACGGACACGCCGCCCTTCAAGTTCCGATTCTCGGTTGTCGATTACCTGGCGTTCACCGAGCAGCAAACGCGGTTCGAGCGGAGCGCGACGTACACCGACCGTGCCGTCACCTTCACCAACGGCGACACCGCCGAGCTGCTGCAGACGCGGGTTGTGTCCTGGGGGTTCTTCGCGGTCCTCGGCATCACGCCGACGATGGGCCGCGACTTCGCGGAAGAGGACGGCAGGTTGGGCAGCCCGCAAGTGGCCGTCGCCGCTCACGCGTTCTGGCAGCAACGGCTCGGCGGCCGCGCCGACGCGATCGGGCGGCCGGTTCGGCTCGACGGCGTCGAGTACACGCTGATCGGCGTGCTGCCGGCGTCAGATGGGCCGCTGGAGCGACGCTACGACCTGTTTCTGATTCAGCAATTCACACCGCCCACGCGCAAGGGGCCGTTCCTCTACTCGGCGATCGCGCGTCTGCCTCGCGGCGCGGACCGGGCGCTTGCCATCTCCGAGCTTCATGCCATCAACCGCGCCCTCTTCCCTGTCTGGGAGTCGTCCTACCAGGACGACAAGTCGACGTGGAACATGGAGGACCTCAAGACGAACCTCGTCGGAGATGTCAGCGCGCTGGCCGGGCTTGCGCTCGCGGCCGTCGGACTCGTGTGGTTGATCGCGTGCGCCAACGCGTCGAACCTGTTGATCGCGCGCCTGACGAGCCGGCGGACGGAGCTTGCCGTCCGCGCAGCGCTTGGGGCCTCGCGTGGACGTCTGCTCCGCTATCTGCTGGCGGAGAGCGTCCTGCTCGCGTCCGGGGCAGTGGCACTCGGCGCCGGCCTGGCGTGGGCGGGCATGCAGCTGCTTCAGGCGCAAGGCGCCACGTACTTCCCGCGCACTCAGGAGATCAGGTTCGACGCCGCGATGATGTGGCTCATGGCCGGACTCGGGATCTCGAGCGCGCTGATCTTCGGTCTCGTCCCGGCGCTTCACGGCACTCCCGGACCGGCCGATGCCGCGATGCGGTCCGGTCGAACCGTGACCGGGGGCGCGGGTGCTCGCCGGCTTCGCCGCGGCCTCGTCGCGGCACAGTTCGCCATCACGCTGCCGCTGTTGATCAGCGCGGCGTTGCTGCTCGACAGCCTGGATCGCTTGAGGCAGGTCGATCTGGGGTTCGACACTGGCCGCGTGCTCACCGGCTCGATTCGTCTGCCGGCCGCGCAGTACGGCGACAACGACCGCGTCAACCAGTTCTGGGATGAGCTGAAACGCAAGGTCGAGGGGCTGCCGGAGGTCGCATCGGTCGCCTTTTCGAACGGATTGCCGCCGAACAACGTCGGCGACCGGAACAATTTCGATCTCGAGCAATCCCCGACACCCCCTGGTCAGTCGCAGCCCATTACTCCGTGGGTGGCCGTCACGCCCGAGTACGTACGCACGCTCGGACTGACGCTGGTGGAGGGCCGCCTGCTGGACGAGCATGACGCGCGGCGCGACGACTTGCTGTCGATCATGGTCGATCGTGCCTGGGCTCGGCGGTTCTTCCCGAACCAGAGCGCTGTTGGACAGCGGCTGCGCGGCGGCGGGTGCACAACGTGTCCATGGACCTCCGTTGTCGGCGTCGTGAGCCAGGTGAAGTACGCCGGCCTCGATCGGCCGGATGACGGCACCGTCTACACCCCGCTCGCAGGATCCACGTCCCGCTTCATCGTGGTCCGGACACACGGTGACCCGAGCACGATAACGGCGGCACTGCAGCAGGTCGTCCGGGAGCTCGAGCCGTCGGCACCAGTGTCGAGGGTGGCGTCCATGACCGCGCTTGTCGACCAATCGCTCGCACGCCCGCAATCGCTGTCGCTGCTCGTGACCAGCTTCGCGTCGGTGGCGTTGCTGCTCTCGGTGATCGGCATCTACGGCGTCATGGGCTACTACGTCCAGCAGCATTTGAAAGAGATCGGCATTCGCATGGCGCTCGGCGGCAGCCGGGCCGATGTGGCGCGCCTGGTCATCGGGCAAGGCATGACGGTGGTCGGCGTGGGCACCGCGGTGGGTCTGGGGCTGGCCTTGGCAAGCACGCGGTTGATGGCGGGGCTGCTGTTTGGTGTCGGCGCGTCCGACCCCCTGGCGTACGCGATGGCCGGAGCGCTACTGCTCGTGGTGGCGGTTCTCGCCTGCGCGGTTCCCGCCTTGCGCGCGATGCGCCTGCAGCCGGCCACGGTGCTGAGGAACCAGTGACGAGTCGGACGCCGATGCCGGGAACCACGAGGCGCACTCAGCCACCAGCAGCAGCACGAGCGACACCAGGAAGTAGACGAGCGGGTCCGACGAATCGATCTCGAAAAGGTACTGCTGCATCAGCTTCGACACCGCGAGCGCGCCCGTGAGGCCCAGTGCGATGCCGGCGAGCGTGAGCCGGCGACCGTGGCCGAGCACCATGCGCATGACCGCGCCGGGCGCCGCGCCGAGCGCGATGCGGATGCCGATCTCGCTCGTGCGGAACGCCACGAGATCGCCATCACGCTGTACACACCCAGGCTGGCGAGCAGGAGCGCGAGCGCGGCGAAGCTCGCCAGCAGCGTCAGCGCGAGCTTACGGGCGGCCGTCGTCTCGGCAATGCGCGTCGAGTTCGGGACAGGCCGCGACTCCTCGTCTCGGGGGGGCGCATCTCGCGAGACTGTGCGACGATCGGACATGCCGAATCGTCTGGTGCAGCAGATCGCGTTCCTCAGGGAGATCGATCGCCTCAAGTCGGTGTGGCGGCGCACGGCGCTGATCGATCGGTCGCGCCTCGAGAACAGCGCGGAGCACTCCTGGCATCTCGCAACGATGGCGCACGTGCTCGCCGAACACGCCCCGCCGGGCACCGACGTGCCGCACACGGTCCGGATGCTGCTCGTGCACGACCTGGTGGAGATCGACGCCGGCGACACGTTTGCCTACGATCAGCCCGCCCACCACGACAAGGCCGCGCGGGAGGCGGCGGCGGCCGATCGGCTCTTCGCCCTGCTCCCGCCGGATCTCGAGACCGAGCTCCGCGCGCTCTGGGACGAATTCGAGGCGGGCGCGACTCGGGAGTCGCAGTTCGCCAACGCGCTCGATCGGTTCTCGGGCCTCCTGCAGAACTGGGGCGGCGGCGACGGCGGCACGTGGCGCAGCCATGCCGTCACCCGTGAGGCCGTTCTGCGGCGAATGGAGCCGATCCGGGAGGGGGCGCCGGCCCTCTGGCCGTTCGTCGCCGAGGTGGTGGACGCGGCTACGGCTGCCGGCTTCATCGCGGCTGGCCGGGTCGAGTCGACCCGATTCGTCGCCGATTGAGGCACCACAGTGGTGGCGGCAGGGAGATCGCCGCCGTCGTTCTCAGACCCATCCAGACACATGCGTGTGGCCTGGGTATGATGGCCACCATGATGGAGCGACCTCACAGACGAGGTGGTTCCCCCGTCAAGCAGCATGAGGAGCACCGTGTGAACGACCCGGAAGAAGATTTCGCCGCGCTGTTTGAAGCCTCCGAGCGCGTGAAGCGAATCGAGCAGGGTCAGACCATCGAAGGCACCATCGTCTCGATCGGCTCCGAGGTGGCGCTGGTCAGCGTGGGCGGAAAGAGCGAAGCCCACATCGACGTCAGCGAGATCAAGGATGACGACGGCCGGCTCGAATTCGCGATTGGCGATCGCATTCAGGCCACCGTCGTGTCAACCACGGGAGGGCTGACCCTCTCCCGGAAGCTGGTGCTCGGCGCCGCCAGCGCGCAGCGGCTCGAGGCGGCCTTCCGGGCTGGCCTCCCTGTGGACGGCAAGGTTGAGCGCGCCGTGAAGGGCGGATTCGAGGTGCGCGTCGCCCGTCAGCGGGCCTTCTGCCCGGTGTCGCAGATCGATATCACCCGCCAGACCGATCCGGCCGAGTACGAAGGGCGCGTTTTCCAGTTCCGCATCATCGAGTATGCGGAGGGCGGCAGGAACCTGATCGTTTCCCGGCGAGCCATTCTCGAAGAGGAGCAACGCGCCATTGCCGCTGAAACGCGTCGATCGATCGTCGTCGACGCCGTCATCACCGGCCGGGTCACGTCGGTCCGTGATTTCGGCGCCTTTGTCGACCTCGGTGGCGGCGTGCAGGGCCTTCTGCACGTGTCGGAGATGGAATGGTCACGTGTCTCGGATCCGACCCAAGTGATCAAGCCCGGCGACGAGATCGCCGTCAAGGTTCTTCGGGTCGAAGATGACGGCCGGAGGATCTCGCTGGGCCTGAAGCAGCTGGCCGACGACCCGTGGGTGATGGTCCAGGCACGCTACGAGGTGGGGCAGATTCGCACCGGCCGGGTGGCCCGCGTCGCGCCGTTCGGGGTCTTCGTCGAGCTCGAACCCGGGATCGACGGCCTCATCCCGCGCGGCGACACTGGCGTGGCCCGCGATGCCGACGTCAAGAAAGTGTTCTCGATCGGCGCAGAACTCGAGGTCGTCATCCTCGACATCGACGCCGCGGCGCGCCGGATTCGTCTCAGCAGCCGGGCGGTCTCGGAGGCGAAGGAAGCGGACGAGGTGCGCGAGTACACCCAACGCGGCGAGGCGGAGTCGGCCAAGGGCTTCGGATCGATCGCGGACAAGCTTCGCGGTGCCGTCGAGCGGCGACAGAAGTGACGGTGCCGGCGCAAGGCGACACGGACGCCGTCCAGCGGCGGCCAGCCCGGGCGAGGGCCTGGACCCGCTTTTTCGACGCGCTCGACCGCGTGGTCCGCATGCGCGAGGCTTGACGTGTCCGAGCGCGACACGATGAACATCCACGACGAACGGTGGCGCCGGGCGCGTGCGCGCCGCCATGCCCACCGCCGATCTCGATGTGGTCGAAGAGATCGCCGCAGACATCGCCGAGCGCTGGCGGCACGCGCGCGAGCGCGGGGCGAGCGTCGAGACGGCCGATCGTCGGCGTGCTGGCACCTGGCTTCGACTTCGAGTTGGCCGGGCCATCGTCGATCGCCATCGACAACATCGGGCTCTGGATGCTGCTGGATGGATCGTCGCCGTCAACCTGGTGCACGGCGCGGCGCGTCAGGTGGAGTGGTCGGTGCGCGCCGCGCTCGGTGGCAGCGCGCCGCGCTTGCGGCGCCAGCTGAATATCGGGTTCGTGGGGGTGGCTCGCCGGCACTGACTCACGGCGGTTTGTGACCGTGTGATCGTGACCGGGATTGCCGGGTCGTCGAAGCGATGCGAAGCGAGCAGACCTGCACGGCGCTAGAGTTGTCAGCCACCCCGCGCACCGCACGACGTGACGAAGAGATGCTCGGTGAGGGACACCCGGCCACTTCAATTCACCTCCTCACTGCCGGGAGCAACCAGAGGCTGGGGGGCAGGCTATGCTCTGGGTCGTGCCAGCTCCCGAACATCATCGGGCAGCCTCCGCTTACTACGGTGCACCGGTGGCCGAGTTCCTCGCCACGGCTCCAGAGGCGGTGTTGGGCCGGCTGGCCATGGCCGACCCGCATGGCTCGTTGGACGCCACACAGCGGCACGCGTGGGACGAGGAGATCCGCGTCCTCCGTGTAACGCTCGCCGGGTTGCAGGGAACGCTGTTTCTTGAGTTCGATGTCCCCCGCCTGGGCAGCCGCATGGACGCCGCCCTCGTGGCCGGCCCGGCTGTATTCCCAATGGAGTTCAAATGCGGTGAGAAGCGCTTCACGACCGACGCGTACAACCAGGCGTGGGACTACGGCCTGGACCTCAAGAACTTCCACCTGTCGAGCCACGGCGCGCCACTCTTTCCTTTGCTGGTCGCCACCGGCGCCGATCACGGTGCGTGGCAACCGCCGCACGCCGACGGCGTCCGACCGCCCCGCAGAGCCACTCCCAGCGATCTTCGTGCCGCGATCGAAGACGCGTTGGCTCAGGTCCACGGAGCCGATCTGGACGGAGATGCGTGGGGCAGGTCCCCATATCGCCCAACACCGACGATCATCGAGGCGGCACGAGCGCTCTACTCGCGACACTCTGTTGACGCGATCACGCGAAACGACGCTGGGGCAAAGAACCTCCAGGTCACGTCCGGCACTGTTGAGGAGATCATCGAGCAGACGAGGGCGCGTCGGGAGAAAGCGATAGTGTTCGTCACCGGCGTACCAGGGGCCGGCAAGACTCTCGTCGGGCTCAACGTGGCAACCCGGCGCCGCACCTTCGGCGAAGCCAGAGCGGTCTTCCTCTCGGGTAACGGCCCCTTGGTGGCAGTCCTGCAGGAAGCCCTGACGCGCGACGAGTTCGAGCGCCAGAACCGAACGGTGCGGAAGGGTGTGATCCGGCAACTGGTGAAGCCGTTCATCCAGAACGTCCACCACTTCCGTGATGAAGGCCTCCGAGACCCGGCGCCACCGGGCGACCATGTTGTCATCTTCGACGAAGCTCAGCGCGCCTGGAATCGGGAGAAGACGGCGGACTTCATGAAGCGCCGCAAAGGCAGAGCCGACTTCACGCAATCGGAGTCGGAGTTCCTGATCTCGTATCTCGACCGCCACGACTCGTGGGCCGTGATTGTCTGCCTGGTCGGGGGTGGGCAGGAGATCCACACCGGCGAGGCGGGCATCGCCGCATGGCTGGAGGCCGTGGAGCGCGCATTCCCGCACTGGCGCACATATGTCTCTCCAGATCTGTCTGGGTCTGAGTACTCTGCCGCGTCGTCAATCGCATCGCTCGCGGCCTCTGCTCATCTGGTGCGCGACGACCGGCTGCATCTGGCGACGTCGATGCGGTCGTTCCGTTCAGAGAAAGTCTCGACGTTCGTAAGGGCACTGCTCGACTGCGACGAGATCGGCGCCCGCGAGGTGCTCGGACAAGTCGCCGACCGCTACCCGATCGTCGCAACGCGCGACCTGACCCGGGCGAAGGCCTGGATTCGCGAGCATGCCCGTGGCTCTGAGCAGTACGGCCTCGTGGCGTCCTCTCAAGCCATGAGGTTGAAGCCTCACGCCATCGACGTGCGGGTCAGCGTGGACCCGATTCATTGGTTCCTCGACAAACCTTCTGATACGCGGTCGAGCTACTACATGGAGGACGCCGCCACGGAGTTTCAAGTGCAGGGCCTCGAGGTGGATTGGGTCTGTGTGACGTGGGATGCCGATCTGCGGCTCGCCGGAAGCCGTTGGCAGTATCGTTCGTTCCGTGGGGATGGCTGGACCAACGTCAACAAACCAGATAGGCAGCGGTACCTGCTGAACGCCTATCGCGTCCTCCTGACGCGGGCACGGCAGGGCATGGTCATCTTCGTACCGCCGGGCGATCCGGCCGACCCCACGCGACTCCCGCAGTTCTACGACGAAACGTTTGGGTATCTGAGGAGCGTCGGCGTTCCGGCGGTCTAAGAGCCCCGCTCGCAGGCGAGATCAAAGGATGCCAGGGCCAGCCGCGACCTTGCCCGGGATCCGCATCAATGACGCGCTAATCGCGCCGGCCGCTGGGCTCGCCATCTCGCGCTAGGCGTGCCCTTAGCCCCGGTGCTTCCGGCTAGCGGGTCGGCACGAGTCGCTTCAGCTCCTCTTGCCAGTTGAGCACGACGACGAGGTCGCTGGCGCCCCCACCCGGCACCGCGCCAATCTGCAGTACGCCGACGAGCCGTTGCCCGTCGGGCATGAAGTCCACGTTGGTCCGATCGGTGGTGGGGTTGGGTTCGCCGCGCCCATTACGCGGAAACGCTGCCGGCTGCCCGAACGCGAAGCTGGGCGTCGTCTTCACCGCGACGATGGCACTTGCCTGCGGCGCCCAGTTCACGAGGATCTCGTCGCCCTTCGGCGACCATGTCGGGTGACCCGCGCCGGGTCGGGGCAACAGGTACTTGGCGCCCGTGGTTGGGAACGGCTCCACATACACGACGTTGCCGGCAGCGTCGCGGCCTTGATACGCAATCCACCGACCATCCGGAGAGAACGCGGCATTGATCATGGTGGACGACCGCGCATCCGAGAACGGAGCCAGCGTGCGATCCTTCAGCGTCGTCGTCACGAGCGTGAACTCCCGCGGATCCCGACGAACGGTCACGAGCAGACGTTCGCCGTCGGGCGACCAGTCCTGCGGAATGTGCTCCGAGCCCTGCTCGGGCTTGGTGAGGCGCTCGGCCGCGCCGGATCCATCGGCGCGCTGACGAAAGATCGCCCGGTCGCCCTCTCGATCCGACTGAAACGCAATCCACAGCCCGTCCGGCGACCACAGGGGCGCGCGGTTGTTTCCGCCGAAGGTCAGCCGGCGGAGGGCGCTCGAGCCCGAGAGCTCGTGCACCCACACAATGGCTTCCCTGGTATCGTCGGTTTCGAGCGCCACGAACCGCCCGTCCGGAGACACACGCGGCGCCCGGTAAACGGCTGGTGGCAGCTTCAGCGGCTGGTTTTCGCCCTTGCGATCGAAGAAGGCGAGGTCGTTGGCCGGCGACTCCGCGCTCACCACGCCCGGCGCGTAGACCAGTGTTCCGTTCGAAGAGATGCTCATCTGCGCGGAGCCGGAGGAGCCGGAGGTGATCGACCTGCGGACTCCCTCCACGACGGGAACGGCCCCGCCAACCACCGCCAGCCGATCCACGTCGAAGCCGACGGCCAGCAGCACCCCCGACCGCACGTACACGAGATGGCCCGTCGGCAGGTACCGGCCGTCGGCGCCGCCTGTAATCAGGACCGTGCGCTCGCCGCCGTCGAGTGGCTGGGCGGCGATCTGCGCGGCATCCCAGCTCTCGCCAGCCTTCTTGACACCGTAGAGCAGCACCCGGCCGCCGGGGAGAATCTGCGGCGAGCCCAGGTGCTCGTCCGCGCCCGCGGTCGCGATCACCTCGGGCGTGCCCCCGTTCGGCGAGACTCGGAGAATGCCTTTCGGGCCCTGTCCAAACACGATGCCGTGCTCGTCCCAGCGCATGCCGGCTACCAGGTCGGCCTCGCACACCGTGACCGAGGGGCCTCCGGTCAGCGCCACCCGTTTGATCTGCCCCGCCGCCCCGCTGAACAGGCTGTAGGCCAGGGACTGGCCGTCCGGCGCGAACGTCGGATTGGCGGGAACGGGAACGGGGCCAGGGACAAGGACTCGCGGCTCGAGGGTATCCAGGTCCCGCAGGTAGAGTCGTTGGACGGCGACGTACGCGAGCGTGGCACCGTCCGGGGACAGGTCCACGAACCGTCTCGCGTTGTTGGTGAATTCCTCGCCTTCCGCCAAGTCGACCGTGAATCGTGCGAGAGGCGCGGGCGTTGGTTTCAGCGTCCACGCCGCTTATCCGGCCATCGCCGCGCCGGCCAGCGCGGCAGCGCCGAGCGCCAAGACGCGCGTCCGGATGGCTGCCGGAGCAGGCGCTGCCGTTCGGGGTTCGTCGGCGACCATGGCCTGGTCGGCGACCGACTCGAGTTCGACGCGCACATCTGCCGCCGCGTGCCACCGCTTCTTCGGGTTCTTCTCCAGGCAGCGCCGCAACAGCTCGACGAGCCGCGGGTTGAGCCGCGACGGCAACGCCGTCAGGTCGGCGTCACTCTTGAGCACCGACGCGAGAATCTCCGATGCGGTGTCGCCCTCGAACGCCTGCCGGCCGGTGAGGAGCTCGTAGAGGATGCAGCCGAAGGAAAAGAGGTCGCTGCGCTGATCGGCCTCGAAGCCCTTCGCCTGCTCCGGCGACATGTACGCGGCCGTGCCGAGAATCATGCCGGGCAGCGTGCCGGC
>JBQTIE010000277.1:0-1541 GCA_052389315.1 Acidobacteriota bacterium
TCGTCGCGGTCAACTGCGCCGGCCTGTCCGAAACGCTGCTGGAGACCGAGCTCTTCGGGCACGTCAAGGGCAGCTTCACGGGGGCCTATCGCGACAAGCTCGGCAAGCTCGAGATGGCGGATTCGGGGACCATGTTCCTCGATGAAATCGGCGAGATGACGATGAGGATGCAGGGGCTGCTGCTGCGATTCCTCGAAACGGGCGAGCTGCAGAAAGTCGGCGCCGACCGCGTCATGGGTCGAGTAGACGTGCGAGTGCTCGCGGCCACCAACCGCAACCTCCGCGACATGATCGCTCACGGCGGCTTCCGGGAGGATCTCTTCTACCGGCTCAACGTGATCCACCTCACCGTCCCGCCGCTGCGTGAGCGCAAGCAGGATATTCCTTTCCTGGCCGCGCACTTCCTCCGACATTTCACTGGCAATGGTGGTTCAGCGCCTCGCGAGATCTCGCCCGAGGCGATGTCGGCGATGACCGAGTATCACTGGCCGGGCAATGTCCGAGAACTGGAGAACGTGATCGAGCGCCTGGCCGTGACTGGTGGTGACCAGTCCGTTCGTCCCGAGGATCTGCCCATCGAGATTCGAGTTCGCCAGGGTGTTGGGCTCCGGCCGCGCAAGGAGCGAAGACGGACGGTCGCCGATGATCTCTACAAGCGCCTCTTGGAGGAGCGCGAGTCATTCTGGACCGTGGTCTATCCCCTCTACATGCAGCGGGAGATCACGCGGTCGAACGTTCGCGACCTGGTCCGCAAGGGGCTCGAGGAGGCGCGCGGCAACTACAAGATCGTCGCGCGTCTCTTCAATATGGAGTCGCGGGATTACAAGAAGTTCCTGAACTTCCTGCGCAAGCACGATTGTCAGGTGCCCTTCAAGGAGTATCGGTGATGGCCGCGCCTCGCCTTGTTCTCGCACTGGTCGGCCCGGCGGCACTTCTCGTGTGCCTGGCGCCGGCGACGGCAGCAGGCCAGAACGCCACGGCGCGTGGGCCAGGTCAATCCGCCCCTCCCGCGTCGGCTGCGGCGTCGAACAGCGTCGAGACGCCTCCGGACTATCTCATCGGCCCGGACGACGTTCTCACCATTGTCTTTTGGCGCGAAAAGGACATGACCACTGAGGTGTCGGTCCGACCAGACGGACGCATCACGCTGCCGCTCCTCAACGAGATCAAGGCGGCAGGCCTGACGCCTGAGCAGCTGCGCAAGAACATCAACGACGCCGCAGAGAGGTACTTCACCGAGCCGACGGTCGCGGTCGTCGTCAAGCAGATCAACAGTCGCAAGGTGTTCATCACCGGTCAGGTGGCCAAACCAGGCGTGTATCCACTGACCAGCCCCATTTCGGTGTTGCAGCTCCTGACGATTGCCGGAGGCGTGCTCGAGTACGCGGATGAGAAACACATCACGGTATTGCGGACGGAGAACGGCAGGCCGATGAGCTACCGCTTCAACTACGACGAAGTCAAGAAGCGCCGGAACCTCCGGCAGAACATCGAGCTCAAGCCTGGCGATACGGTCGTCGTTCCGTAACCCTGGCCGCCCA
>JBQTIE010000278.1:0-4957 GCA_052389315.1 Acidobacteriota bacterium
ACGCGCGCCCGGCGTAGTCCGACGCACCTCGCTCGCGCGCCGAGTCTGTCCGCGCCAGAAACGCGGACACGCGCCCGTTTGTCGTCGCCTGCCACCCCACATCAACGCCGTAGGCACGGTTGTAGTCGGCGCTGGTCACCGCCGCGCGCCGCGGAAACCTCGAGGCGGTGGGGGTGCTGCTTGCGCGCGGAGCCGATCCGACGAGCAACGCGGCCGAGAAGACTGAGCTGCTCCGGATTGTGTTCGGCGAGCGTCCGGAGGTACGTCGAGTCCTCGCCGACGCCGGGCTCGACGTCAACAAGCTGATGCCGCTGGAAGGAGCGCCGCTGACGACGTTTCCGAGTCTGTCCGACGCGGCATTGGTGCGCGAGCTCCTGGACAGAGGCGTCAATCCGAATCCAAGAGGCAGATTCCCAATTGTCGCAAACGCCGTCTTCGAGGGACACCTCGACACCGTGCGCGCGCTGCTCGAGCGTGGCGCGGATCCCAACGCACGCGGACAACACGAGGTCACCCCGCTGATGATGGCTGCGGCTGCGACCCGTCCAGATCCGTCGATGGTGCGCCTCCTCATTGACAAGGGCGCCGATGTGCGCGCGCGTGACGCCGCCGGTCGGACGGCCCTCGACTGGGCGTTGCTGCAGGGTGACACGCCAGTGGTCGCCGTGCTTCGAGAGGCCGGCGCACCACCGGCCGCTCCGGTCGCCGCACCCTCACCGGTCAGCACGCCACGAAGCGCACGAGCCGCAGTAACGGCCGCTCTCAACCGCCTGACACCCGGCGGGCCAGTTCTCTACAAGCAGCGGAACTGCATCTCGTGTCACCACCAGACGCTTCCCCTGATGGCCGTGGCGCGTGCCGAGGCCAAGGGCATCGCCGTCGAGGAGACCGCTCGAACGCATCCAATTCGTGCGATCCTCGACGTCTGGAGCAGCCGGCGGGAGAACCTGATGCTGGCGCGAAGCCGCGATGGCGGCGGCGCCAACGAGCTGACCTATGGGCTCGTGGCGCTCGCGGACGCCAACGTCCCCCCGGACCCCATCACGGATGCGGCGGCATCGAATCTGATCAGCACCCAGCGGTCGGACGGAAGCTGGGTGTTTCTCGACACTCGCCCCCCGCAGGCGGATAACAGCCGTATCCCATTTACAGCGATGGCCATTCGTGGGCTGGCGGTGTACGCGCCGCCCGGGCTGCGCGGGGACGCCAGGGCGAGTGCCGAGCGCGCGCTCGCGTTTCTCCGCCGTGCGACTCCTGCATCGACACAGGATGAAGCGTTCAAGCTGCTGGGGCTCGTCTGGGCACGCGTGCCCGCCCGCGAGATCGCGGCACAGACCCAGCGGCTGGTGGCGCTCCAGCGGGACGATGGCGGCTGGGCGCAGTTGCCGACGATGCAGTCGGACGCGTATGCCACGGGCCAGGCGCTCTTTGCCTTGGAAGCCACCGACATGCCGCGCGCGGAGCGCGCCTATCAGCGAGGCGTCGCGTACTTGCTTCGGACCCAACTCGACGACGGAACGTGGTTCGTTCGCTCGCGCGCGTTCGGATTCCAGCCGTACTTCGAGACCGGCTTCCCGCACGGCGTGGACCAATTCAACTCGGCCTCCGCGACGGCGTGGGCGGCGATTGCCTTGGCGTCGGTCTCGTAGCGAGCGCGTGATGTAGCCGGCAGGCCGGTACGAGGAGTTGAGTGCGCATTCTCCTGGTGGAGGACGACGCCAAGCTGGCGAGACTGCTCCGGAAAGGCTTGGAAGAAGAGCGGCACGCCGTCATGGTGGCGGGCGACGGTCCCGAAGGCCTCCTGTTCGGTCACACGTACGCATTCGACGTGATCGTGTTGGATGTGATGCTTCCCGGGCTGAACGGGTTGGAGGTCGCGCAACGACTGCGTCAGGAGCAGATCAGGACGCCGATTCTCATGCTCACGGCCCGGGACGCGACGGGCGATGTCGTCCGCGGACTGGACGCAGGCGCCGACGATTATCTGACCAAGCCATTCGCATTCGACGAGCTGCTGGCGCGGCTCCGGGCCCTGTCCCGGCGAGGGCCGGTCGAGCCGTCGAGCCGCCTTCGCGTCGCGGATCTGACGCTGGAACCGTCGACGCACCGCGTGTTCCGTGGTGACAAGCGCGTGCACTTGAGCAGGACCGAATATGTGCTGCTCGAGATGCTGATGCGACAAAAGGGCCGCGTCGTGTCTCGCGCGACGATCATCGAGGCCGTCTGGGGTGTCGGCAGCACGATTGAGGAGAACACGCTCGATGCGTTCATTCGATTACTGCGGCGAAAACTCACCGACGGGCAGCCCGCGCGACTGATCCACACGGTCCGCGGGGTCGGATACACGCTTCGCGAGGACGAGTCGTCATGAGAGCGCTCCCCATCGGCGCCCGACTCACGCTGTGGTACTTCGGCATCGTTGCGCTGATGTTTGTCGCCTATGCAGTGGCCATCCTGCTGGTGACGCGCACGAGCGTCGAGGCCGTGATCGACGACGAGCTGCGGGCACGGCTGCAGGGCGTGCAGCGCATGCTCGAACGCTTCGATCCCGCTGCCTCACTACCGCTGCTGCAAGAGGAGCTGCGGGAACACTCGGGGCTGCGCCCGGGCGGCGATCTCCTACAGGTACGTGGCCCTGACGGAGCCTCGCTCTTTCAATCGCGATCTATTCGTGAGTACGACATCGAGCCAGCGCTGGCGATGGCGGGAGACCCCCGATACGACACGATTGAACGCAACGGCCAGGTGCTGCGCGTCCTTTCGGCGCCCGTCACGGTCGCCGGGAAGGTGTACACGGCTCAACTTGCAGCGCCTGTCGCCGAGGCGTATGCCATTCTCGCGCGCTTCCGGTGGTTGCTCTTGGCGTCCCTCCCGCCCGTGCTCCGGCTCGCGGGAGCTGCGGGATACTGGTTGAGTCGACGGGCACTGGCGCCCGTCGACGCCATCACGGAGGCTGCGCGCGCCACGACGGCCGAGGATCTGTCTCGACGGCTTGAGCTACCCGGTGCCACCGACGAACTGCAGCGCCTGACGGCGACCTTCAATGACATGCTGGCCCGCCTACAGGCGAGCTTCAGCCAGATTACGCGGTTTACTGCGGACGCGTCTCACGAACTGCGCACGCCGGTGGCACTCGTCCGGAGCACCGCGGAGCTCACGTTGCGGCACCCGCGCGACGTCGACGAGTACCGCGAGGCACTCACCGACATCCTCATCGAAGCCGAGCGAATGAGTGGGCTGATTAGTAACCTGTTGACGCTTGCCCGCGTCGATGCGGGGTCTGAAACGCTCACCTTCGAGGTCGTGGACATCGCCGCATTACTGCGCCACGCGGCCAGCCGTTGCGAACCGCTGGCGCAGGCGAAACACATTTCCGTCGAGCAGGAGATCGGAGACGAATCGATCCCGGTGCGCGGCGACCCGAGGGCGCTCGAACGTCTGTTCGTGATCTTGATTGACAACGCCGTCAGGTACACGCTGGACGGGGGCCGGGTGCGTGTCGCCGCCTCAGTGGACGGGGCTGCGGTGATTCGTGTGGCGGACACTGGCATTGGTATCCCGCCCGAGCAGATTCCCCTTATTTTCGAGCGGTTCTACCGTGTGGACCCCGCGCGATCGCGTGATCTGGGCGGTGCCGGGCTCGGCCTCTCGATCGCCCGCTGGATTGCCGAAGCGCATCGCGCGTCCATCCACGTCGACAGCACACCGGGAAAGGGTTCGGTGTTCGACGTACGCATCCCGCGCGTGCAGGCGGCTTAGCCTTTCAGGCGATTTTCAGGTCCCTGACTTAGCATCGACCGGAACGCAGCCCCGCCGTCGCCCAGGCGTGCTTTGTCGTCGTTGACGGTCGCTTCCGATTCGCACATGGCTGATTTCTCCGCACGCGCCAGATCCGAGACTGCCCGTCACGCACGTCGCGCTGGGACGGCGCAAAGTCGAGCCGCACGCTACCCCCGAGGATGTTGTCCTTCCTGCGGAAGGACGAGAAGCATCTCGAAACGCCATCCCGTCGATGGTGACCGCATCTGCCTGGGCTGTTGGGCCTTCCTCACGGGTCAGAAACGGAACCGTCCGCGTGGGTACTGCGCCTACTGTCGCAGGGGTCCGCGAGAAATCAGCTTTCGTCATCCACGAACCGGGTCACGTATCTGTCAGACGTGCTCGTGGCGCGTGCGCAATGTCAAGCGAAGGCTGAGACGTGGCCGGTGCCAGGATTGCCCCGCGAACCGAGGCGACAAGGTGCTCCAATGAACGGTTGTTTTTGGACGTTCAAGGCTTCGTGGCACCCGACAAGTTGCCGTGCGCGCGCCGGGTGGACGGCTCAGCTGTCCCGCGCGGCACGGCGGAGCGCTTCGAGACGCTCGCGAAGCGGTTTCCAGTATGCCGCGTCGCGCTGGCGCTCGGCGGCCTCCTCTTCGTGAAGTGCGTGCGCCAGGCCAGCAATGGTCATGCCGGCTCCTCCCGCGAGCAGCGGCCGGTCCTTGGTGAGGGCGGCGGCGATGTCCTGGTGACCCGTGATGACCTCAATCAGGAGTTCCGGAGTTCGAAGCTCTCGAAGCCAAAAGCGCAGGCGCTCCGGCGTCGGCTCGTGGCGGTGATTCAGGTAGTTGGCGTCGACCAGGCGCCGAATCATCGGCCAGTCCTTGTCACGTTGGGTCTTCTTGGCGGCGACCAGATCGGGCAGTCCCATCACTTCCAGCGTTTCCTCGCCGAACGAAAACGTGGTGCGCCGCGCCCACAGCTCGGCGAACGGCGCTACGCCGCGCATGTGCGCCATCACGTCGATGCGCAAGCCGGCGACGTCGGTGCGCCGGCAACGGAAGTGGATGGCTAACGAGGCCCTGCCTCAGACCGCCAAGCATGTGACGCAAGCAGGGCCTCGTTAGCCATGATGTTGTCTTGCCCCGCCTCCGGCGGGGCAGTCGCCTTGACGGAGAAACTTGACTCATCTTGTCAA